>JANQIE010000185.1 GCA_028282295.1 Desulfobacterales bacterium | reverse complement strand
GCGAAAACTTCAATGTACAACATGAACCGCCGTGGTACGGAACCGTATGCCCGGTGGTGTGAGAGGACGGGGGAGGCGACTCCCCCTCCTACTCGATTTGCAGCACCGATAAATTTTAGGATGGATTGAAAATGAAGCTTACGATTCCAGACCACATTGCCGCGATAAAACCGTATGTCGCCGGCAAGCCACTGGAAGAATTGGAACGCGAATACGGTATCACCGACTCGGTCAAAATCGCCAGTAATGAAAATCCGCTGGGGCCCTCCCCAAAAGCATTGGCGGCCATGCAGGAGGCCCTGCCGAACCTGCACCGTTATCCGGATGCCGGCGGTTACTACCTTATCCGCAAACTGGCCGAACGGCTGCGTGTGCCTCCGGAAACGGTTGTGATCGGCAACGGGTCGGATGAAATAATCGAACTGCTGGCGCGCGGTTTGTTGACCAAGAGGGATGAAGTAATCCTGCATCGGCCCTGTTTTTTGATGTATGAGATTGTTGTGCGGGCGGTGGGGGCTCAGCCGGTATTTGTACCGCTCGAGGATATGCAGGTCGATCTGGACCGAATTGCGGATCGCATCACCGATCGCACGCGGCTGATCTACGTGACCAATCCGAACAACCCGACCGGCGGCGCATTTTCGCAGGCGGCACTGCAAGCATTTTTGGCAAAAGTCCCGCCTGAGGTGGTCGTGGTGGTTGACGAAGCCTACATCGAATTTGCCACCGATCCCGAATGCGCTCAAAGCCTGTCTCTGTATGACAGCGAGCGCGCTTTGGTGACCCTGCGGACCTTTTCCAAAGCCTATGGTCTTGCCGGTCTGCGCATCGGTTACGGGGTAATGCCGCCAAATCTGGCCGCCCTATTGAATCGCATTCGTCAGCCGTTTAATACCAACAATCTGGCCCAGATCGGCGCCTGTGCGGCATTGGATGATCATGAATTTTTGGAGCGCACTCTGCAGGTGGTGCATGATGGGCTGGCATATCTGAGGGCGGCATTGAACAAGCGCGGGATCGCCCATTTTCCGACCCAGACCAATTTTTTCTTAATCGATGTAAAACAAAGCGCCGACGCGATTTTCGAAAACATGCTGCATCAAGGCGTGATCGTGCGGCCGATGACTTCGTATGGTTATCCCCAATTTATCCGCGTGAATGTCGGTTTGCCCGAGGAAAACAAATGGTTTGTGCGTGCGTTGGATAAAGTGCTTTAGAGGCGATTTGTTTTTTTATCAATCACTTAAATATCCAGGCGATTGAATGACGTCTACCCCCTCTTTTGAAAAGGATTTGTTAATCACCATTGACGGACCGGCCGGGGCCGGTAAGACCACTGTCAGCCGCATGTTGGCGGCCCGGCTGGGGTATACTTACGTCGATACCGGTGCGTTGTACCGCGGGGTTGCCGTGGCCGTGCAGCGGGCCGGGATTGCGCCCGACGATGACGCTGCACTCGAAAAACTGGGCCGTGAAATCGAATTGCGGTTTAAAATTTTCGATGACCAACCGCGGTTGCTTTTAAATAACGTGGACATAACCGATGAGATCCGTGACCCTGAGATCACAATGCTGGCCTCGGCTGTATCGGCGCGTCCGGTGGTAAGATCCTGTTTGCTCGGCTTGCAGCGGGCGCTGGGGCGCCGCAAAGCCGCGGTTTTCGAAGGGCGGGACATGGGGACGGTGGTCTTTCCGGATGCAGATGTGAAGTTTTATCTGGATGCCGATCCCAAGGCTCGGGTCCAAAGGCGATACAACGAACTTGCCCCGCAGAAGAATATCGCTCTGGCCGACATCGAAAAGGATATGTGCCAACGCGACCGCAACGACAGCAACAGGCAGGCAGCCCCCTTGAAACCGGCTCCGGATGCGATTTTTGTCGATTCGACGCATATGTCTGCCGAGCAAGTGGTGGCGTCCATGGAACAGCACATTGCCCGGGCCGGATGATTACGAAACTGGTTGTTGCCGGATCGCATCCGCACTGCGGATGTTATCCAAAATAATCATTGTGTTATCAAATTTAATTTGATAGGCATTATAAGTTATGCAATCCACTAAAATGGACTTGCGGTAAAAAATAGGCTAAGGGGGTATTTTTTTTAATGGAAAACATTGACAAGAATGATGAGACCGAACAAGTGAAAGCGGATGAAATCACGGCCCAGCCCGATACGTCAAAAGAAAGCAAAATGACGACTGAAGACGATCAGGCAACGGAAAATGAATCGATGGATGATGCCGGATTTGAAGACAGCATGGAAAACCTCATGGACATGTATGAGGAGAGCTTCAAACGGTTCGCCGAAGGAGAGGTTGTCAAAGGCCGCATTATCTCCGTGGACAAAGATTATGTTCTGGTCGACATCGGGTATAAGTCGGAGGGGCAAATCCGCATCCATGAGTTTAAAAACGAAGAAGGCAACATCGAGGCCGCTGTCGGCGATACGGTCGAAGTCATGGTCGAGTGGTGGGACGATGAAGAGGAAATGGTCGTCCTGTCCAAGGAAAAAGCTGTAAAGGTAAAAGTTTGGGAAGAGATTAAAAAGGCTTACGATGACGATGGTATTGTTCAGGGCGTAATCGTCAATCGCGTCAAGGGCGGTTTTTCGGTCGATATCGGTGTGCAGGCATTCTTGCCGGGCAGTCAGGCTGATTTAAGGCCGATTCGCAATTTGGACGAAATGGTCGGCCAAACCTTCGACTTTAAAATTTTGAAATACAACCGCAAGCGCAGCAACATCGTCTTGTCGCGCCGCGTTATTCTTGAAGCCGAACGTGAGCAGAAACGCGCCTCCACCCTGGAAAACATTGAAGAGGGCAAGGTCATGGACGGCGTGGTCAAAAATATTACCGAATACGGTGTCTTTGTCGACCTGGGCGGTGTTGACGGTCTGCTGCACATTACCGATATTTCCTGGGGACGGGTCAAACATCCCTCGGAAATGTTCAACATCGGCGATCAGATCAAAGTCAAAGTACTTAATTATGATATGCAGCGCGAACGCGTATCCCTGGGTATGAAACAGTTGGTCGAAGATCCGTGGGCTTCGGCCATGAGCAAATATCCGGTCGGTTCCCGCATTGGCGGCAAAGTGGTCAGTCTGACCGATTACGGTGCTTTCGTCGAGCTGGAAGAAGGGATCGAGGGCCTTATCCATGTGTCGGAAATGTCCTGGACACGTAAAGTGCGCCATCCGTCCAAAATCGTATCGGTGGGCGAGGAAGTCGACGCCGTTGTTTTGGATATCAAGCCGGACAGCCGGCGGATTTCCTTGGGTATGAAACAGGTTTCCCCGAATCCCTGGGACGTTATTAGCGAGAAATATCCCATCGGCACAACCATTGAAGGTAAAATTAAAAATATTACCGATTTCGGTCTCTTTATCGGGATCGACGAAGGCATTGACGGTTTGGTTCACATCTCCGATATTTCCTGGACCAAGCGGATCAAACACCCTTCCGAGGTTTTCAAAAAAGGCGATGTCGTGCAGGCCATCGTGTTGGATATCGACAAGGACAACGAACGTTTCTCACTGGGGATCAAACAATTGGCCGCCGATCCGTGGGAAAGTGTTGCGGAACGCTATGAAGTCGGTAAGGAAATCACCGGCACCATCACCAATATCACCGATTTCGGTATTTTCATTGAATTGGAGGAAGGTATCGAGGGGTTGGTGCATATCTCCGAAATCAGCAAGGAAAAGATCAAGGATCCGTCAGCACAATTCAATGTCGGTGATGTGATTACCGCCAAGGTCATGAATATCAACAGTGACGAACGGCGCATCGGGTTGTCGATCAAGCGTCTTGAGATCGACGATGAGCAGGCCCTGTTGAGCGATTATGTCAACAATATGGGACCCGCCACATCATCTTTCGGTGAAATCCTGCGTGAAAACCTTCAGGAAAAACTGAACGAAGATAAATAATTCGACTTATCCTTTTATACCGCAAGCCGGTGCAGCTTGCACACGGCTTGCGGTGCGTTTCAGCCTCTAACAGACCCTAAATCACGAATACAGTCACTATGTTTGCCCGTAGACACCCCTACCTTTTTTTCCTTTTGTGCCTGGCTTCCATCGGTGCCTTGACGACGGTCGTCGTTAGCCTGATGATCGCCGGGATCGTGGCGGGCAGCGGCCGCTACACCCAAATTGACGGTGGGGGTGAAAAAGTCGGCATCATTGAGGTGGTGGGTGTTATTGCAGATGCCAAGACCGTTATTCACCAGTTAAAACAGTTTCGTGAAGACAAGTCGATCAAGGCGATTGTATTGCGTATCGATTCGCCCGGAGGCGGTGTGGGACCTTCCCAGGAAATCTATCGGGAAGTGCGCAAAACGGTCACCAAAAAGAAGGTTGTGACTTCCATGGGCGCCGTGGCCGCTTCCGGTGGGTACTATGTCGCCGCCGGTTGCAACAAAATCATGGCCAATCCCGGAACCATCACCGGTAGCATCGGTGTGATCATCAGTTATACCAATTTCAGGGCGCTGGTGGATAAAATCGGTCTGGTGCCGGTGGTGATCAAGAGCGGGCCTTACAAAGACATGGCATCGCCGGTGCGGGAATTGAGCGCCGCCGAGCGAAGAATTTTGCAGGAATTTGTCAATCAGACCAAGCAGCAATTTGTCGATGCCATTGTCGAGGGGCGCGCCATGCAAGCCGATAAAGTCGCCAAGCTGGCCGACGGGCGTATTTATACCGGTCAAACCGCACATGAAGTCGGATTGGTGGATCGTCTCGGCAATCTGGAAGATGCCATCCAATGGGCCGGTGAGTTGGCCGGTATCAAAGGCAAAATCACGCGGGTCTACGCCCGTGAGAAAAAAGCGTCATGGCTCAAGTATGTTATGGATTCGGTCATGCAAGCCCTTGAGCGCGAGGCCCTCGAGCCGCGGCTTAACGCCGGTTATATCCTGGAACCTTCTGTCCTTCCATAATTCTCGCCACACCGCCCCCCAATAAAACCAGGGCCAGGGCTTGGCTTCAGGCCGTCATCATTCGAACAGACTTACATCCCCTAAACCTTCGCGAATTATCTCGGGCTCGTCGTCGATGAGTGAAATGACACTGGATGGGTTGTTGGGGGAGGGGCCGCCGTCTATGACGGCATCCAACCGTTTGCCGAAATGATCATGGATTATTGAAGGATCGTTATAAAAATGGCCACGGGGTTCGGTGCAGCTTGTGGAAATGATCGGGTGACCCAAAGATTCGATGATTGCGATGCAGATTCGGTTGGCCGGCACGCGGATGCCGGCTGTTTTACGTTTGGTCAGCATGATTTTAGGGACCAGCTTGGAACCTTCCAGAATGAACGTATAGGGGCCGGGCAACAGGCGCTTCATGGTCTTGTAAGCGTAATTGGAGACTTTGGCGTAGTGGCTGATATTTTTGAGGCTGGAGCACAAAAAACTGAAGGGTTTGTTTTTACTCCGTTGCTTCAGTTGATAGGTGCGCTCAATGGCCTTTTTGTTCATGATATCGCAGCCGATACCGTAATAAGTGTCGGTGGGAAACGCAATGATGCCGCCTTTTTTGAGAATATCGACGGCCCGGTTGATCAGCCGTTCTTGTGGATTGACAGGATTGATTTTAAGGAGCACAGTATTACCCCGAATCAAACACCCCATGATTCGCCGGAGTGCTTTGCGTTATGGTGTGAAATATCGATTTCGGTTTCGAATTTTGACGGCTGGCCGCTAAATGGCAGTTAAGTGTGCCGTTTGGTTTGCACGAAAGGATTCCACACGTTGCAGGTGAGCGGGCAAAGCAATTAGGCGGCAACAGGCTGAGTATCTACAAGGCCGGTCACCTGTTTGTCAAGTTTGCAAATTAAGGATTGCTAAAGAAATCCCCATTTGTTATTCGAAAACGTTAATAATTCGCGAGTTGACGGTGCTCTTGATCGCTATAACTGAATCATCTTTTTCACATTTTCATATATGTGCACATCGTAACAGGGAGAGCTTCAGATGAACAAATTACCGCCTGAGTCAGCCTATTCTTTTGATGATGTCCTATTGGTACCGAACTATTCGGATGTCCTGCCCGCCGATTGTGACGTCACCACTCGCCTGACTACCAATATAACCCTGAACATTCCGCTTGCCAGTGCCGCCATGGATACGGTCACCGAGGCGCTGACGTCGATCAGCATGGCCCGCGAAGGCGGTCTGGGCTTTATCCACCGCAATATGAGTATCGAAAATCAGGCCATGGAAGTCGATAAGGTCAAAAAATCGGAAAGCGGCATGATTGTCGATCCGGTCACCATCCATCCGGACCAGCAGGTTTGGGAGGTGCTCGAAATGATGAAAAAATATCGCATCTCCGGTGTGCCGGTCACCAAGGGCAATCGATTGGTCGGAATCGTCACCAATCGTGATTTGCGCTTTGAAACCGACTTGGAGAAGAGAATCGATGACGTCATGACCAAGGATAACCTGGTGACGGTGCGTGAAGGTATCTCGCTGGAGGAATCCAAAAAATTATTGCACAAACATCGCATCGAAAAGCTTCTGGTGGTCAATGAGGACGAGGGGCTCAAAGGGATGATCACCATCAAAGACATTGAGAAGATCAAAAAATATCCGCGGGCATGCAAGGACCAGATGGGACGGTTGCGAGTCGGTGCGGCCATTGGTGTTGGACCCGACATGCTCGAGCGCACCCAGGCCCTGGTCGATGCCGACGCGGATGTTATTTTGATCGATACGGCTCATGGCCACACCAAAAATGTAATCGATGCAGTGATGAAAATAAAAGGTACGTTTGACAACGTCGAGCTGATCGCTGGCAATGTCGGTACGGCCAAAGGGGCGGAAGACCTCATCAAAGCCGGTGTCGATGGGGTTAAAATCGGCATTGGTCCCGGCTCGATCTGTACCACCCGCATCGTTGCCGGGGTCGGGGTGCCGCAGGTTTCCGCGATTATGAATTGCCGTAGCGTGTCGGCCAAAACCGGGGTGCCCTTGATCGCTGACGGCGGTGTCCGTTTTTCGGGTGATCTAACCAAGGCCATCGGTGCCGGGGCGCATTCCGTCATGATCGGCGGTCTTTTTGCCGGCACCGAAGAGAGCCCCGGTGAGACAATTTTATTTCAGGGGCGCAGTTACAAGGTCTACCGTGGCATGGGATCTCTGGAAGCCATGAAGAAAGGCTCCAAGGATCGCTACTACCTGGGCGAGGACGAAGATGAAGAAAAACTCGTTCCCGAGGGCATCGTGGGACGGGTGCCTTATAAAGGGTCGCTTTCGGCCAATATTCATCAACTGATCGGTGGCTTGAAGGCCGGCATGGGCTACGTGGGCAGCCGGACGCTGGATGAGTTGCGCGAAAAGGCGCGTTTTGCCAAAATCAGCGCCGCCGGTATGCGCGAAAGTCATGTGCATGATGTCATCATCACCAAAGAAGCCCCCAATTACCGGTTGGATTGATCGGGCGGTGTTTTCTTGAATCAAGGGGGCGGGCGTTTCCCAAATTGTGATGCCGGCTATCCGCGCCCGGACGCGCAGTGATAGCCGGACACGAATACGCCATGGGAAGGCCTGCCGATCTATTAACCTGTAATGTCAGCAAATCAGGTCATGTCGACTAACGCTATCCCTTTTACCCATCTGCATGTACACACCCAATACAGTTTGCTCGACGGTGCGATTCGGATCGACGCGCTGTTAAAGCGTGCCAAGGAATTCGGCATGGATCAGTTGGCCATTACCGACCATGGCACCATGTTCGGTGTGGTCGAGTTCTATGAAAAAGCGCACAAGGCCGGCATCAAACCGATCATCGGTTGCGAATGCTACCTGGCGCCGCGCCGGCTCACCGATAAAACCACCATGGATAAGGGCAACAACCATTTGATCCTGCTGGCCGAAAATCAAACCGGCTACCAGAATCTATGTCGTCTTGCCACCATCGCCCAATTGCAGGGCTTTTACTATAAACCCCGCATCGACAAGGAGGTTTTGCGGGAATATAGTGAAGGGCTGATCGCTCTGTCGGCCTGCCTGCATGGCGAAATCCCCCAGAAACTCAAGGTCAATCAAAGTGACGCGGCGGACGCGGCAGCGCGGGAATACCAGGCGATATTCGGGGAGAATAATTTCTTTTTAGAGGTTCAGAATAACGGGATCGATGAACAGGAAATCGTAAACCAGGCGCTTTTGGAAATGAGCCAACGACTGTCGATCCCCCTGGTCGCGACCAACGACTGTCATTATCTGGATAAAAACGATGTCCGCGCACACGGTGTGCTGCTTTGCATTCAGACCGGCAAAACGATCCACGATACGGACCGTTTTAAATTCGGTACGGATCAGCTTTATTTCAAGTCCAAGGATGAAATGCACGCCTACTTCAAGGACTACCCCGACGCCCTGGCTAACACGGTCGATATCGCCGGACGTTGCGAGGTCGAGTTCGATTTCAACACCTATCACTTCCCCAAGTTTGAAGATGCCAGCGGCGCCTCGGTCGATGAGATATTTGACCGCGAAGTACGCGCCGGTTTTAAACAACGCTTTGAAGCGATCAAACGGCACAATCCGGATGCAGACGAGAAGATTTATCTTGAGCGGCTCGAGTATGAAATCAAGACTATCAAGGATATGGAGTTTCCGGGCTACTTTTTGATCGTGGCCGACTTTATTCGCTACGGCAAGCAGAACAATGTGCCGGTCGGCCCCGGCCGCGGGTCGGCTGCGGGCAGCATTGTGGCCTACTCGCTGGGGATCACGGATCTGGACCCGATTGAACACGGTTTGATCTTTGAGCGCTTTTTAAATCCGGCCCGTATCAGCATGCCGGATATCGATGTCGACTTTTGCATCAATGGCCGGGAAAAGGTGTTTAAATACGTCGTCGATAAGTACGGCGGGGGCGACTATGTGGCCCAGATCATCACCTACGGAAAATTGAAGACCCGCGCCGTGATCCGGGATGTGGGGCGCGCTTTGGATATACCGCTCAAGGAGGTCGATGCCCTGGCCAAAATGGTGCCGGACGTGTTGAACATCAGTTTGGACGACGCCCTCAAACAGGAGCCCAAAATTCTGGAACTGGCCGGGGAACGGCCTGAAATCGATGATTTGATCAATATTTGCCGTGTCCTGGAAGGGTTGCCACGACACGCGTCCACCCATGCCGCCGGTGTGGTGATCGGCGACAAGCCCCTGGTGAATTACCTGCCGTTGTATCGGGGTAAAAAAGGGGAAGTTGTTACCCAACTGGATATGAAGCGGGTGGAGCAGATCGGGTTGGTCAAATTCGATTTTCTAGGCCTGCGCAATCTGACGGTTATCGACAGTGCGATCAAGCTCATTGCCCAGCAGGGTAAAACCCCGCCCGATTTGCTGGCGCTCGATTTTGACGATCAAGCCACCTACGACCTGCTGTCGGCCGGCGACACCACCGGGGTGTTTCAGCTGGAAAGTTCGGGGATGAAAGACCTGCTGGTGCGCATGAAGCCGGCCTGCTTTGACGACGTGATCGCCCTGGTGGCGTTGTATCGGCCGGGACCGCTCGACAGCGGGATGGTGGACGATTTTGTGGAACGCAAACATGGCCGCAAGAAAGTCGAATATTTGGTCCCGCAGCTCGAACCGCTTCTGAATGACACCTATGGCGTTATTGTGTATCAGGAACAGGTTATGAAAATCGCCGGTGACCTGGCCAATTATTCCATGGCCGAAGCCGACGGCCTGCGCAAGGCCATGGGGAAGAAGATTGTCGAAATCATGGCCGAGCATCGCGAACGATTTGTCAGCGGTGCCGTGGCAAATAATATTCCCAAGGACAAGGCTGTTCAGATTTTCGATTTGATGGAAAAGTTCGGCGGCTACGGATTCAATAAATCACATAGTGCGGCCTACGCCCTGATTGCGTTTCAGACCGCCTATCTCAAGGCCCATTTCCCGGTTGAATTCATGGCTGCTCTGCTAACCAGTGAAATGCAGTCCATCGACGGAGTGGTCAAGTACATCGCCGAATGTAAGACCCATCAAATCGATATTTTGCCGCCGGACATCAATGCGAGCGGAATCGAGTTTTCGGTGGAGGACGGCAAGATTCGGTTCGGCATGGTGGCGGTCAAGAATGTCGGCGAAGGGCCGATCACCGGAATCATCGAGGCCCGTGAGGAAGGCGCCTTTGCCTCGCTGTTCGATTTTTGCGAGCGGGTCGATTTAAAGAAAATCAACAAGCGGGTTTTAGAGAGCCTGATTAAGTGCGGGGCTTTTGATTCGACCGGCGAACAACGCAGCCGTATGTTTGCGGCCATCGACGAGGCGGTCGAATATGGCCAGCGGATTCAGCGTGAAAAAGCCGACCCGCAAATGAGCCTGTTCGATGTCGTCAAAACCGGCAAGCCCTCGATCAACCAGCCGTCCATACCGCAGATCGCCGAATGGGAGGAAAAGCAGCGTTTGGCGTATGAGAAGGAGTCGCTCGGCTTTTTTTTGAGCGGCCACCCGCTGGAGCGGTTTGAGAAGATTATTGCGAAATACACCAATGCCACCAGCACGACCATTTTGGAGGTCAAGGACGGCGCCCAGATTCGTATCGGCGGGATCATCAGCAGCATGCGCACCCTGCGAACTAAAAAGGGTGATATGATGGCTTTCGTTGCCATCGAAGACATGCAAGGGACGGTGGAGGTAATCGTTTTTCCCAACACATACAATGATACCCATGAACTGCTGATCGACGACAAGGCCGTTTTGATCCAGGGGCAAGCCCAGAAGGAAGAAAATTCGGTCAAGGTTATCGCCGATGCCATCATTCCCATTGAACAGGCCGAGGAAACCTGGGCCGCCAATATGTTGATCTTTGTCGATCTTGCCGGCGCCGACCGGCCGCTGCTGGAAAAACTGCGCGACACAGTGGGCCGCCATCCCGGCACCTGCCGGGTCTTTTTGCACTTGCGGGATGCCGGCAAGACCGAAACGATTGTGGCATTGCCGGAAAATCTCACCGCGCAGGCCGGCCCGGCGCTGACGCGCGAAGTCAATGCATTGCTCGGCACTAAGAGCGTCGAAACCGTCTGCCGCCCCATCAACCTCAGCAATAACCGCAACGACAAAAATCGATGGCGAGGAAAAAAAGCCCATGGCTGAAAATAATTTAAATGCGTATGCCGTCTTGTTGGCGGGCGGTTCCGGAACCCGCTTGTGGCCGGTTTCGCGCGAATTGTACCCCAAGCAGTTGGTCAATTTTATCGGCGATGACTCATTGGTCCAGCGGACCATCAAGCGCTTGAGCCCGATTCTCGATCCGGACCGCATCCGTGTGGTCTGCGGCAAGGAGCATCATCATGAGATCGGGCGGCACATGGCCGAGATCGGTGTGCCGGCTGACGGCAAAATTATTTGTGAGCCGAGTGGACGCAATACGGCGCCGGCAATTCTGCTGGCGTTGTTCGACATTATGAAATCCCGGGAAGACGCCGTTTTGTGTATTTTCCCTGCCGATCACGTCATTCGGGATATCAAGATGTTTCACACCAAGCTCACGGCAGCTTTGCAATTGGCGGCGCAAGGTCATATTGTGACGTTCGGCATCACCCCGGATTATCCCGAAACCGGTTACGGCTACATTGAAGGTGACAAGAAAGTCGCCCAAGGTGCGTTGTCGATCAAACGTTTTGTAGAAAAGCCCGATCTGCCCACGGCCCGGCAATATCTGGAGGCCGGCAATTACTTCTGGAACAGTGGCATGTTTGCGTTTAGTGCCTCGGTGATGCGCGAGGAATTTGCTCGCTTGCAACCCGGTTTGCTGGCCGACATGACTCAGCTTATCGAGGCCGGCGAGCCCTTGAGCGCCGAGGCTTACCAACGCCTGGAAGATATTTCCATCGACTATGCCATCATGGAAAAAACCGACAAGGGGGTGGTCCTGCCGTCGGATTTTGGTTGGAGTGATATTGGCTCGTGGAAATCCTTATACGATTTTTTACCGAAAGACCAGGCCGCCAATGTGATCGACGGGGATGTAATCGCCGAAGACACGCACCACTGCTTTATCATGGGCCGACGGCTCATCGCCACCAATCATTTGCGCAACCTCGTGATTGTCGAGACGCCCGATTCCGTGTTTGTTTCCGATATGGACAACAGCCGGGATGTCAAGGCGATTGTACGTAAACTCAAGGAAAAGGGGCGCCTGGAATACCACGAACATAAAACTGTTTACCACCCCTGGGGCAGTGTCACCGAACTGGAGCACAAGGACGGCTACCGGGTCGACCGCTTGACCGTCTATCCGCGCGCGCAGTTTGAACTGCCGGCCAAAAAGACCTCTTTAACTCAGCACCTGGTTCTGGCCGGGGTAGCGACGTTATTGCAAGGGGATGAAAAAAGATTTCTATACAAAGGCGATGCCTTTGCGTTAAAAACCGAGGCGTCTGCAACTATAGCCAATGACGGACAAAATAAAATCGTGCTGATTCGCAGCCAGATTGATAGTAATGGACATACGGAATAGGATGACGATGAAAGTCCCCCTGCTTGATTTAAAACAACAGTATCGGCAAATCAAAGAAGATGTTCTGGCCGTTACCCGTGACATCTATGACAGTCAATATTTTATCCTGGGCCCCCATGTGGAGCGGTTGGAACACCACATTGCCGCTTATTGTCAGTGCAACCATGCGTTGGGTGTTTCGTCGGGCTCGGATGCCTTGATTATTGCGCTGATGGCCGCCGGCGTAAAAGCCGGCGACGCCGTGATTACCACCCCGTATACCTTTTTCGCCACGGCCGGGGCCATCGTGCGCCTGGGGGCGCGGCCGCTGTTTGTCGATATTGAACCGGATTCGTACAATCTTTCTCCGCAACGGTTGCGTCAGTGTGTCGAAGCGCTAAGTGATGAAGAACAACGTAAGGTCAAAGCCATTATCCCGGTGCATTTATACGGTCAGTGCTGTGACATGCAGCCGATTTTGGATTTAGCGGCACAATACCGGTTGACCGTTATCGAGGACGCGGCCCAGGCTATCGGCGCCGAATACCGGGGGCGACGCGCCGGATCCATGGGGGCCTATGGGTGTTTCTCCTTTTTTCCGTCCAAAAATTTGGGGGCGTTTGGTGACGGTGGGATCGTAACCGTGCAAAACGAAACCGACCATCAAAAATTGAAAGTTCTTCGCAACCATGGCGCGGAGCCCAAATACTACCATCACCTGGTTGGGGGGAATTTTCGCTTGGATGCCCTGCAGGCCGCCATCGTGGATGTCAAGCTGACCCATTTGGACACCTGGACCAACATGCGTCAAACCAATGCCGCCCGATACCACCAACTGTTTACCGAGGCCGGTTTGAACGAGGCCGTCACATTGCCGCAGACGACTCAGAACCGGCATATCTACAATCAGTTTGTCATTCGTGTGCAGACGCGCCGGGACGAGTTGCGGCAGTATTTAACCGCAGCCGGAGTGGGTACCGAGATCTATTATCCTGTCCCGTTGCACCTGCAGGCGTGCTTTGCCGATTTGGGGTACCGCCAGGGCGATTTCCCGGTGTCCGAGGCTGCTGCCCGGCAAACGTTGGCCCTGCCCATCTATCCGGAACTCACCGTGTCACAGCAAACCTTTGTTGTCGATTGTATCCGAGCCTTTATTGAAGGGTAGCCCCATACGCGTTGCATACATTTGGGTGTTGCTTGGCATAAAAAAAAATACGGATTGAAAAACGCCCGGTTGCACCGGGCTTTTTTTGGGGGAGTGTTTCAATATCCCAATGAATCCGAAAGGTTGTCGGTTTCACCGGGCAATTCGTGGTGGGTTCGATCCAAATTGCGCTGGCACCGCTCTTGCAAAATTTTTCATGCAGATTCGATGGATGGTTTCGATGGTCACAACAAATGGTTGACCCTGCAGAATCACGGCAAATACGCCGAATCGATTCAATCCGTTGCGGGCGGTGAGGTGTCGGGTTTTTGCCCTCAAAATGTGTTTAAGTATCCTTGGGGTGTGTATTTTATGATACGCAGTTGACGCAAGGTTTGCTTCTCCATATGATTCCATTGCTTCGTATCGAATTGCCCTTTTCATCGTATTAGCCGAGGAGGCGGATATGACTATTTCAGATTTAATGCTGCGCTTGGAAAATGTGTCGTTGGCACATGTCATACCATTTTTATGTATTGGTGTAGTCTTGCTTTATCTGGCGCGAACACCGGCGCATCATGCGATCAAATCGCTGGGCCGGGTGATGCACAATGCGTTGCGTCTCATGGCGCGATCAACACTGCTGGCCGAAAAAAAGGTGACGATGCGCAATCGCGAGGTTCTGTTTTCATCGGGCCTTGAATCAGCGGAACGGATCATCGAACGCGAGTTCCAACGGGTTGATGCCGTAATTAAACGGGATCTAAGTAACTTTCCGGTTCTGCAACGCTCCATGGCCGACCAGCTCGCAAGGGTTGAGGAAGATTATCACAAAAGCGCTGAATTGCCGCCGCCATCGCCGGTCTGGATTCGGGCCATTGAAGCGGTGGCCAAGATTCCGTCGGACAGTGATTCCTCGGTGGCTAATATCCTCGCTGAAATTCACAAAACCACCGAACATCAGTTCAAACACACCATGGAAGAATTCCGCAAGGTTTCCGCCGAACGCCATGGTGTGTTGAACCGCATGATGCCGGCGTGGCGCAAGCTGAACCAAACCTTGGACAATATGGGGAAAAAGTTCAATCGGCTCCAGGAAAGATCGCGTATTATCGATACCCGTATGACCGAGTACGAGGAGATTCGGGCCCGAACGGATAAAGCCGAACGGAGTCTCACCTCATCATCCCTGACGCAGTTTTTTATCTCGGCCTTTGTGTTGTTGATCGCTGTGGGCGGTGCGATCATCAATTTCAATCTGATCGCCCTGCCCATGTCTGAAATGGTGGGCGGCGGCAGTTATATCGGCAATTTCAAGACCGCCAATGTGGCGGCTCTGGTGATAATTTTGGTCGAGGTCGCCATGGGCTTTTATTTGATGGAATCGTTGCGTATTACCCATCTGTTTCCGATTATCGGCCAGATGGACGATCGCATGCGCCATCGGATGATCTGGATATCCTTTACCATCTTGCTGGTCCTGGCGCTGATCGAATCTTCCCTGGCGTTCATGCGCGATCATATTGCCGGCGAAATTCAAGCCCTGCGACAATCGCTCAGCGGCTCTGAAGTCGAAACCACCGCCAACAGTTGGATTCCCATGGTCGGGCAGATGACCATGGGCTTTATTTTGCCGTTTGCGCTGACATTTGTTGCCATACCGCTTGAGTCATTCGTCCACTCAACCCGCACGGTGTTGGGTGTTATCGTGTCGATGGCGCTCAGAGGGCTGGCTTTTTTGTTGCGGCTGGTAGGCAACATCATTCATTATCTGGGTGAATTGACTGTGAACCTGTATGACTGCATTATTTTTCCCACGTTGTATGTTGAAAACAAAATTCGCATGCGCAGGCGTGAAAAAGCAGCCGACGGCGTTGAGCCGGCGACTGTGGACGTTGGCGTTGCCGTGGAGGAGGAGACGCGATGAAGCGGTTGATCGGCTCGCTACTACTTGTTGGTGTGCTGCTGATTTGGGGCTGCCCGGACACGTCGAGTCATTCACGCGGAGTGTTCATGCTGCTCGACAGCTCTGGAACATATAAGAAAGAGCTCAAGCAATCCGAAGCGATCATCAACTACTTGCTCGGCACACTCAATCCCGGTGACTACCTGGCGGTGGCGCGGATCGACAGCGGTAGCTTCAGCGAAAAGGATATAATCGCCAAAACAACCTTTGATCGCCGCCCGTCAATGACGGTACGCCAGAAACGCCAATTCCGCAAAAATATCGACGAATTCATGCGAACGGCCAAAAGCAGTTCGTTCACGGATATCGACGGCGGTATTTTGCAGGCAATCGATTACTTGGACGAACACGATGCCGGCAAAAAACACATTCTTATTTTTTCGGATCTGGTCCAGGATCTGCCCAAGGGCCATGTTCGTGAAAAAATACCGTTTAAGATGCCGGGATACAACGTGTTGGCGCTGAACGTTATTAAGTTGAACAAGGACAATATCGATCCCCGTAAATATTACGAGCGCATCGAGAAACTGCGTTTACGGATCGAAGACGGTGGCGGTAAATTAACCGTCATCAAGGATCTGGATCGATTGGATGCGATCCTGACCAAATAACATCCTTTTGCCATTTTAAAAACGACCGCAAAATTAAATCCGGTCGATACTGCCGGTGCCATAAAGATGCGCCCGGCATAAAAAACTTGACCCAACCTTGCATAAAAGCTTAGTGTGGCAAATTGAAAGGAACAGATATGAATCTTTCACACTTGTTCCTCCATTTCGATTGTGTGATCTTGTTCTTGCCGTACAAAATAGTTCTAAAGCAACATTGCGATTAAACCGAATTATAAATATGATTCAGGTTTAGCACTTCCAGTTTTATTCGATTTGCATCAGGTTGCGCCTCCTGCCCGACACAATGACAGGATGCATTGAGGTGAGTTTTGTCAGCCAAACAAAGGATATTTTACAGGTCCCTGGAAGATTTTTTAATAACCAAAGAATTGTCGGTGGATGCCGAACTGGATGACGGCCTGGGCGCCAAATATCCGGTCAAAGGCAGGGAAATAGAGGCGACCATTTTGTTTGCCGATATTTCGCTTTTCTCGCAAAAGACGTTGGACCTTTCTCCGACCGCCACCCTTATCTATGTCAATCGTTTCTTCACGTGGATTACAAATGAGGCCCTCAAAGGGATTCCGTGTATCGTCGATAAGTATATCGGCGATCAGATTATGATCGTCTTTTCCAATGAATTTGGATCCGAGGATCATTTTCTGGAGGCGCTACGCGCCGCGCGCTGGTTTGCCGAGCGTGACGTGCTTGGGTTCCATCCCCATATGGGAATTGCCAGCGGGCTTGTAACGGTCGGCTATGTGGGAACACCGTTGCGTTATAATTGTACGGTCTTCGGCGGGCCGGTCAATTTGGCCTCACGGTGCGCCAATCTGAAGATTGAAGATCCCAATTATGCGTCGATCATTTTACCGGCAACGCCTTGGCGTTATTACACGCTTGAGGATTTGTTCCGCAATGATGACGAGCCGGGCGAGCAATGCAACGTGCCGCCGTACTGGAAGGAACTGCCGGTGCGTGAAGTCTCCTTGAAAGGTATCGGTCCGGTCAAAATCGCCTCGATTATCAAGGTTCAGGGACATGAGTTTGCCTATCAGGTAGACAAGGAACGTGCGTTGTTTCTCGCCGATCAGACCCGTCATGAAGCAGATGAAGATTTACGCATCCTTTTAAATGAGGGGCGTTATAAACCGATTTCGAAATAACAATTTCAAGCAAGCTCCCCTGCCACTTCATTATCCTCCTTCTTTTATAACCCAGATGCAATTATTGTAATTCCAAGTGCAAGTTCCGTAATCCGGTGTTGTTGCAAAATAACCTTTAATGTAAATAAATGTATATATATCAAGTGTTTATTTGTTTGGCATGCGCATTGCTATAGAAGGCTGGCATTCGCAGCGGTCATCTTGTACAGGCGCCGTATGAGATGCGCTGGTTACCCACCGAGAGAACCTGAGCGCGCCATATTTGGTTTTCTCATTTGATAAGGCTTCAATTTTGTAGTTGGGGTCAAAAATCAATTTAAATGCAAGCAAAGCAATGAGGAGGATTCACACCATGAAAAAAAACGATAAGTTGATTAAACTTTTTGTCTGTTCAATGATCGTGGTTTCAATGGCGCTGGGTGCCGGTTTGGCTTTTGCCGGCGAAAGCAGTGTTATGGGAACAGTTGAGCAAACCGACGACGGTTTGGTTATTCAAGCTGATGACGGCACCTATATCGTCGCCGGTCAGGATCTGTCCGGAATGGTCGGTAAAAAGGTCAAGGCGACCGGCACTGTCAGTGAAGGCGACAAAGGTAAAACTTTGACCGTTCTTTCAATTGAAGAAATTCAGGAATAAGCTTGCCAATCACCCTGAAGGGAACTGACCCCAACCTTTCTTGACGGGTGAATTCGGCGCACCGGGAAGATAACGGCCCCCAAACCTTATCTTCCCATTTTCCGCCGATGTCCACACCTGCCTTGATGTTTTAAATAAATCCCCGTTGCCCCAAATACAGCATGATTTCCTGGGCGGCTTCATCCGGCCTGAGGCTGGTGGTATCGATCTTGACTTCGGCGGTTTCCGGAATTTCATAAGGATCATCCACACCTGTGAAACCCTTGATCAGCCCTGCCCGTGCCTTGGCGTACATCCCTTTGCGATCCCTTTTTTCACACACTTCCAGCGGCGTAGCCACAAAGACCTCGATAAAGCCGCCGTATTGTTCGATTGTGCTGCGGATTTGCGTGCGGGTGGCGGCATAGGGGGCGATCGGCGCACAGATGGCAATTCCACGGTTCTTTGTGATTTCGCTGGCCACAAAGCCGATGCGGCTCACATTGATATCCCGGTGCTCCTTGGAAAAGGATAATTCGCTGGATAGGTTGCGCCTGACAATGTCGCCGTCGAGCAGACTGACCGGACGGTCGCCGGCTTCGAGGAAACGGGAATACAGTATTTTGGCGATGGTCGATTTGCCGGCGCCGGAAAGCCCGGTCAGAAATACTGTGAATCCCTGGCGTGATGGCGGGGGGTGGGCTTTTTCCAGTTGGGCGGTGACTTCGGGGAACGTGGCCCATTCGGGAATTTTGCGTCCCTGGTAAAAGCGGTTTCTGAGCTGCGATCCGCTCAGCGACAGGGTTTGAACACTTTCCGGGACCTGATCGGCAAAGCGAAATTCATCTTCGTACGGTAAATAAACCATCTCCTCCACAGCGACAACCTTGACGCCGATTTCGTCACAGTGCGTCTGGGCCACATCGCGCGCTGCGGTTTTTTTGTAGAAGATTGTTTCCGAGTCCGAGTTAGAGGGGCTGGCGTGGTCCGGCCCGACAATCATGTGGGTACATCCGTAGTTTCTGGCAATGATCAGATCGAGCAGCGCATCACGCGGCCCGGCAAGCCGCATTGCCAACGGCAACAGGTTTAGAAAAAATGTATTTGGTGGAAAGTGGTGCGCCACATTGCGATAGCAGCGAACACGGGTATAGTGGTCGAAATCGTCCGGTTTGGTCATGCCGGCCACCGGCAGGAGCAGCAGATTGGCCTTGGTTTGGCGCATGGCGTGCAACATCATTTCAAATTGGGCCCGGTGGATCGGTTGGGTGGTTTTAAAGCCAAGTATTCGCTGCCATCCCAACTTATGGTAAACCGCTTGCAATTCCATCGGGGTCAGGCGCAACTGCTGGTAGTCAAAGTGCAGCGGCAGGCTGATTACTTCCAGTTGCCCGCCAATGTAGTAATCACCGGTCTTATTGAAAAGATAATCGACGCTCGGATGGGCTTGATCCATGGTGTCGTAGATCATTTGGGCTTCGCGCGGCCGGTCCACCGGCCAGATATCTTCGACATGTAAAACCGCCAGCAAGAATCCTTCGGGATCGCGCAAAGCCACCGATTGGCCGGCTTCGAGGCTTTGGGCCTGGGTTTCGATTACATCCAGGCAGACGGGGAGGGGCCATAAAACATCATTCTGCAATCGCATGCGGTCGAGCACCGACTCATAATCGGCGCGTACCATGAATCCGGTCAGCGGTGAAAAAACGCCCGAGGCGATCAGTTCCAGATCGCATATTTGGCGATTGTTCAACGCAATGTCGGGAAGATTGACCGCAATGTCTTTGAGTATTTTGCCGCGTTTTTCATCCACGACCAGATTGACGATGGTGTTTTCCTGTACTTGCGGTTTTTGCGAAGAATTCATAGGGATGTGTTCTCCATAACGGGTGTGGCGATTCATGAGTGCCGCCCCGGCGTTCAACCGGCGGATGTGCACCGGGCCTTCGCCGCCAGATACGCGGTTTGGGCCTCTTGCACCAGAAGATGTCCCTGGTCCGTATACCGGGGTGAAAAGTGAAACAATGTAAACTGTTTGGCGCCGGCTTCGCCGGCCAATGTACCGGCTTGTCTGGCGGTTAAATGATATTTGCTGCCGGCGATCTGTCTGTCGCGGTCCAGAAACGCCGCTTCGATAAAAAGGTGATCGGATTGATCGGCTAGCTTTAATACTTTGGCCCGGTTTTCCGGACTGTAAACCAAATCGGCGACATAAGCCACTTTTTGGCCGGGTGTGATTACCGCAATTTCTTCCGTTAGTTGTTCCAACAAAAAAGTACGTCGCTTTATACCAGACGGTGTTGAAAAGTAAACTTCAAATTCAGTGTCCGGGTCGGCCTTGGCGGCTACCATGCGTTTGAAGGCCGTCAACCACGGCCCGACCTGCAACCCCAGATTATCCACGGCGTCTTTTTTTATATTTATGTGCCGGTGTTCTTGCACGGCAAAACCCAGGCAAGCGATGCGATGGTCCAAAACAGCGCTTGAAACCATCAGGTTCGCCTCGGCGAGCAATTGGCCCGTAAATGGTTTTTCTTGAACCGGACGGGTTGACTTAAACCGATCCTGGCATGAATAGTGTTTGGTGAGGGTGTGGTCGGGCAGGACCTCGGTGGCTTCAAGGATCAGTTGGTTTTCATACTGTTGAACCAAATTCCAGGTATAGCCGGCGAGCTTTCCTTCGATGTGTTGCAAAAATCCTTCGGGCCCGAACAGGTATAATTGTTTTTCCCGCCCCAACAGAACACGCAACAAGCGGTCGAAGCCGATAAAGTGATCCATGTGGGTATGGGTCACAAATACATGGCTGATCTTGAGCAGGTCGCGCGTGGACAGAGCCTGGAGATCACCCAGATCGCATAAAAAAGCGCGCTTTTGATATTCAAATGGAAGAAAGAGGCCGGGGTCTTCAAATGCGTTATTTACCAGTCGCGGGAAAAAGGACGGGCGCATTTCAAGACGAAGGCTTCGTGACCTGTTGATTTACACAGTTGTAGATATCTTCGTCCGACCCGAAAATGTCGACGGTTTCCTTGTGATTGATAACCTGCTCGATGACAAACGAGGTGACATAAAGACTGACGACATTCGGGTTGGGGACGAGTTGCCGCAGGGGGGCGACCTGGTAGTCCACGTCAAAATCGTCGGCCCGGGCCAGGGTTTCGATGCACTGTTTGAGATGCTCTTCCAAGGCGTTTTTATTCGTTGTTTCAACCAGACCGGACTCGATCAGTTTGGTGGCAATGGCGTTAGCCAGGGGTTCGGAATTGTCTCGCGCGTTGTTTATTGCCAACCGACGGGCATATTCCTTGGAAGATTCGATTTTGGATAGGATACTCGCTTCACGGGTGCTAGGGCGGAATACTTTTGCCATGGGTTTTGTTACCTTTCACACGGCGGATTATCATCGGCGCCTTTCCGGGTTCAGGTTGGATGCGCGCAATCTCATCCGTTTCATCACTTAAGCAGATTGACTATGATCACGTTTTCGGCATTTTCGACCGTACCGCATTCGCGCGAACTGCGTGAATTTCGTTGGCATATTAATGACATATTCGGGCGAATGCAAGAGAAAATGTTACCCTTTGAAGCGAAAGCGTGCGCACTCATAATCCTGTATTAAAAGGCCTACGCCGCTTCGTTCGATACCGCCTTGATGGTCATTTGAATGTTTTTTTGACCATTCCAGCGGTTCCAATCCAGATAAAACGCCACGCGCTTGAAAAAATGGTCCGAGAGGGTCGAACCGGGAGCGTTGAACCAGATGGCGGCAACATGGCGCGGGCGGTCCGCGTCCTGATGCGCCAACACCATGCGACGGTGGTTGTCGCCGAATACCTTGGAGTTGACCACCGTAACGTCCCGGGCCATGAATAGCGGCTTGGGATTGCTTTCGCCAAACGGTTTCAAGTGTTCCAGGTCGTCCACCAACTGATCGTTGATGGCATTCAGGCTGAGTTCGCAATCGATGGTCAGGGTTGGATAAATATCGTCGCGCTGAGTCATTGTCCGGACTACGGTTTCAAATTGCGCTTTGAACGGTTCCAGCTTGGTGGCTTCTATCTTCATGCCGGCAGCCAGGGCATGGCCGCCGAATGCGAGCAGTTCTTCGGAACAAGCCTGCAAGGCGGCATGTAAATTCATTGCGGGGATGCCGCGCGCCGAGCCGCGTCCAATGCCGTTGCGCAGGCCGATCAGAACAACCGGACGATGATAGCGTTCCACCAGGCGTGCCGCCACGATTCCCAGAACCCCCTGGTGCCAGTTCTCCTGCGCCAACACCAGGCTGCGGTTTTGCAGTTCCTCCAGGTGCGCGCGCAGGTGAGCGCCAATTTGTTCGAGGATTTCCTGCTCGGTCGCTTTGCGTTGTTTGTTAAAACGTTCAAGTTGGCGGGCCAGCGACTTGGCGGTTTGCGGTGTAGCGGCCAAAAACAGGTCAACTACGCCGGATGCGTCAGCCATGCGGCCGGCGGCGTTGATCCGTGGTCCGATTTTAAACGCGATATCCTCGGCGTCGACAAAGGCTGCATCACATTTGCAGACGTCGAACAGCGCCTTTATGCCCGGTCGTACCGTCCCTTTACGCATGTTGGCAAAGCCGGTTTGCGTCAATATGCGATTGTCGGCGATCAAAGGGACGACATCCGCTACCGTGCCGATTGCCACCAGGTCGCACAGATCTTTCAAATTCGGTTCGGGTCGATGTCCCCAAAAGGCCCGCTCGCGCAGATGTTTCCGCAGGCCGATCAATAGATAAAAAGCAACCCCGACGCCCGCAAGATACGTTAAACCGGAAGTACAATCCGGGCGATTGGGATTCACGACGGCCATGGCGGGCGGCAGCCGTTCTTCAGCCTTGTGATGGTCCGTCACGATAACGTCGATACCGGCGTGGGCCGCTTTGCCAATGGCGCTATGACTGCTTATGCCGCAATCGGCGGTGATAATTAGTGAATAGCCGCCCGCCAGTGCAACGCGGTCGATGTGATCATCCTGCAGTCCGTAACCTTCCGTCAGCCGATTGGGGATAAAGTAGGCTACATCGGCATTGATTTGCCGCAAGAACAGATACAGAATCGTGGTGGCGGTTGTGCCGTCTACGTCATAATCGCCAAATAGAAGTATTTTTTCATTTTGTTTAAGTGCCTGGGCGATCCGTTCGACCGCCGGCTGCATATCTTTGAGTTCGAATGGCGAGTGCAGACTCGCCAGAGAGCTATTGAAAAACGCGTCGATTTTGGCCGGGTCGCCCAGGTTGCGGTTGGCCAAAATACAAGCGATGGCCGGACCGCAATTTAGCTGTTTGCGAATAACGGCCACTGCTTCCGGAGATGGTTGCCTTATGTGCCAGTATGTTTTCATGACCTACGACCTATAAACAAATTCCGCCATGGGGACAACCGTTATCTGGGCAACCGTTTTCGAAAAAACCTTGGGACTATAATTTTCTGTTATTGTTGCTTTATTCTTGATCGAGCATTGATACCCTGCATTTAGGTTGAAATGCGCGTATCATTAGTGTTACCCTGAAATCAGTTGTAGAAAATATCGCTTGGTCACCGGCAGGGAGGCAGTGTGCGCACAATGCGGACGCGATCACAATTTTATCGGGTCGATCGACACGAGATTGCGTTTTTGAAATTTGTTTTCGAGGCGTGCGAGGGCATTGCGGTGATGAAAACCCTTGACGCACAATCCGGCCGAATAGAATTGATGGTGCCGCCGGGCTGCGAGGATGATGTAGAAACAATCCTTGCGGGACTTACAGAACATATTCTCATTGAACCGCTGGCGGATGATGCCCGCTGAATCCACCTTGCAATAGCACGCCGGATGCTTAGCCTTGTGTATGGCTTTTCTCGCAGACCCTTGGCAGACCCTTGAAAATAAACAGGTAGCGGCAATTTCGTCAGGACGGCTATTTGTGAACATCTCAATGACCGACAAGACCTTCATATGAACCAATTTGATAATGACACCAGTCAGCCAAAACACCTGTACATACAGACCATCGGCTGTCAGATGAATGTGTCCGATTCCGAAAAGATGGCCCGCGTTCTGCTCTCTCTGGGATACCACCCCACAGCGGATTTGGCGCGGGCGGATTTGGTAATCGTCAATACCTGCTCGGTGCGTGCCAAGGCCGAACAAAAAGCGTTCAGCGCCTTGGGACGACTTGCTGCGTTGAAAAAGGACAAACCTGATTTGATCGTTGCCGTGGGAGGATGTGTCGCCCAGCAGGAGGGACAGCGCATTTTTAAGCGAGCACCTTATGTTGACCTGGTGTTCGGCACCCATGCGATCAGCCGGCTGCCCGCATTGATAGCGCGGATTGAAACGGTCCGCTGCAAGCTTGTTGATACCGAGACGGCCACGTTCATCGAGGAGATTCAAGCGACACCGGAACCGGCCGGGAATCAATCCCCCTCGCGTTTTGTAACCATCATGCGCGGCTGTGACAACTATTGTGCATACTGTGTCGTCCCTTTTGTTCGTGGCCATGAAATCAGCCGTAAACCGGAGCATATTATTGATGAGATCGGCGCGTTGGTTAAAAGCGGTGTGCGGGAGATAACGCTTCTCGGACAAAATGTAAACAGTTACGGCGAAAAAGAGGGGCTTTGCAGTTTCGCCGAGCTGCTGGCGCGAATCAATGACATTGAAGGGTTGCGAAGAATACGGTTTACAACCTCGCATCCCAAGGACCTGTCCGATGCGTTGGTTGAAGCGTTCAATCAATTGGATAAACTATGCAGTCACGTGCACTTGCCGGTGCAGTCGGGTTCCAATCGCGTTTTGATGCGGATGAATCGCAAGTATACCCGTGAGCTTTACCTGGAAAGGGTGCGCCGGTTAAAAGAAGTACGGCCACAGATGGCGTTTACTTCGGATATGATCGTCGGCTTTCCAGGTGAAAGCCGGCAGGATTTTGAAGCAACGCTCGATCTGATGCGACAAGTTGAGTTTGATGGCTTGTTTGCGTTTGTGTACTCGGACCGGCCGCCTGCGCCTGCTGTGCAATATCCGGAGAAGGTGGCTGAAAAAGAAAAGAAACAGCGACTTCAAGAGCTTTTGGCGTTGCAGGAAGAATACACGTCGCTGAAAAACCGGCAGCAAGTCGGCACGCAGCAATCGGTTTTGGTTGAAGGACGCAGTCGCCCTTCCGAAAACGGTGCACCGACGCATGCGAGCGACGCGGAACAATGGACCGGGCGAACATCACAAAACAAAATCGTCCACTTCGTCCGGGACGCCGAGCGGCTGCCGGACATAGAAAATCTGGTGGGACAATTGGTCCAAGTTAGAATCGATCGTGCTTTATCGCATAGTCTATACGGTAAGGCCATTGCAATCGATCCAGGTTGTGAATTGAAAGGAGAAAAAAACTATGCTGCATAAAGTTAACATTGCCGGCATGACCATGGATCCTTCCTCGAATACCCCTATCATCATATTGAAATCAGTGGACACGGATCAAGCCATCCCGATCTGGATCGGGTTGCTTGAAGCCACCTCCATTGCCTCGGCCTTGCAGGACATCAAGTTCGATCGCCCTATGACTCATGATCTGTTTAAAAATTTCATGGATGTAATCGATATATCCGTATCCAAGGTCGAGGTCTGTGATATCAAAGACAATACGTTTTACGCCAAGATTCATTTCGCCTCGCGGGACAAATCCTTTATCATGGATGCGCGGCCCAGTGATGCGATTGCCATATCCCTGCGCTTTGGTGCGCCGATATACGTCGATGAGAAAGTCATCGTAAAATCGAAAATGAGCGACAGCACCGGCGAGGCGGTTGATCAAACCAAGGAGGGTAAGAAATGGGCGGAGTATCTTGAAAACCTCAACCCCGAGGACTTTGGGAAGTATAAGGTATAAGGGCTCGCGTCTATGGCGTGTCTGCATCCACGCGGGCATCGATTCGAAGTAAAATGACAGCACCGATGATAAAAAGCGCGACAATGCTCAGCAGACCGTAACGGGTGTGCCCTGTCAGCCGCCCAAAAACACCGACCAAAAACGGTCCGCTGATTGTCGCGAATTTTCCAAAAATATTGTAAAAACCGAAAAATTCAGCCGAACGATCGGTTGGTATCAGTTTACCGAAGAAAGACCGGCTTAACGCCTGAATCCCACCTTGTGACGTTCCGACTAAAAAAGCCAGAATCCAAAACATGATCAATTTCGCTTCGCGGGTCGGCATTACCGGCAGGAAAAAACCGAGAAAGGTGAGTAATGTGTAAATACCGATTCCGAATACCAGCATATTGCGGGCGGAAAAGCGCCGGGCCAGACGGCCATACACCAGAACACAAGGAAAAGCGACAACCTGTGTCATCAAAATGGCCAGGATAAGTTGCGTGATGTCTAATCCGATTTCACGCCCATAGGCGGTTGCCATGGTAATGATCGTATTGACCCCATCGATATAAAAAAAATAAGCGATTAAAAACAAAAATGCTTCGCGGTATTTTTTGATCTCCTTGAAAGTGCGCAGCAGGCGCTTGAAACTTGCCTGGACGGGATTGGATTCCGGGGGGATAAAATAGATTTGACGCACATTTTTGAGCATCGGGACCGAAAACAGTAGCCACCACAGCGCCACCAGAAGAAAGGCCGCCTTGACGGCCCACACCGGCAGACTGTCTGTCGGAGCCGATGACTTGGCGTACAGAACAAGCCCGATCGCCAGTAGAAACGGAATGACACTGCCGATATATCCCCAACCATAGCCGCTTGATGAAACCCAATCCATGCGCTTTTTAGCGGCAACATCGACTAAAAAAGCATCATAAAACAGATTGGCGCCGGCATAACCGACCCGCGCCATTACAAAAATAATCAAACCGTGCAGCCAATCTCCCCGGCCGATGGTTGTTAGTAAAACCGTAAAGATCAGACCGGCGGCCAGAAAAGAACCGAAAAAAAACTTTTTCCGGCCGCGATAGTCGGCAAAGCTGCCCAAAACCGGCGCCAATACGGCTAAAATCGAGGACGACGTTACATTGGCAAATGCCCAGTTGGCTGTTGAAACGTGATGGGGCAAGCCCTGGGAAGCCACATCTTTAAAAAAAATCGGCATCAACGTCGTGACAACCACCAAAATAAACGCCGAGTTGCCGACGTCATACAAAATCCAACTTTTTTCCTGGAGTGAGAACTGCTTCAATCGGTAAGACCTCATTGTTTTTTTAAGGAGCTGATCATTTACGCCGGTGCCTTTTAAATTGCAACCACCGATAGTTTTGCCGATACATATCAAATAGAACTGTTGTTGTCAAAATAACTTATATTTTCATTGGGTTATGGCGTTTATGGTTTTTGGGTTGACACCTGGGCGGCCTGACCATATGATCAATAATTTATCATCGGCGAATCAAACGTTGCTTTAATTTGATTCGCCAAGTGGGGTATGCTAAAATAATATTTATTTTTACAAATGACTCAAATGGAGGAGAATATGGCTGATAAAGTCATCTACAATTGCGAAAAGTGCGGCAAAAAAGTTGAAACGGCTGAAACGGAATCCGGTATTCCGGAATGCTGTGAAATCGTCATGGTGAAAGCAGAACTGCCGGGTTGTGACATGTCGTCCACGGCCGAGCATTCACGCCTGGAGGGAGGCGATGCCTGTGACGACGGTCGCTCCGGATCGTAGCACACGTCAACGTAATTGTCGCTCGCAAATCAATCCCAGCGAATTGGTGCGTTGACGTTGGGCACTTGTGCGCAGGGTAATGGCACGATCACTTCCTGTGTCTGCCCAGGTAAAGCGGGCTCGCAAAGAAGATATTGAAAAGGTCAAGGGGTATTTCTTATACCCCTTGACCTTTTTTATATTGAATCGGTACTGTCGGCAAAACGATCAATATTCAGCATTCTTTAAAAATAAGTCGTGGTATTCCTGTTCGGACAAATGCTTCTTCAACTGTTGCGAAATGAGCTGGAATACAGCTTCCAAGTCACCATGGCTCATACGTTTGACAATCGTTTGCATTAGCTGATCATCTGAAAATTTTTGCAAATAGTAAATAATAGTGTTTTCGTCAGTCCGGCGATCAGCTCCGAATCCTACAAGACCCTGGTAGGACTCGACAAATTTGTGCGAATGGTTGGTCACGTCCACTCCTTTGGGTTATCCGTTCACTGAGGTACCATCGAATGCCCATCCGGAAATAGCATTTTTTGGCTCAGGTCAGCGTTCTCACGAAAATCTACTATTTCCAGATGGGCATCATCTAATAAATAACGGCACGCACGTCAATATTAACCCGGCAATAAAATACCTTTAAAATTGTGATTCCGGCGAGCGCCGGAATCAAGCGTTAACTCTGGATGCCGGATCAAGTCGGGCATGACGAAGGTTTGCATATTTAGTCGCCGGTTTAATAGATTACATTTTTAAAGTATCGTCCTGGTGCCGCTTAGCCGGCCACTACACTATCCGCGCACAAAGCTGTTGGCATTTGAGAATAATGTCAGTCTCTCATAAAAATTGTAATACCGCTAATCCATTGAAATAACGTCGGTTTCATTGCCATCTGATAATATTCTCAATACAGCTTGGCATTCATCACCGTTTCTATATCCTCCTTAGCGCACCTCCATTTAAAAAATATAACAATTCCAAATAGTTATACTGCATAAGGCGCATGGCATGCTTCATGCAAAATGGATGTTAGTTCAAATTTACACCAAATTATGTACGAATTTAAAGGAGATCGGGGTACCGATGAAGAATTCAATCGAATTCAATGTAGAACCGGATTGGGATGAAATCGAAAAAATCAGGAATCAGAGTGTCGACTTCTTGCAGTCGCATCGATTCTCGGATGATACGGTTCATTCGTTATCGATGATCATCAGCGAACTTATCGAAAACGGCCTTAAATACGGTGATTTCAAACTAATCGAAAATAAGATCGTGGTGACCATAAAGATTGAAAGCCGCAATGTTACCATTGAAGTATTCAATCCCGTTGACGGTGGTGCGCAACCGCATCTGGTGCGACTGGATAAAATGATTCAATGGATTCGCGGCTATCAAGATCCGTTTGAAGCTTACATCGAGCGGTTGAAGGAGGTGTCCAAAAAACCGATTTTTGATACCGAAAGTGGCATCGGCCTGGTGCGCATTGCATACGAAGGCAAGGCCCTGCTCGATTTTTTTGTAAGTGAAAACAATATGTTAAATGTATCCGTAGTTTCAAATATTGAAACCTAGAATAGGAAAGAAAATGTCAAAACAAAAAGTGCATGCATCTACCCATTTAACGATCACCGTGGACGAAAACGACACTTCGATCAAAGTGATTTGGAAAGGCAAAAGCATTGATCGCGAACCGAGCAAGTTTATATCGCCGATCCTGGTTGAAGTGCTGGATTCCGCCTATTCCTTAAATAAACGCATTGTGATGGACTTTCAGGAATTGACGTACATGAATTCTTCGACGGTCACACCGATAATCAAGATTCTGGAAAGAGCCAGGAAAAGCGTTAATAAAATTTCAATCTTTTATCAAAAGAAAACCAAATGGCAGGAATTGAGTTTTTCCGCCTTAAAGATATTTAGTACCGAAGATAATCGACTTGAAATTGAGGGGTTATAGTAATGTCGAAACATAATGCACCTGTATTCAAGGCAAATTTGGTGTCGGAATCACGAAATATTCCCATCGAAGCGATCTATTCGTCACGCTATTCATTGAAGGTAAAATTTGTCAACGGCGTGAAAACCGACAATGGTTCGCGTTTCAAAAAAATGGTATTCAAAAAGAACGGCGAAGAGATAGCGGTCGGCCCTTGTCAGTACATTGTCCCCTCCGGAGACAACGGCAGGTTGGGACGCTTGATTTTCAGCAAGGATATTTACGATCTTGACAGTTTGTTCTTTGAAAACAAACTCGAAAAACTCCAGTCGGATTTTTTCAATCTCGCGTTGATCCTGACGCATAAAGATAAAATTAAAAAAGAGTTTAAGGAATATACGGCCAATTTAACTTATGATTTGAGTGTATATAAAAATCTATTCGACTCCCTGGATGCAAAGTACACTAACGAGCCGGATACCGTCAAAGCTGTTATCCAACGGACGATTATCGAAAATGAAGGGCGCAAATTCATGCGCTTTATGGATAACAAATTGCGGGATTTTGAGAGCATAGTTATCAGCTATAGCAGAAAAGAACATGAGCGGCACGGCTACTACCTGCGCCGGCAGTTGTGGGACTTCATCGTGTGCGCGCCGTTTATGGCCCGTACCAACCTGAAGCCCCGCAATTATAGCGGCGATTCGATCATGATGCGCATGATCTACGATAATGACTACATGGGTGATTCGACCTTTGCCAAGCTGATGCATAAGCATCCCATCGAACATCCCGCGGCTCAAGCGGTTCGCAACCGTCGCCGGATGATCGGTAAAATCCTGAATCACTACAAGCAAAGCGCTAAAACCGGTACTTCAAAAAAAATCAAGGTGTTGTCCGCAGCCTGCGGACCGGCGTTTGAACTTAACGACGTGCTCAAGTCGCCGCGTGACTGCGCTAAATTCCATTTTACACTTCTTGACCAGGATGAAAAAGCACTTGATGAAGCCAAAGTGCTGATCGCACAAATTGAGAAGAAGTTCGACACCAAAATCGAAGTCGACTATTTAAATGAGTCGGTGCGCACAATGCTGGCAACACCGAAATTGAATAAAATGTGGGGCGAGTTTGACTACATCTACTCCATGGGCTTGTTCGACTACCTGACCCCGCCAGTGGCCAAGGCGGTAATTGAAAAACTGTACCAGATCCTGAAACCGGGCGGTGAAATGGTTGTCGGTAATTTTCATATTTCCAATTCCAGCCGGTTTTACATGGAGTATTGGCTGGATTGGGTGCTTTTCTATCGTACCGAACAGGAGTTTCTGGATTTATTGAAAGGTGTGCCGTCTGCCGAGACCAGGATCAGTTTCGAAGATACCGGTAATCAAATGTTTCTGCATGTTAAAAATACACTTACTAAAAAATAAGCAAAGCAGAGAATATGCATAGTCCGAAAAACAATAAGCCGGGCATTAAACAACAGACGCCTATAAGCTCCGGGGATCTGGACCAGATCGTAAACGGGATTGTTCATGATTGGCTCAGGACCCTCACGATTCTGTTGATATCGCTGGTGCCCCTTTTCTTTTTTCTGGACTATTATTTCGTACCCAGGGAATTGTTGGCGTGGGTCGGGTTCTACCGTCTGTTGGGGGCGCTGATTGTAATTGTTCAGTATTTCATCATTCGAACCATCCGGCCGTCCCGGTTTTCGTTGCTTCATGGCTACATTGTATCGATTGTCGTCGGTAGCGTGATCGTGTTAATGACAGTTAACCTAAGCGGTTTTAATTCAAGTTACTATATCGCATTGAATCTCGTATTTATCGGTGTTAACCTGCTTTTGCCCTGGTGGGCAATTCATCGCGCGATTAACAGGCTTATCGTTGCCCGGATGAACGCGGTGCTGGCTCGGTGTGCAGATCATCAAGCGTCCCAACCCGAGCCTGATTTTGAAGATACCGGCAATCAAATGTTTTTTCATCTGAAAAATACACTTGTGGGTTAGTCCTAAAGAAAAGAAAATGAACAGTCCGAAGCACGAAATACTGAGCGTTGAAAAACAGGCGATTATCGACTCCAAGGATTTTGATCAGTTCCTGAACGACATTATTCACGACTGGCTCAAGACCCTCACGTTTCTGGTAATCTCCCTGGTGCCGCTTTTTTTCATTCTGGACTATTTTATTGTACCCAAGGAGTTATTAAAACAGGTCGGGATCTATCGTCTGATCGCCACACTGATCGTTATTGCCCAGTACTTCATCATCAAGACCACCCGGCCGACTCAATTTTCATTGATCCACGGTTATATCGTGTCGATCGTTGTCGGTGGTGTGATTGTGCTGATGACTGTCGATCTGGGCGGCTTCGACTCCAGTTACTATGCCGGCTTGAATCTCGTCATTATCGGTGTCAACCTGCTTTTGCCCTGGCGGGCGGTTCACAGTGCATTTAACAGCATGATTATCATCGTGATGTACGTCATGTTGAATCAATACTCGAACCATCAACCGGTTTCGCCGGTCTTGATTAATAATCTCTTTTTTCTAAGTGCCACAAGTATAATCGCCGTGAGCATCAACTATGTGAAACATCTGTTGATCAAGAAAGAATTCTATCTGATGTGCGAGCTCAAAACGGCACGTGACTCGATCTGGAGCGAGATGGAACTGGCCAAACGAATCCAGACCGCACTCTTGCCGAATCGACAGAAAATCAAAGGGTACGACATTGCCGCCACGATGCTGCCGGCCAAAGAAGTCGGCGGTGACTATTACGATATAATCGAGTCGGGTCACGGCAACAAATGGGTGACAATCGGGGACGTTTCCGGTCATGGCCTTGACTCGGGGTTGATTATGATGATGGCCCAGACCAGCATTCTTTCCAAAGTCGGCAACAACGGCTATTGCAATCCGTCGGATATCCTGTGCGCCGTGAACGAGGTCTTGCGGGAAAACCTGTCGCGGCTGGGGTCCGACCACTACATGACCATGATGGCATTGCGGCTGAGCAAATCCAATATAACAGTTGCCGGCAAACACCAGGATCTTTTGATTTACCGCGCGGCTTCAAACCGCATTGAGACCGTAACGGTGCCCGGTACGTGGTTGGGCATTACCGACAACATCAAGAGCAATTTAGTCGACGTCAACATAACCCTTGATAACGGCGATATCGTTTTATTGTTCACGGATGGTATTACCGAGGCGGTCAACAAAGCCGGTGAGATGTATGGTCAAGAGCAACTTGAGCAAGTTCTGAATAAATATGCGCACTTGCCCGTCGTCAAAATGCGCGATAAAATTATCAGCGATGTGATGGCTTTTCAGGAAGAACAAAATGACGACATCACCCTGGTGGTTATCAAGAAATAATCGACCGCAAACCTGCTTGACTTTCTATGACCAGAGATAAAATCAATGACTGATACGAAGACATCATGGGAGCGTGTGGATTTAAACCTGTTTACGCTGACGTTTCCCAAAGACATAGAAAAATACTACAAAAAAGAGCATTTCGAAAAATCGTTACGTCATGTAAGAATCGCCCTGCTGCTGTCGATCGTGTTTTTCGGCGTGTTCGGCATTCTTGACGCATGGATCGTGCCCGAGGCCAAGTATCGCCTCTGGTTTATCCGCTATGCCATTTTTTCTCCCTTTGCGCTTGCCGTCTTTTTATTCTCCTTTAAAAAGAATTTCCAAAAATATATGCAGATCTGCATCGCCTTTGTCGTGCTGATAGCGGGGCTGGGCATTATCGCGATGATCATGATCTCCCCTTATCCCGGCAACAGTTCCTACTATGCCGGGTTGATTCTCGTGTTTATTTTTGGTTATACTTTTTTTAAACTTGATTTTTTGTATGCCACCGCGGCCGGTTTTTTGATTGTCGTCGGCTATGAGATCGCCGCCATTTGGATTAATCATACCCCCCTGCCCAGGTTGATCAACAACAACTTTTTCTTTTTAACCGGGAATCTGTTCGGCATTTTTGCCTGCTATTCAATTGAACTGTATTCACGCCGGCAATTTATCCAGGCCCGGCTGCTGGAAGCCGAGCAGGAAAAAGTATACCAGGCCAATCTGGAGCTTGAATCAAAGGTGGAAGAAAGAACCGGGCAGTTGTTGCGCGCGAACAAAATCCTGAAACAGGAAATAATGGAGCGTAATCGCGCCGAGGAGCATCTGCGCGAAAGTGAGGAGAAATACCGCAATATTCTGGAAAACATGGAAGAGGGCTATTACGAATTTGATACTTCCGGGAAATTGAAATTTTTCAATTTGGCATTTTCCAAGATAACCGGGTACAGCCGCGATGATCTTGTCGGCAAACACTATCGCAGTTTTACCGATACCACCGATGCCGGCAGTATCTTTCATGTTTTTAACAAGGTCTATGTTTCACATAAACCGTCACGCGAATTCGATTGGAAAATTGTACGCAATGACGGAACCAAGCGGTTCATGGAGGCTTCCGTATCCTTGATCAAGAATGCGGAGGGGCTGCCCACCGGATTTCGCGGCATCATCCGCGATGTCACCGACCGCTATCACGCCGAAGAGTCGCTCAAAGAAGCCTATCAAAAACTTAAACGCACCCAGGCTCAACTTGTGCAATCGGGCAAGCTGGCGTCCATCGGGGAACTGGCCGCCGGGGTGGCCCATGAATTAAACCAGCCCTTGATGGTCATCCGCGGCAACGCCCAATTGATCCAACGCTTTATTGCCAAGGGTAATTTAACCATTGACAACTTCAAGGCCCAGATCGAACCGATCGAGCGCAACACGGAAAGGATGATGAATATCATCAATCATCTTAGAACATTTTCACGCCAATCCAAAGCCGAGTTTTTCCCGGTGGATGTCAACAGCGTGATCGATGAATCCTTCCTGATGATCGGTGAACAATTGCGGCTGCGGAACATTGAAATAGAAAAGAATCTCGATCCGGAACTGCCCGAAATCGAAGGGGACGTCAACCAGTTGGAGCAGGTATTTTTGAATTTGGTTACCAATGCCCGGGACGCTATTGACGAACGGGCTGCGAATGAAGATACTCAAAACGGTTATGAAAAATCGATAGCGATTACAACCCGGTGCTCGTCGCCCAATAACGAGCAAATCGAGATTGTTATCAAGGACACCGGCGGTGGGATCGCCAAAGCCGATCGGGAAAATATTTTCGACCCGTTCTTTACCACCAAAGAAGTCGGCAAGGGAACGGGATTGGGGCTTTCGATCAGTTACGGCATTATCAACGACCATCATGGTAAAATTGAAATCGCCGAAACCGGACCGCAAGGCACGACATTTAAGATAAAACTGCCCATTGCGCAACTTAAAGTTGCGAACAAATCTACGGACTCGACCGCCCAAACCGCTGCCTGAGGCTGACGATTCATTCTGAGGTTATGACGTCTTATGCGTGAAATTATTCTAATCATCGATGATGAGCAAGATATCGTAAACCTTTTATCCAATCTGCTGAAAAACGAAGGTTACCAGATCGTAACCGCAAGCAACGGCAGGGAAGGGATTGAACGGTTTCAGGAATTTGATCCGGGCTTGATCATTACCGACATCCGCATGCCGGTCATGGACGGCATCGAAGTGTTGCGTGAAGTCAAGACCAAGGAAGCGAACACGGATGTAATTATCCTCACCGGGCACAGCGACGAAGCCACGGCGATCGATTGCCTGCGTCACGGCGCCTATGACTATTTCCGTAAACCGCTGGAAGACATCGACGTCCTTTTGAACGCCGTTCACCGGGTGATTGAAAAAAGAAAACTCGAAATCAGCAACCGCTGCCTGATCCAGCAATTGGAGGAGCTGTCAATCAAGGACCCGTTGACCGGACTGTATAATTATCGCTACTTGCAAAATTGCCTTGATCAGGAAATTGAGCTGTCTAACCGGTATGGGCGCACCTTTTTTGTTTTGGTCCTGGATATCGATCAATTTAAAAACATCAACGAAACCCATGGCCATCTTTTCGGCGACCACGTACTCACCAGTTTAAGTGGTGTCATCCAGAGTGAGTTGCGCGCCAGCGATCGGATATTTCGTTACGGCGGTGAAGAGTTCCTGATTATCATGAACGAGATCTCCAAAGAAGAAATCGCCGGCGTGATCGAGCGTTTAATGACGCGCATCCACAACTATTCGTTTACGTATGAGGACCGGCATGACAAAATTTCCGTCAGCATGGGCGGGGCGTTTTATCCGCAGGATGCCCTGGACAAAACCGATCTGATCAAAGCGGCCAACAAATCACTGGCCAAGGCCAAGGACGCCGGTAAACACCGCAACGAACCGCCACCGACAAATTCGAACGACCCTTCCAATGCGACAACAAATTAGGGTCGCAAAAAAAAATAAAATATCCCAAAATACATCCGTACTTGGGATAATTTATTTTTTTTGCGGCCCTTAGGGCTCGCGCAAAAATCCCTCACACCGCAAAGGATTCGCTATTGCCACGAAGGCGCATCCCAATCGGCCCGAACACGCGCATTGGCCGCGTAACCGGGCAAAAGGGGTGTTTTTTAAATGTAAAGGTTTTGACTTTAGGACCGATATTAATCACGTGAGAACCCATTTGCGGGCTAAAGTGATCAATCTCAAAAAAACGAATAATTCAAGCATATTATCTAACATGCCGCCTTACCGAAACAGATAAAGGCTGGGCGTTGCGGTGAATGCAATGACCGACAATATTTTACTCATAGACGATGATCCGGACATTCTGACAATGCTCGATACGCTGTTGACCGCCGAAAACTACCGGGTTTTCCGGGCCGGCAACGGTGAAGAGGCAATGGAATTGATGAACACCCGGCCGATCGGGTTGGCCATCACCGATATGACCATGCCCGGGATAAACGGGTTGGAGGTCCTGCGGCGGATTAAACGCTTCGACCCGAATATCGAAGTAGTCATCCTGACCGGTAACGCGTCCTTTGAAAACGCCGTCAAAGCCCTGAAAGAAGACGGTGCCTTTGATTATCTCACCAAGCCCCTTATTCAGATCGACGATCTGCTTATCACCGTCAAGCGTGCGCTTGAAAAACGCAAATTGCGCATTGAAAACCAGAAACTGTTTGAAGAACTGAAGAAAGAAGTCCAGGAACGGCGTAAAGTCGATCAGAAACTTTTGCAGAGTAAAACCACGTTGCAATCGGTCTTCGACGGTATTTCCGAGCCGTTGATCATGCTCAATCGCAAGATGCGGATAAAAGTACTGAACCGGGCTGCCAAAGAATACGCGCAGGCGTCCCGCTTCCGGGATATTGTCGGCAGGCCCTGCTTTCGTATCCTGGCCGGCCGGCAGGAACCGTGCAGCCATTGCAACTTCAAAGTGGCCATTGAAAGCGGCAAACCAATGACGTTCGAACGGCAGGGCTTAAAAGATGTGTCCCGGATCGAAGAAGTTGTCATCTATCCCATGCACGACAAAGACAAAGGTGAAGGCAATGCAATCATCCGCATCAGCGATATCACGGAGCAGAAAAAACTGGAGGAACACCTGATCCGGGCGTATCGCCTGTCTTCATTGGGACAGTTGTCCGGTGGTATCGCGCACGAAATCAGGAACCCGCTGGCCAGCATCAATCTATTTACCGACATCCTGCGCGATGAAGACAAATATAAACGAACGGCACAGGAAAAAGAGTTGTTCGGTGAAATAAAGGAGAGCATCAATCGCATTGAAGGCATTATCAAACGGGTTCTGGACTTTGCCCGGCCGCCGGTGCAATCGCCGGATGAAATTGATCTGAATGTTCTCGTCAAGGAAAGCATCAAATTCTGGTCGACCAGATTACGGGAGACCAATACGGAATTGAAACTGGAGTTGACCAGTGGCTTGATACCCGTCCAGGGCGACGTAATCGGGTTGCAGCAGGTCATCAACAACGTTGTCGCCAATGCCATGGAAGCCATGGGGAACAATGGGCTGATCAGAATTCTGACTTCCATGGGTGCCTCATCACTTAGTGATGCCAAGGAAGCTGTATTTTTGAAAGTTCGTGATACCGGGCCGGGTATCAAGTCTGAGCACCAGGAGGATGTCTTCAACCCTTTCTTTACGACCAAAGCCACCGGCACCGGGCTGGGGTTGAGCATATCGCACCAGATCATCAAACGGCAGGGCGGGGCGTTTTCTTTTGAAAGTAAACCCGGCGAAGGCACAACCTTTATCATCGAGCTGCCCACCGCTTATCAAGCGTTCATGGAGAACTAAGATGGATGCAAAAATTCTGGTTGTCGACGATGACAAGAGTATTCGATCCGCCCTGTCAATGATCCTGTCGAAAAAATATATTGCGCTGACCGCCAAAAACGCCGACGAAGCCCTGAAACTGGTTCATGATGAAAGCCCCGAAATCGTCCTGCTGGACATCAGGTTGCAGGAGGATGACGGGGTCGAAGTGCTGGAACAGATCAAAGCGCGCTATCCGGAAGTGACCGTCATCATGGTCACGGCGGTCGAAGAGGTAAAAACCATCGTCAGGGCGATCAAGCTGGGCGCGTATGACTACCTGGTAAAACCGATCGATGCGCAGGACCTGATGTTGTCGCTGGAACACGCCCTTGAAAACCGGGCGTTGAAAAAACAACTTCGAACCATCCAGAAACCAAAGCTGGAAAAATATAAATTTGATCTCATCGGCAAAAATCCCGTAATCAAAGCCAGCATCGAAATTGCCCGCAAAGCCTCGCAAAGTCCTGACACGCCGTTGTTGATCATGGGGGAAAGCGGCGCCGGCAAGGGTGTTTTGGCCAAAGCCACCCATTATCAGGGCTGTGACATACCCGGACCATTTATCACCGTCAATTGCGGCGCCATTGCCAAAGACCTGGTTGAGAGTGAATTGTTCGGCTACGAACGCGGCGCATTCACCGGTGCAAGATCCGACGGACGAAAAGGGCATTTTGAGGAAGCCGCCGGCGGGACCCTCTTTTTGGATGAAATCGGCGCCATGCCGCTGTCGGCACAGGTAAAGCTGCTGGCCGTGCTGGAAGACCGTGCGTTTTATCGGATCGGCGGCAGCCGTAGAATTCGTGTCTCCGCCCGGATCATTGCCGCCACCAACACCGATCTGGACGAAGCCGTCGAAGCCGGCACGTTCAGACGCGATCTATTTTTCCGGCTTAACGTCATCCGGGTTGACCTGCCGCCGTTGCGACGCCGGCCCGAAGACATCATCCTGCTCACCCAGCACTTCATGGATCAATACAACAAAAAGTTCGGCAAGAATTTTGCCCGGATCGATGCCAAGGCCCAAACCATGCTGCTGGAATACAATTGGCCCGGCAATGTGCGCGAATTGCGCAACACCGTTGAACGGATTATTCTTATCGAGAACGGCAACGCGCTTTTGCCGGAACACTTGCACGCGCTGGGAAGCCGCAACGGGAATCAAACCGCCGGGACCAAGCCCCGGTCCAAACCCAAGTACGATTATCAGGAAGTGACGAAGAACCTGATTCAAGAAGCCATGGAATCGGCCCGCGGCAATGTGACCGAAGCCGCCCGGCTCATGAAAATCCCGCCGCACAAACTTCGCTACCGCATCAAAAAATACGGCCTGACTTACAAACCCGATTGATCCGGATACCTTGGGTACCGGCGTTGGGGAAGCAAAAATGTTTTGACGCCGGTTTTAAAGGCCGGGCATCAAAACAGCCTGTGGGCCGCTACAAAAAATCACCTCGCCCTAGGGCGAAAATCTGTTTATCACACAGCTTCTAATATTGTCACTTTGCTAACAATAATCTCACCCGCATAACCGTCTGATCTTTATATGAAAAAATGTATCAGCCCAGCCCGGGCGTCCGGGTTTGACAATACTTTCAACATTCGCCCCCATCAGTCCGTCGATGCAGGATAACCGTGAATTTATGCTGCCTTTAACTTTTTGATATAATGTGATAATCACCTTGGCAGCACATACTGCGGTGCCTTGGCATGCTTGGTGCTTTTACAGATGAAGAAGAAAAACCGTATGGGCACTAATTGTTGAAACCAATTCGACTTTAAGAGAGAAACGTAATGGATCGCATTCTAGTTGTTGATGATGAAATCTCCATTCGCAAAGCGTTGAAACTCGGCCTCGCCTCCAATGAAATCGAAGTGGATTCCGCCAGCGACGGTGAAAGTGGTATCCGGCTGGGTCAGGAGCGTTCCTATGATGTACTGATCACCGATTTATGCCTGCCCGACATAAACGGGCTCGAAGTGATCGAGCGTATCAAGCATACATCGCCCGACATCATTCCCATTGTTATCACCGGTCGGGGCAGCATGAACAGTTCACTCAAAGCCATTCGGCTCGAAGTGAGCGATTATCTGGAAAAACCCCTTGATTTATCGACCATCAAAGATTCCGTTGCCCGCGGCCTTCAAAGGCGCGCCAAGAAAATTGCGGCGGTTGAAAAAAAAGTGAACCAGGTGGCTGTTTGCGACACGCTCACCGCCTTACCGGGCCGCGCTGTTTTTCGTGATCGACTCAATCACGCCATCGACCAATGCCGGCGCAACGCCGGTCGTTCCTTCGCCGTTTTCATTATCGATATCGACTTGTTCAAGGATATCAATGACGCCTACGGGCACAATGTCGGCGACAAGGTCCTGGTCGAGTTTGCCCGCCGCCTGCAAACAAGCATACGCGCCGGCGATACCGTGGCGCGTCTGAGCGGTAATGAATTTGCGGTGCTGGTGCGGGATCTGGCCGACCACCAGGCCGTCATCGAATTTGTCGAAAAATGCCGCCGCCTTTTGGAAGCGCCGATTCACATCGGCGATATCAAATTGAACCTCAGCACCAGCATCGGTGTTGTTCTCAAAACCCATTTTTATAAATCTTCCGATAATGTTTTACGCGATGCTGAAATCGTGCTGGCGCGCTGCAAATCAGACGGCCGCGGACAGATTAAGGCTTTTGAAAACAGCATGTTGGAACAGGACATCGCGGCGTTGCGGCTGGAAAACGATTTGCGTCTGAGCCTGCCCAAGCAGGAGTTTGAAATATACTACCAGCCGATCCTGCGCCTGGAAAACCGCCGGTTAAACGGTTTTGAAGCCCTGATCCGCTGGAATCACCCCGAACACGGCGTTGTCTATCCCAATAAATTTATACCGATTGCCGAGAAAAACGGATTGATCAATCAGATCGGTTATTGGATGATCAAGAAAGGCGGACGCCAGCTCAAAAAATGGCAAAGTGCGCGTCCGGGTTGCGAACGCCTGACCCTGAACATCAATATCTCCGGCAGTCAGTTCATGCAATCGGGGTTTACCGTCAATGTGCTGGAAAGCATTCGCGAAATCGATATCGATCCGCAAAGTTTGAAACTTGAACTCACCGAAAGCGTATTGATGGAAGACAGCCGCAAATCGATCGGCATCCTGAAACAGATCAAGGCGATCGGCATCAAACTGGCCATCGACGATTTCGGAACCGGTTATTCATCATTGGCCTACCTGCAGCAGTTTCCCCTGGACGAATTGAAAATCGACAGCTTCTTCACCAAACAACTGACCGCCGATACCGAATGCAGCGAGATTGTCAAAGCCATCGTAGCGCTTGCCAAGAAACTGAACCTGAACGTGGTCGCCGAAGGCATCGAACACGAAGAGCAAATGCTTCGATTACAGGAACTCGGGTGCGACATGGTCCAAGGCTATCTATTCTCCAAACCGGTTCCGGCCCAGGCGGTGGATACGATCATCGACCGTTATCTGTAGCCGGCAGTAGCCTGCGATGCCTGCGGTTCCAAAAATGCTCGGGCCTTGCCGGGAACCAAAAACTACTATTTCCAGATGGACACCAACCTGAATCCGGGCGCCTGAGGGCTCGCGCAAAAAATGTGAAATCAGTTTTTAACGTGTGGCTCTTTCCCCCAGCCGGTTTTGCGCAACCGTCTGTTTTTCCTTTCCCCCCCCCTCCAATCATTTTTTCCCTGTTCTGCGGACAAAAATAAGCTTGCTTTTTGTGTGTGAATCGACGTTTAAATTATTATGTTGAAATCAATGCCATTGACTTAGGGCTTGCGCAAAAATGTGAAATTATTCTTGTGCGAGCCTCTATAGCTCGTGCCCATCCGGAAATAGCATCTTTTGGCCCCTGGCGGCGTTCTCGCATTTTTAAAATCCTCGACATAGCACGCTATGCCTGCGGTTTTAAAAATGCTCGGGCCTTGCC
>JANQIE010000184.1 GCA_028282295.1 Desulfobacterales bacterium | reverse complement strand
GGCGGCGTTCTCGCATTTTTAAAATAATGGCGGAGCCATTCACGTTCTTGCGACATAGCACGCTATGCCTGCGGTTTTAAAAATGCTCGGGCCTTGCCGGGAACCAAAGTCTACTATTTCCGGATGGACACTAGCCAACGGTCGCAAGTCGAATGCGAACCTTACGTGCCAAAAGCCCCTCAAGGTCGGTTGACACTGGAAAAAAAGATCGGTGATTAAAATTCTTGACAAATAAATTAATCCAAGCCTAATAGTTGAACAATGTTCATCTTATTGACGCCGGTTTTGTCGGCATGCGCGCATCGCCGTGAAATTCCGATGCATGCGATCAGCCCAGGCGCTAGGGATGCCCCCCGGGAAGGCAAACGGAGGTAACAATGGAATTTACAGATTTTCAAAGTGTGCATGCGATGCTCAAAGAGACGGTCGACCGCTCTTTTGGGGCCGCCGCTTTTCGATGGTTCACCGGCACCGGTGAAAAAAACTCCGTAACCTGGGGACAGCTTTACGACCAGGTCAAATCCGTTGCCAAAAGCTTGATGGCCCTGGGGGTCGAACCGCAAGACAAGGTGAATATCATCAGCTACAGCCGCTACGCCTGGGTCTTGGCCGATCTGGGCATCACAACGGCGGGTGCGGCGACAGTGGGGATTTACCAGTCGAATTTACCGCAAGACTGCGAGTATATCATCAATCACTCCGATGCTGTGGTGATTTTTGCTGAAGACAATATCCAATTGGCTAAACTTCTCGAAATTCGGCCAAGCATCCCCAACATCCGTAAAGTCATCCTGTTTGGGGGGGCGGCACCGGAGGGCGACGATTGGGTGGTCGAATTCGACGCGTTCATGAAATTGGGGCAAGCCGTTACGGATCAGGCGTTAGCGCTACGCATCGACGGTATTCACGCCGACGATCCCGCCGGCATCGTGTATACTTCCGGCACCACCGGTGTGCCCAAAGGCGCGGTGCTGACCCACGACAACATCACCTTCACGGCCCAGTCGGTCAAAGGGTCCGGCCAATTTCAGGCTGATGATGAAGTCTTTTTGTTCCTGCCGCTGGCCCACGTGTTTGCGCGCACGTGCCTGTACACCGCTATTCTTTTGGGTTTTGCCACCACGTTCACCCGCAGTATGGAGACCATTGTCGATGATCTCAAAGCGGCCCGTCCTCATTGGTTTGTGAGCGTGCCGCGCATTTTCGAGAAGATCTACACCAAGGTCATCAGCAGCGCTGAAGCCAAGGGTGGTCTGGCCTTGAAGATTTTCAACTGGGCGATGGCCGTGGGCGAGCAGGTCAGCGATTGCCGGTTGGCTAAAAAATCGGTGCCGGCGGGACTGGCGTTCAAGTACAAGATGGCATACAAATTGGTTTTCAGTAAAATCAACGCAGCTCTGGGCGGCCGGGTGCGCTGGTGCATCAGCGGCGCGGCGCCCCTGGACCCGACCATCGCCAAGTTCTTTCACGCCGCGGGCTTGCTGATTCTGGAAGGGATCGGCATGACGGAAAACACTTCATTTAGCAATGTCAACCGGTATGACAACTACCGTTTCGGTTGGGTGGGGCAGCCCGGACCGGGCGTTGAGCAGAAAATCGGCGACGGTGGTGAAGTCATGTATCACGGCCGCAATGTCATGCAGGGTTACTATAAGATGCCGGAGGAAACCGCCGCGACCATTACGCCGGAGGGGTGGCTATTGACCGGCGACATCGGAACAATTGACGCGGAAGATTTTCTTAAAATTACCGGGCGCAAAAAAGACATTATTATTACCGCCGGCGGTAAAAACATCGCCCCGGCGGCCATCGAAGGCGCCCTGGCCACCAGCAGGTACATCAACCAGGTTTGTGTTATCGGCGACAAACGCAAATACCTGACCGCTCTGGTGACTGTCGATCCCGACAATGTTATCGACTACGCCAAATCGAACCAAATTGCCTACGGCAGTATCGATGAACTGCTGACCCACCCGCAGATCACCGGATTGATCGAAGCGCAGGTAGCGGAGAAAAACAAACGCTTCGCCTCCTTTGAAACGGTCAAAAAAGTGATTCTGGTGCCCGAGTTCACAATCGAAAACGGCCTGCTGACACCGACGTTAAAGCTCAAGCGCAATATTGCCATGGAGCGTTTCGCAAAAGAAATTGACGGCATGTATTCGAAGTAGTGCAAAGAGGCTATTTCTGGATAGACACAAGCGAGCCACGAGTTCCGGTTTGAAATACGCCGAATTCCGGGGCCTGCTCCGGACCCGATTCGGGGTTCGACGGTACGACGCAGAAAAATACGCCGTCACCCCGGCGAGAGCCTGAGGCCAGGATCTAAGGGCCGCGGCCCTAATCGACAAGAGCCCTTAACTAGTGCCCATCCGGAAATAGTAAATTTTGGTTCAGGCCAAGGCCGTAGCGAATCTGAAACTGCAGGCATAGCCTTGCTACGTCGCAAGAACATGAATGGCTACGCCATTATTTCAAATTCGTGAGAACGCCGGCCTGGACCAAAAGATGCTATTTCCGGATGGGCAC
>JANQIE010000183.1 GCA_028282295.1 Desulfobacterales bacterium | reverse complement strand
CGCTTGGCTGAAAAAACCGCCGCCGGCCAGATCGCCCAAGCCAATCATGCCACCGGTTTCGGTCCAGACATAGGCCTGGGTGCCTTGGGATGAGGCGCTGTTACCGACAATGGTCGTTCCGTCGGCCGACACAGCGGCGGCGCTACTCGTGCTTCCGCCCGCAAGTGCCCCCAGTCCGACCATCCCCTGTGATGCATCCCACCTGAACGCCTCCCCGCCCGAAGCGGTCGTCCCGTTGCCCACGACCACCGCCCCGTCGGCCGAGATGCCGGTGGCGACACTGGCAAAGTCGCCGCCGGCCAAATCGCCCAACCCGACCATGCCGGTCGATGTACGCCACTGAAATGCTTCTTGATTTTGAAAACCGCTTTGGGATGAGGTGCTGCCGCCAACGATAACCGAACCGTCACCGGAAGCTGCGAGGGCCACACTCGCAGGCAGGCCGGAGGTGGGCGACAGGAAACCCAGATCGGTCATGCCGGATTGTGCGTTCCAACGCATGGCATGGGCGCCCGGCCGGATACCGGTGTCACCGACCACGGTGCCGCCGTCCCCTGAAACCGCTGCCCCCCAACTTGTGTTTTCCTGCAGATAGCCAAGGTTCTGCATGCCGCCGGATTGCGTCCAGCGAAAGGCATGCCCCTCGCCGCCAAACTCAGAGGCGCTTGTACCGACAACCACCGAACCGTCACCGGAGATATCCCATGCCCGGCTCAAGAACTCGCCACCCGGCAAATCACCCAAACCGACAAAGTAATCCGCATTGGCGTAGCCCCCAGCCCCAAACAAAAATACTACTAAATTGAGCAGAACCATTTTCTTCAACATTTTGGACTCCTTGATCTGATTAGTACTCCGGTAAAACTGCTGGTAAATACCCTGGCAAACACTCAGGTACATCCACAAGTATCGGCGACCTGGAAACGATGAAGCTCAATTTAAACTATATTTTTTTTAATATGTATTTTTTATACTTTATACCATATTATTGAATTTGCAACCCTAACGCGCGCATATACGGACAAGATCTGATTTTACTTCACACCCGCGATCTGAAGCGAAGATATTTTTTACGCCATCTTCGTTGCAGGCAAGCAAGCCCAAGCAGTCCGGCGCCGATGAAAAAAACAAGCGCCGGCTCGGGCACGGAAGCCTCATCGCCGCGATTCGGCGCATTTCGGCCGGAATCAGCGGCAAAGCCGGGAACCAGCCCCCCTGTGAACGCCGACGCGTCGTCAATGGTCCACGTCACCAAGGCGGCATGCGGCGCGGCTTCAATATCAAACAGGCGCCCTCCTGCAACGTCGCCAGGCGCCCCAAACGCCACCCTGGCCGCAATATCGCCGGAGTGCTCAGCACCCGGCCTGAAAAAATCGCCGGCCGCCGACTTGTCACGAAGAACACCGGAGGTTCCCTGCCGCATCCCGAGACCGGCAATCGCATGCGCAACTCCGGGTGCGTCAAAGACTTTATTGCCCGCAATCCACGTGCCTTCAAAAAAAACGGCACCAACGTCCTTTGCACCGTCGACTTCTTCATAGTCTACCCGGGTCGCAAAGGCCGCCGTCCCCCCTAAAACCACCAGAACCATCAAAACCGCCAAGCTCTTTGTAAACATGGCATCCCCCTAACCGGCACAGCCGTCAGGCGGGGCGTTCAATTAAAGCCGTCAACAATTCAAAACAACGGGGCGCTTGCGCCTGATCACACACCTATGGTTTTGATGTGCGGTATCGCGTGAGCATAAGATCACTTATATCCGAACGGCTGACAACCCTTCAGCCTGAAAGTTGTGCTATAGCCGGGCCCCCAAAAGCCCTGAAAATCGATATTATTTCTGCCTCATCCTGAATTACTTTCCATCCCGACATCTTTTTCGAGATGCCTCCCCAACCACACCATCGCCTAAAAACCCGGCACCGTTCCGGCCCCTATGCGATGCGGGTTCATAAATACTGCTACCCCAAATAAAACACACGCCGATTGAAAGAGAGAAAGCCGGGTAGAACAATCGCGCCGGCGCTAACCAAATAAGTTAAATTTCAAATCATTGATAGAAGAGTGAGTACGAAATAGATATAAATAAGGAATGCTTTAACGATGAGGAAGATGCAAATAGTATTCCTCTACCAGAAACAATATATGGGGGATTGCGATGCTAAAAAACGCTATATCTTGTGGCTCAAATCGACACTATGTAAGGTTTTACCTATTTGGGTAGGGATTTTTCTACACATTGTAGCATCGACGTAACAAGGTACGCACCACCCGAGCCGCCCGGGATCGTTGATTTAAGGGCCGCGCAGAAACAATCCAATCGTCAGTTTACAAGCGCGTGGCCATCCGACAATGGCACCATTTGGCCCCCCGGCGGCGTTCTCACATTTTTTTAAATCCTCGGATCTTGCCGGGATCAGAAGCGACTACTTCCGGATGGACACAGGCGAATCACAACGCACCGCGCGCTTGTTGACGCAACGCCATATCCGCCACCACCAGAGCGGCCATCGCCTCGACAATGGCCACCGCCCGCGGCACAACACAGGGATCATGCCGCCCCTTGGCCTCCAGAACCACCGCTTGTCCGTCAAAGTCGGCCGTGGCTTGCGGCAGCATAATGGTCGCCGGCGGTTTAAAGGCGAGGCGAAAATAGATCGCCTCACCGCTGGAAATGCCACCCAAAGTTCCACCGGCATAGTTGGTCCGGGTTCGCAGGCGCCCTTCGCGTTTTTCAAACGGATCGTTGTGCCGGGAGCCGCGCATGCGGGCCCCGGCAAAACCGGAGCCGATCTCGAATCCCTTGGTGGCCGGCAGGGAGAGCATGGCTTGGGCCAACTTGGCTTCCAGCTTTTCAAAAACCGGTTCCCCCAGCCCCACCGGCACATGGCGGCACACACAACTCACGGTGCCGCCGATGGAGTCCCCCTCTTCCTTTAACCTGGCAATCAGATCCGCCATCTTACCGGCTATTTTTTCATCCGGACAGCGCACCACATTTTGATCCACGGCCGCGCGGGTAATCTTGTCCTGATCGACTCCGGCGGCTTCAAGGTCGCCCACGGAGTCGACCCAGGCAACGATTTGCGTGCCAAAGGTTTCCTGCAAGTACTTCTCGGCAATGGCACCGGCGGCCACCCGGCCGATGGTTTCGCGGGCACTGGACCGGCCGCCACCGCTGGAAGCGCGAATACCGTATTTCATCTGGTAGGTGTATTCGGCGTGCGACGGCCGGGGGATAAACTGCATCCCGCTGTAGTCTTTGGGGATTTGATCCTTGTTGGCGACCAGCAATGCCACCGGAGTTCCCAGGGTCCGTCCGTTTTCCACACCGGATAAAATGGTGACCTGATCGGCTTCATTGCGGTCGGTGGTCAGCCGACTTTGCCCGGGACGGCGCCGGTCCAATTGAGGCTGGATATCAGCTTCACTTAATTTGAGCTGCGGCGGACAGCCGTCGACAACCGCGCCGACGCCCTTGCAGTGCGATTCGCCGAAAGTGGTAACCCGAAATAATGTTCCAAAGGTGCTGGACATGGCTCGACTCCTATAAAAAAATTAACCCATTTGAAGATTTGGCCGGGTTGCTCAAGCCGGGTTATTTTCATGGGTGGACATGGGGTAGGACCCCAAAACTTTCAAGAAATGACACGCCTGCTTTATCGCGGCGATGACATCGGCAATAATCTTGTCCTGCATATGGCCTTCGATATCGAGGTAAAAAACCGAACGCCAGTTCTCCCGTTTCCACAAGCGCGAATCGAGACGGCATACATTGACACCGGCGTTTTGCACCGGTTCCAGAATTCGAAACAACGCACCCGGCCGATTATCCGTGACAAACAGCAACGATGTCTTGTCGCAACCCGTAGGGGGCTCGGCTTGCGGGCCGAATACTAAAAAACGGCTCAGCGGCTGGCGGTGGTCGGCGATATTGGCCATGAGGGTACGCCAGTTATGCAGCCGGGCAAAGGCAGGGGGACCGACCAGGGCGGCCTCGCCACCGGCCAGCGTCAATGCCGTCGCCTCGGCCGCGGTAGCGCATTCGACCAGTTGCGTATCGGGTAAATATTTACGCAGCCATCCACGGCATTGCGACACCGCGTGCACCTGTCCGTATATTTTTTGGACATTGTCAATGGTGGTGCCGGGCGACAACAAATCATAAGCCACCGCCAGATATTGCTCGCCACAAAGTACCGCCTCGGTCTCAATCAGCAAATCCAGATTGCCGCCGTCCACGCCCTCCACGGTATTGTCTACCGGGATCACGGCATAACGGACCTCTTCGCGGGCCAAAACCCCGTAAATCTCGGCCACGCTGGCATAGGCCTTCAAAGGCGCCTTGTGGCCGAAATATTCAAGGGCGGCAATGTGGGTGAAGGTCGCCTCCGGCCCTAAATAGGCGATGACGTCATTGCTCTGGATTTCACGGGTAATGCCGATAATTTCCATGAACAGATGGTGCAGGTCATCCACTTTCAAAGGGCCGCGATTGAGCTTCTCCAAACGGCTCAAAACCTGCCGCTCCCGGCTACGGTCCTTGACCCGGCGGTTGCCGGCCGATTTGATCCAGCCGATTTTCCGTGCGGTCAACAACCGCTCATTGATCAAATCGAGCAGTTGGGAATCAATATTATCGATGATCGCACGCAGGTCGGCAAGTTGCAGATCGGTGGATTGTTTTTCCTTTTCCAAATCACTCATGACTATTTTCGACTCGCTTATCGGTGGGGTGTCCCTCGAACATTCGCAAACCATCGTCCGCCGGCAAATACCTAAGGGCGTGAATACTTAAAGGCATATAGGCAGCGGCCCAGCTTAAGTCAAGGTATTTTACCATCAGCCGAATTAATGGACATACCATTTAAAAATGCGCATTTTCCGCGTATAGTAAAAAAAAATAAACGGAGAAACGCCATGCGGTGTCCCAAATGCCGGGTGCCAAACAACGCCCGGGCCAAATTCTGTCAGTTTTGCGGCCAGCCCCTGACAGGCGTCAAACGCCGGTTCAAGTGGGTGTTTGTCCTGCCGCTTGTCCTGGCGGGGGTCATATCATGGCTGTTTTTCAGTAATCAACAACCGTCACCCCAATCAGCCCCGACCGTGGCGCCCAAGCCGCCAACCCAAAACTTGCCCTCCTCCGTCAGTCCCCGCACCCTTCCGGTTGAACCGCAACCCGTCGCACCGCAGCCGATTGCCGAAACCCAACACATGTTGGCCGGCGCGGCGACACTGTATGACATCACCGGGCGCCGCCTGACCGTCAGGCCGGTGGGGCTCCTGGCCGGCGGCTACATGGCATTGCCGGAGAAATCGCTTATGGGCGCCTACCACGCGACGTTCTCAGGTTCGGCGCCCAGGCCCCTGCGCGTGCAACGCGTTATCACGGACGAAAGTGACAAGGTGGCGGTGTTGCAGGTGGCGGCGCAGAACCTTCCCGATCTATTTGCCCTGGAAGCCTGGACCCCGAATCAGCCGGTCGCCTGGCTTGCGTTGCAGGCTGACGCCGAACCGCGCCCCATAACGGTTGAGCCGGTCGAATATGGACACCGAACAGTCCAGGTCAAGGTGCCGCAAACAATATCCGAACCGGGTATTTTGATCCAGACCGGCCGGGTTGTGGGCTGGACCTTCGGCAAGGGCGCAACGCACGCCTTTTTATGGACCGGCCCGGCCGCCGGCGACCTGCCCGAGGGCCAAACCGTCATCGATTACTACCAGAAAACGTTTGCCGACGGCCGCGAAGAACAGTTCCTGCTCGCCAACAGCATCCCGGCCGATAAACCCTTGCAAAGGCTGGCGCATCTGACCGAAGGCTTTCGCCTCGACCCCAGACTTGCCCTCGGGGACACACCGCCGCCTCTGCAGCCCCAGGCCATTGTGCCGCAAATGATCAAACTGATCGCGGCCACCCGGCAAGCCGGTATGAGCGGAGACATCATCCGCTTGGTCGACGAAACGGTATTGACGGCAGCGGCCGATGCGCGCCTGCTGCTGGCCCTCGGCCACATTGTTCAGGAAAGCCACGGCGCTGGCGATGCGCTGGATTTAATCGAGACCGTTCAGGAACGCACAGACATGGCCGACTCGCCACCGCAGCAACAGCTGACAGCGTATCACCGGGAACTTTATCTCCGTCTGATTTCACAGGCCCTTGCCGACCAGACCGTCACTGAAGCCGAATTGCTTCTGACAACCGGGCTGGCGCAATTTCCCCAGGACCCCCATCTGAACCTGCTTGGTGTGCGCCTGGCGCTGGCTGACGGAGATTGGGCGACGGCGGAAAAACTGTTATACGCCCGACAGTATCCCCCCGCGCTGGCCGGTAAGATCAATGTACTGCAAGACCAAATTGAAACCTTAAAAAACCGGGAGGGCAAAATCGTCATCCGATTTACCCCCGGCGCCAATCATGTACCGGTAACCGCGCGGCTGAACCGCAGTGTCACCCAACCCTTTATCATCGACACCGGCGCATCCATGGTGACCATCCCCCAATCCACGGCCGAGTATTTGGGCATCCAACTCAGCGACAACACCCCGCAAAGAAAAATCATCACCGCCGGCGGCGTCATGCGGGCCTACGAGGTCACGTTGGAATCGATCGAGCTGCAAGGCTGGGTTGTAAACAACGTCAACGCCCTGGTGGTCGACATCCCCGAGCAATCCGATCTGGGTCTTTTGGGACTCAATTTTTTAAACCGTTTTGAAATGAACCTGAACAGCCGGGAAGGGTTGCTGATATTGGCGCCGCGCTGACAATGAACCAGGACGCCAAGGGCGAAGCTGTCGTAAATCTACCAGCCAGCCCCTGGCAACGCAGGATCTGGCGTCCTCCGGCCTTTGCAGCGTCAGGGGCAAGAATCGGCGACCGGCGCCATGCGTGTCTTTTTGGGCCGCGCAAATGTCGCAGCCGCCTTGGCCTTGATGGTTTCAATCAAGGCATACAGGGTCGGCACCACCACCAGGGTCAGCAAGGTGGCCACCATCAAGCCGAAAACCACCACGATGGCCATCGACTGCCACCACTGGGTCGATTCGCTGGCCCAGGAAACCGTCAGCTTGTGAAAATCGTAACTCACCCCGGTGACCATCGGCAGCAATCCCAAAATAGTGGTGATGGCGGTCAACATCACCGGACGCAACCGGGTGGCACCGGCCGCAACAACGGCTTCGGCCAGGGACATGCCGCGTCCGCGCAGCTTGTTGGTGTAATCGATCAACACGATGGCGTTGTTGACCACCACCCCGGCCAGGGATATGACGCCGACCCCGGACATGATGATCCCGAAGGGCGATCCCAACACGGACAGTCCGAGAAAGGCGCCGCCCAGCGACAAAATCACCGAGGTCAGAATAATCAAAGGATGCCAGACCGAGTTGAAAAGCGTCACCAGGATCAGAAAAATCAGAAAAACCGCGATCACAAAAGCCTTGGAAAGAAAATCCTGGGATTCCTTCTGATCTTCGTTTTCGCCGGTAAACTTGTACCGGTAACCCGGCGGCAGGCTCAGTTTTTCAAGCGCCGCTTCGGCCTTTTGACGCACCACCGCGCCGGTGGTTTTGGTTTCATCCACATTAGCGCTCACCGTCACCACGCGGTCATGATTGATGCGCACGATATCGCCGATGCTGCCGGCATAGTCGATGGCGGCCAGGGTGGTGAGCGGCACCAGTTGGCCGGCGGGCGTCGGGATCATCATCTTGTGTAACACGTCGGTGACCTTGCGGTCCGATTCGGCCAGGGTGATAGTAATATCGTAATCCTCGTCGCCCTCGTAGAAGGTGGACACGTCCAACCCATTGTAGGCGGTTTTCAGCACGGTCCCCACGGTGTTGGTGGTCAGACCGAAAAGGGCCGCCTTTTGCCGGTCGATGCGCACCCGCACCGACGGCAAACCAGCCACATAGTCATCCTGAATGTCTTCCACATAGGGAATCTTGCCGATCTCGGATTTGATCTGTTCCGCCACCGCACCGAGCTTGGCGAATTGATCGCCCGCGATCTCGATGTTGATGGGCGGCCCGGTGGGTGGCCCCTCCTGCTGTTCGGCCACCGTGATGCGCGCACCGGCGATCGCCTTGACCCGCCGGCGAATCTTCTCCAAATCCAGAACGGTTGGTGTCAGACGCTGTTCAAAATCGACAAACTGCACACCGATATGGTTCGGCAGATTCTGGTCAAACGAAAACCCGCCGCCGCCCTGGACCGCCTTGGCATAAACATGCTCGATGTTGTTGATGTCGCCGGGCCCCCTGAAGGTTTCGCCGTTGGCCTTGCGATGGGTTTGCGGGGCGTAGGCCGCGGTATAATCACCAGCCGCCGGATCGCTGAGAATGGCCCGTTCGACCTGTTTCAGGACCCGGTCGACGTAATCCAGGTCGGCCCCCTCGGGGGGCTCGACATTCACATAAATGCTCTTAGGATCAATAGGCGGGAAGAACTCCACCGGTTTTTCCAGCCCGACGTGCAGCAGCCAGACCTGCACCAGGATGACCAGCACGGCAAATGAAATAAGCAGCACCGCGATTTTATGCCGCAAGGCCCCGGCCAGCAGTCTGGTGTACCCCGTCAGCAAGGCCCCCTTGACCGCCACCGGGGCTTCACCGCTCTCAGGGGCAATCTTCGCATCGGGCAGCGGCGGCGGCCCCGCCTTTTTCTTCAGCTTCATGAAAATCGAGCACAAGGCCGGATTGATGATCAGGGCCACAAACAGGCTGGAAGACAGCGTCACCAACAAAGTGATCGGCAAGTATTTCATGAACTCGCCCATGATGCCGGGCCAGAAGATCATCGGGAAAAACGCGGCCAGGGTCGTAAAAGTCGAACCGATCACCGGCCAGGCCACCTCGCCGGTGGCCCGCATGGCCGCCTGGGCGGTGGAGACGCCCTGTTCCATGTAGCGGTAGACATTTTCCACGATGACGATGGCGTTGTCCACCAGCATGCCCAACGCCAACGTCAGCGAGAACAGCACAACCATGTTCAAAGTGATGTCCAAAAACTGCAACACGGTAAACGAGAGCAACATGGAAAAAGGAATCGCCAGACTCACCAGAAGCGCGTTGCGCAATCCCAGTGCAAAGAACAACACCACAATCACCAGAATCAAACCGGAGACAATGTTGTTCTCCAGGTCCGCCACCATCAGCCGGATCTCCTTGGCCTGATCCATGAGCTTGGTGATGCGGGTCCCCTGGGGCCAGGTGGGTTGCACCCTCTGGATAAGGGCGTCGATCCGGTCGGTGATGGCGATGATGTTCTCTCCCACCCGTTTTTTTACGGCGATATTGACCGAGTCGACCCCGTCCAGGCGCGACCGGCTGGTCTCTTCCTTGGTGCTGTCCTTAACCCGCGCCAGATCCTTGAGATAGATCGGGTGGCCCTCATGGGTTGCCACCACCAACCGCAGCATTTCTTCCGGGGTTTCGAATTCGCCCGGCACCCGCAACTGATAGCGGCCGTCACCCAAAGTGATGGCGCCGCCGGAAGTATTTTGGTTTTCACTGGCCACCACCTGCTGCAGCATGGTCACCGGTATGCGGTAGTACGCCAGTTTGTCGGGATCGATTTCCACGCGGATTTCCCGGTCCAGACCGCCGGTGACGTCGGCTTCCAACACTCCCGGAATCGCCTCGATGTCATCTTTCAGATCGTCCGCAATCTGCTTCAGACGCCGGGGCCCGCTGGTGCCGGACAAAGAGAACACCACAATCGGGATCTCGGAAAAGTTGACCTCAAAGACCGACGGTTCATTCTCCAGATCCGAGGGCAGGTCGGATTGGGCCTCGTCCACCTTGTCTTTGACTTTTGGCAGGACGTCATCAATATCGGTGCCGGGAATAAATTCAATATCGATCTGGGACAGCCCTTCGGCGCTGACCGACTTGATCTTCTTGACCCGGTCCAGCCCTTTGAGCTTCTTCTCAATCTTGATGGTGATGCCGGTTTCAATATCGGCCGCCGAGACCCCCCGGTAGGATGTGCTGACAAACACATGCGGAATAGTGATATCCGGCGCGCTTTCACGGGGCAGGGTCATATAACTGTAGGTCCCGACAATCAGAATAATAACAGCCAGCACCACAACGCTGATCCGGTTTTTAACGGCAGTATCGGAAATAATCATAAAGTCAGTTCTCCGGGGTCTTGCACGGTGCGGGTGACGTTGACCGCCTGACCGTCGTTGACCGAGTGCTGCCCGACCACCACCACCCGGTCACCCGGTCTTAAACCGTTTTTCACCTGCACCTGCCACCCCTCCTGGATGCCGATGGTGACCGGCTTCAGGCGGGCGACATCATCTTCAACCACATAAACGGCGGATTGCGTCTTCGACTTCACCAGGGCATACAGCGGCACGGACAGGCCGTCGCTGACCCGGTCCTTGACGATGCTGACCCGGGCAAACATGTCCGGCAGGATCACGCCGTCGCTGTTTTGCAGCTCGATTTCCAGATTGTATAATCGGGCCAGATTGCCGGTGGTTTTGGCCAGATAGCGGCAGGCGCCCTCAAACGCACGGCTGCCCAGCGCCTCGATGGTGATGCGGCAATGCCGCACCTTTCGCACCGCGGCCACATCCGATTCGGGAATCCCCACCGTCACCTTGACGCGATCGATCTGCAACATTTCGGCCACCGGGTCGGCCGCGTTGAGAAACTGTCCATTTTCGATGAGCACCTGATTGACGACGCCGTCCATGGGGGCACGGATCACACAACGCTCCAGATCCAACTGCGCCATGTCCAGGGCGGCCCGTGTGGTTTTCTGCCGGGCCAGGGCATCGTCCAATTGCGACTGGGTGGCCAGTTGGTCGTCAAACAGCGCCTTGAGACGGTTGTAGGCCGCCACGGCCGCATCGACATTGGCCTGGGCCGACGTCACGGTATTGCGGTAATCGCGGTCGTCAATCAACGCCAGCACCGCGCCTTTTTTCACTTGCACGCCGTCGTCGACCCGCTTTGCAACGATCTTGCCTTTAACTTCGGCCACAATGTTCAATTTCACCCAGGGTTCAACCACACCGGGCAGATTGATACGATCGGTTATGGTGCCGGGGACCACCTCCAGGGCGACAATATTCGGCGCCGGCCGCTCATTACGCAGGCCGGCCTCGCGCCGGGCCTTGAGATCCTCCCCCTCCCTGGAAATCTGGGCTGCCAGCACGGCAATCACGCTGATCAGCACCACCACGACAACACCGGGTAAAATGCGGTAAAGCAAACGTGAGCCTTGATTGCGATTTGATTTGGACTCGTTCAACATGATCACCCCCGAAGGAAAATGAAGAATTAACAATTAAGAAATAAGGTATCCAATCGCTTTCATACAATGACTACCAACCGCAATTCTTAATTCATCATTCTTAATTCTTAATTGCCGTTCCTAATTGTCTTTTCAATTTGTTTTTGCACATCGGCCAGAAACACACCCTGGGCCCGTTTGAGCCGTATTGCGGCGAGTCTTAAGTTATACCGGGCCTCGCTCAATTGCCGCTGGGCCGTCAACAACAACGTATTGGCATCCATCACATCCACGCTGTTGGCCATGCCGTGCTTAAAAAGCCGCGAAACAGCAAGATAGTTTTCATCGGCATATTTTAATTGTGCTTCCAGGGAAGTGATGACACCGCGCTGGGTATCGAAATCCAACCAGGCTTCCTCGACCTCGACATTGATCTGGCGCACGGCATCAGCCCTGGCCAGGTTGGCCTGACGCAGCAAAGACCGGGCCTCGCCGACTTCCGCACGCCGCAAACCGCCGTCATATATCGGCCAATCAAACTGGAGCCCTAAAAAAATACTCTCGTCATTGGATGCCGCCGGCTCCTGGTCCATGCGCATCCAGGCGCCCTGCACCCCGATCGTGGGCCAATAAGCCCCCTGATTGAAGCGGATCTGTTTGGTTGCGATCTTTTCCTGCAAAGTCAAACTCTTGATTTCAGCCCGGTGATCCACGGCCACCGCCTTCAAATCCGCCAGCCGCTGCGTGACAATGCCCGTCGATGCTTTGCTTTCACGGATTTGGAAATCCTGCTCCAGACCGCTCAGGCGTGCCAGAATGGCGTACGCCAACCGCAACCCGTTTTGAACCCGAATCCGATCGGCCCTGGCCTGGGACAGCTCGGCTTCGGTGCGAAACAGCTCGGTCTTGGGGACTTCGGCCAATTTCAATCGCACCAGCACCGCATCCCGATGGATTGTAAGCCGCCTGACATTGGCATCAGCAATTTCAAGATTTTTACGGGCACCGGCAACATCGTAGAAAACCGCGGCAATCGACAGCAAATAGGCTTCCTTGACCGCATCCAGGTCGTGACGGCTTTTTTCAATACCATCCTCGGCAATGCGCAAGGCCGTCAGTTCACGGCCGTTCAACGTAAACTGCTGTTCGGCGGTCAAACCCCAGGCCGCATCCCATTCCGGCTGAACCACCGATCCGCTGACGATCTTTTCCTCGCTAAAGCGTTTATAGGTGCTGACCGCGGAAAAGCGTGGTATCAGCACCGACAGGGCCTTTTCCCGCAGCCGTTCGGCAAGGGCCAGATCCTCCTGCGAAATGCCGATCTGTTCGGCACGGGCAAGCGCCAGGCGATACAGATCGGTCAACCGGTATGCCGGGGTCTCGGCCCGGACCGGACCGGCCATCAAACCGCCCACCAACATCAAAATCACCAAAAATCGAGTTGAAATTCGACTAATCATACAAAATGCTTCCGTCATCGTTAAACCGTCGCGCCGGCCCCGGAAGGGTTTCAAGTCAACGGCAGGGCACCGGCTAGTGTCCATCCGGAAATAGTAGATTTTGGCTCCTGGCAAGGCCCGAGTATTTTTAAAACCGCAGGCATAGCGCGCTATGTCGAGGATTTTAAAAATGCGAGAACGCCGCCAGGGGCCCAAAGATGCTATTTCCGGCAGGACACCGGCTAATTTTCCCGCTCAGCGTCAACACTGCCATCCGCCCCTGTGAGTTGCGTAACCATATGGCGCATAAAATAATCGATCTGTGCTTCCACATCGACATAGTTCTCTTCAATCAGGGCATACAATTGCAACCCATCCATAAAAGCCATGAAATTCAGGGCGAATTTGCCCGCATTACGGGCGATCCCCGGATGAAGCCGTCCGCTGGAGACACCTTCCAGCAAATAATCCGCGATGATCTTGACCAACCCTTGATGAATGTGACGAATAATGTGACGGCGATTGAAAAAGACCCCGTCTTCCATAAAGGTTTGGGTCATGACTTCAAAAAAAAGACGGTTCTCGCCGCAATTGCCCGGCAACATGTAGGCCTTCCACAGCTCGACAATGCGGTACAAACGATCCACCGGATCATCGGTGGCCTGCCCCACCGCTTTCAGATCACCGGCCCACTTTTCGCTGGCCTCCATGATCGCGGCAATAAACAACTCTTCCTTGGTTTGGTAGTATTCATAGATGGTACTTTTACCGATACCCGCTTCAACGGAAATCTGCTCCACGCTGGTAGCGACGTAGCCCCTTTGGGTAAACAGTTCCAGCGCCGTTTGCGCGATCTGCCGGGCCTTGCCCGTTTGTTTGACAAACTGCATCTATCTCGCGTTCCCTTTCAATCACATGAAATTCGATTCAGACACCCAAATCACAACGTCCGAACCAGTGGTCGAGCATATTCCCCCTGCAAATCCATGTCAACCATCTTTTATATTTTATATTTTATAAATATTTACAAATAGTTAAAGAAAAAAGCCAATCCACCCGTAACCCAACCCGACCGGCTGGTCGGATAATATGATCATCGACAACTCATGCGGTGAACTTAAAAAAACCTCGGAGATACGGATAATTTTATAGTGGCGAATCCAACGATTCTATTTTTCTCAAGTCCCTTTCGAGCTTGCGTTTTCGTTTTGTAGGCAAAAACACCCCCCAAAAATGGCCTTTTTGGGGGCCGCTTATGGTAAAATCAAACAGTTACGGCTTTGGTGACACTCCAAAACTGTAGACACACGAATTTGCATAAAATTATTGAACTGCACTGATATACACGCTAGTGTCCATCCGGAAATAGTAGATTTTGGTCCCTGGCAAGGCCCGAGCATTTTTAAAACCGCAGGCATAGCGCGCTACTGCCGCAAGAACGTGAATGGCTCCGCCATTATTTTAAAAATGCGCGAACGCCGCCAGGGGCCAAAATCTACTATTTCCGGATGGACACTAGCTTGCACCGCCTGAAAGGTTCAATGAAAAATTTTTGGAGCGTGTCCGTTTCCGGTAACTGGCGGGTTATTTTCCGATATGAAAAGGGAAATGTGTTAGACGTAGATTATTTGGATTATCATAAGGAGTAAAATCATGATTATTCATAATCCTCCCCATCCGGGAGAAGTGATTCGGGAATTTTGCATGAAACCCCTGCCAGCTTGTGCCCATCCGGAAATAGTAGATTTTGGTTCAGGCCAAGGCCGCAGCGAATTTGAAACCGCAGGCGTAGCAAGGCTACGTCGAGGATTGCAAATTCGTG
>JANQIE010000182.1 GCA_028282295.1 Desulfobacterales bacterium | reverse complement strand
ATTATTAGATACTTCTAATCGTTTATAAAAATATCGTCCAAATTGGAAATTGAGACTTGACGGTTCGCCCCATAGAAGGGTGGGCCATGCCCACCGGATCGAGCTTTTTTAATCAGATCGACGCGCCAAGTTCCCAAATGCGATTCCCCGGCACCTCATACCGCATTTATGCTTGTTGCCCCTTGACACTCTGATACAAGCGGTAGCCGCCGCTCAAATTGCGGGACTTAAAGCCGTGCTGACTTAAAATGCGATGGGCCAGATACCCGCGTAATCCCACGGCGCAGTAGGCCACATAATTCTTGGATTTGTCCAGACCGGGCAAGGCGTGACGCAGCTTCCACAATGGGATGTGCAATGCACCGTTGATGGCGCCGAGCTTCTCGATCTCCTTTTGCTCGCGCACGTCCAGCAGAACATCGGTTGCCGGATCGATGTGCGGCAGTTCATGCCAGTGGATGATGTCGTGGTCCCCCTTGAGCAGGTTGGCCGCCACGAAGCCGGCAATGTTGACCGGATCCTTGGCCGATGAATAGGGCGGGGCGTAGGCCAGTTCCAATTCCTCCAGGTCGTAAACCGTCATGCCGCCCTTGATGGCGGTGGCAATCACATCGATCCGCTTGTCCACCCCCTTTGGCCCGATAATCTGGGCGCCGAGCACCCTGCCGGTGTCCGGGGTGAACAGCAGCTTGATGACCATCATGCCTGCGCCGGGATAGTACCCGGCATGCGAGCCGGAGTGGGAATAGCTGGCCTGAAAGGCGATGTTGTCGCGGCGCAGGCTTTTTTCCGCCGCACCCGTGGACGCCACGGTCAAATCGAAAACCTGGACCACCGACGTGCCCAGGGTGCCCTTGAATTCAGCCTTGCGTCCCAGGGCGTTGTCGGCGGCGATACGCCCCTGTTTGTTGGCCGGCCCGGCCAGGGCGGTCATGGTGGCGTGGCCGGTGACCAGGTCGGTTACGGTAACGGCATCGCCCACCGCGAAAATGTCCGGGTCGGAGGTGCGCATGGCCGCGTCAACGGCAATGCCGCCCCGGGGGCTGATGGCAAGTCCCGCGGCCCGCGCCAGTTGGTGCTCCGGCCGCACGCCCACCGATAAAATCGCCAGATCGCACGTCAGCTCACGGCCGTTTTGAGTGTGGACCACCAGGCGACCGCCGGCTTCGGCAAAGGCGCGCACACCGTTTTTGAGTTCCAGGTCGACCCCCTTGGCACGCAGGTGATCGTGGACAAAGGTCGCCATTTCATGGTCGATGGGCGGCATGACCTGGTCGAGCATTTCCACGATGGTGGTTTTAACACCGCGCAGCACCAGGTTCTCGGCCATTTCCAGCCCGATAAACCCGCCGCCTACGACCACGGCGGCTTCCGGTTTTCGGGTATCCACATGGGCTTTGATCCGGTCCGTGTCCGGAATGTTGCGTAAATTGAAGATGCCGGGTAAATCGATGCCCTCGATGGGCGGCGTGATCGGCTCGGCGCCGGGTGACAGGATCAGTTTGTCGTAATTTTCGACATAAGTTTCACCGGTTTGGACGTTGCGTACGTCGATCTGTTTGCGCGCCGGATCGATGCGGGTAACTTCACAGAAAACTCGCACGTCGATGTTGTAGCGCCGGTGCAGCTCTTTTGGGGTGGTCACCAAAAGATGATCTCGCCGTTTGATCACACGGCCGATGTAGTAAGGCAGGCCGCAATTGGCAAAGGATATGTATTCGTCGCGTTCAAAAACAACAATTTGCGCTTGCTCGTCCAGACGGCGGGCGCGGGCCGCGGCGGTGGCTCCGCCGGCAACGCCCCCCACGATCACCAGTTTGGTTGTCATAAAATAGTCCTTCTTCCGCTCAAAAAGTTGGTATGGGCCACTTGCGCCCAAACGATAAAGGGACTCGCAGCGAAACACAAGCCCCTTTGGGCGCACAGCCGGTTAAAATTTTGATATTTGGAGTTAGGGCATGTTGTTATTTTATGTTTTCCGCGGCCCTAAATCGCTTCATCGATCTGCTGCACCTGACCGGAACCGTGGGAAGCACCGGCTTCCAGGGCTGAAATGGTGTTCAGCATCTGGTAAAACCAGCGCACCCGGTGCCCCAGCGACTGGGCCAGGTTACGGTAAAATCGAAAGGCATTGTGGGGGTCTTCGTACAACACCGCCTGCAGCCGGTCGCGTCCAAACCGCAGCAGCCGGGTCGGCCGGCTGCAAACTGCCGCGGCCGAATAGAGTTCGGCCCCGACCAGACTGGACCAGCCGAAGCACTCGCCGGCGTTGCTGACGGTCATCACCGTGTGTCCTTTTTCGCCGATACTGATGCGAATTCTACCGGATAACAAAATATAAAAATGCTGGGCCGGATCAGACTCGTTGAACAGAATCGTTCCGGTCGGATATGCAATTTGAATCGCAACTTTCATCAAGCGTGCGACAAATGGTTTATCCAGCCCCGCTAGAATATCGGCCTGCTTGACATACATGGGTTACCTCCGTGCTGCGGATATGCTTTGCAACCGTTTCGACATTCGAAAGGTTTTTGCAGGAGTGGCGGCAACATTCGGAAAACGCCTGGAAGAGGTGTCACTAGATATCGTCTTAATCTAGTGCCCATAATGCCGGAAGCAAATTAAAAAATCAAAAAAAACAGTATAAGGGCTCGCGCAAAAATGCGAAATTATTTTTGCGCAAGCCCTGAATTTTCTTTTCTATCGCAAATACTACCCTTGCCGGCACCTGTCATTCGACTGATGGTGCCCGCCGCAGGTTTGATCCGGATTGAACCGCTGCAGTCGACCGGCTATCAGTGCGTCGACCGCGGTTTGCACATCGGCGGCACCGTTGCCGAAGAAAACATCGATCCCCACCTGCCTGAAACCTTGTAGCGGGCGCAAGCCCATGCCGCCGGCAATCAGCATTCGTACGCCTTTGTCGGCCAGGTACTGCACCGGGGCCATGCAGCCGCCCTGTTGATGGGGGATATTGGGGATCGTGTCGATCGCGGCAATCTGTTCGTTTTCAATTTGCACGAGTGTATACAGCTCGCAGTGGCCGAAATGGGCGGCCACGGCCGCTTGCATACCGCCGGGCTGCTCAGAGGGAATCGCTATCAAAGTGTTCATGGGTACTCCTTAGGGTGTGTTGGTTGTCAGGATGTCCGCCCATGCCCGACGCAATTTCGCAGCCAGGGCACCGTCTTTGAACTCGGTGACCGTTTGGGCCTGCATCAGCGCGTGGGTAAACGCCATGTCATGGCGCAACTCGGCGATCACCGGGATGTGCATCCGGCGGCAATCCTGCTGCAGGGCTGCGTTGAGCTGTGGGTTGAGATCCGCTTTATTGATGATGGTTGCAATGTTGAGTTTAAAATGCTGACACAATTCTACGGCCCGGTGAAAATCATGCCGCCCCGAGGGCGTCGGTTCGGCCACCACGACCGCCAGGTGCACACCGGTCAAGGCACTGATGGCCGGACAGCCGATCCCCGGCGGTCCGTCGGCCAGAATCAGATCCAGTCCGTTGGCTCGGGCATAGTGACGGGCCTGATCGCGCAACAAGGCCACCAGGCGGCCCGAGTTTTCCTCGCCCGGCCGCAACAGGGCGTGCACCATGGGACCAAACCGGGTTTGCGACCGGTGCCAGGTTCCGCAGACCTTGGGCTCGAAGGCGATCGCCCCGACCGGACAGAATGTCACACAGACGTTGCAGCCTTCACATTTCAACGGATCGATATACGGCACCGCGCCGTCGACGCAAATGGCCTGAAAGCGGCAGCGCGAGGCGCATTCGCCACAGGCCGTGCACGTCTCCGGTAAAATCCGGGCTTCATGCCCCGAAGCAAATTGATGCGTTGTGACCGGACGCGGTTGCAACAGCAAATGCAGGTCCGGCGCGTCCACATCCAGGTCGCAAATCACCGCTTGGGTTTTGCCGCCGGAGCGGCCGATGTGGGCGAACGCCGCGGTGACCGAGGTCTTGCCGGTGCCCCCCTTGCCGCTGATCACGACAATTTCACGCATAGCCCACCTGCCTGCCTTCCGGGCCGAGCATCCGGAGCTGGTCCCCCAGATTCGAAAACAGTGTCCAATATACGTTGGCCTGCTCGGCAATGATGCGGCCCCCGGCATAGGCGGCGGCGATTTGCAGATCATAGGGGATGCGGGCCAGGACCGGCAGGCGATGGGCACGACAGAAGGTGTCGACGGCCTCGCCGCCGATGCCGTCGCGGTTGATCACCACCGCAAGCGGTTTATTCAGGGGGACAAACGCCTTGTAAGCCAAGGTCAGGTCGAACAGTCCAAAGGGAGTCGGATCGGTCACCAGGACAATGACATCGCTATCCATCACGGCATTGATGGCCGGGCAACTGACCCCCGGCGGGGCGTCGATAATCACGTCGCTGTGGGCAGCCGGAGTCCATTCCTTCAACCTGGTTTTGACGGCCCGCATCAGCGGCGGACTCATGGCTTCGCCCACCCGCAGGCGGCCCATCAGGAAATGATCGTCACCGATGCCGCCCCAGGCTATTTCACCCAGTTCACGGCTGCCCCAGGTGATGGCGCCTTGCGGGCAAAGATCCTTGCAACCGCCGCAACCGTGACACATTTGATCGAACACCATCACGGTTGCGCCCAGCACACTAAGGGCCCTGAACTGGCAAAAATCGGCGCATCGTCCGCAACGATCACATTTTGCGTTATCTACAACCGGGACCTGCAGAAACGCTGGTTGGCGGCCGGTAATGCGCGGATTGAGAAACAGGTGCAAGTTGGGTACTTCGACATCCAGGTCCACCGCAACGACAGGGCCGGCCCAGGTTCTGACCAACGAGGCGGCCGTCAGGGTCTTACCGGTGCCGCCCTTGCCGCTGGCGATCGCAACAATCATGGCATGTTCCTCCGTCAGCGGTTGGCGCGATCGGTCCAGGTGATCCGTCCTTCGTTGAACTGCCGGACCGCCTCGCGCACCGTCACATCGTGCAGGTCGGCGCCAATTTTGATGCCGGCGGCTGATAACGCCTTGAACGCCTTGGGACCGACATAACCGGTCAGCACGGCCTCGGCGCCGGCGCGCGCCACGGTCTCGGCGGCCTGAATGCCGGCGCCCTGACCCCGCACCTGGCAGGCGCCGTTGTCCAGGTAGTCGAACGTCATGGCGTGCGGATCGATGATGATGAATCCGGCCGCTCGCCCAAAGCGGGTGTCGATGTGGTCATCAAGGGTCGGCCCCTGGCTGGTTATGGCGATTTTAACCATTGCGGCCTCCCTGCTGTCCACGGATACATCGACCGGATCGGCGTCGCCGCCGTCGCCGTTCAAAACGACCGGGGCCGCAGGGTGCCTGTTCCTCGGGGTCAATGGTGGTGTTTGCCGGTGGTATCGCCGGCGGGATGCCAAGCGGTGCCCTGCGATCACGGCGTCGCGTATCGGAGCCGGTTCGGCTGCATCGTCGCAACCGTCTTTTGTTGTTGGGGGTAAATGTCGGCATGGTGTCCTCCGTTAAAATTGAATCAATAATGAGCATATGCCCATTATTGATTCGACTGCCGGGCGTGTCAATCTTTTTTTTGGGCATATGCTCAAAAAAATGCGGTGTCTCACTGCGGGGTTGAGCATTGATGTCTGATGGGATACGGTTACAGCATTGCCCGGCCCTGTCGGGGTTGATGACGAATACCATTTAACAGACTCATGACGCACACTTTCAAAAAATCGCGCAACGGATTCAAGCTGCTGCACGCCGTCATTCGCTGGTTTGACACGGAAGCGGTTGCCCAACAGGCGCCACCTGAGGATGACGGCAAACAGGTCGACTGGGTGCGCGTTTTGCCGCTGATCGTTTTGCATCTCGCCTGCCTGGCAGTGTTTTGGGTCGGTTGGAGTCCGACCGCGGTGGCTGTGGCCGTAGGGCTGTATGTGGTCCGCATGTTCGCCATCACCGGTTTCTATCACCGTTATTTTTCCCACCGGACGTTTCAGACCAATCGCTTCTGGCAATTTGTGTTCGCCATCCTGGGCAACTCGGCGGTGCAGCGCGGCCCGCTGTGGTGGGCGGCCCACCATCGCCACCATCATCGTCATGCCGACCAGCCCGAAGATGTACACTCGCCCAAACAGCACGGATTTTGGTGGGGCCATATCGGCTGGCTGACCTCACGGGCCAACTTCGGCACCCGGCATCGATACGTGAAGGATTGGATGCGGTTTCCCGAATTGCGTTGGCTCAACCGGTTCGACATCGTGGTGCCGACGCTTCTGGCGCTGGCGCTCTTTGCGGCCGGCCGGTTGCTGGCGGTTTATGCCCCGGCCCTTGAAACCGATGCGTGGCAACTGGTCGTCTGGGGGTTTTGCGTGTCCAGCGTGGTTTTGCTGCACGGGACCTGCACCATCAACTCCGTTGTCCATCTATTCGGCCGCCGCCGCTACAACACGCCGGACACCAGCCGCAACAACGCCCTGGCGGCGCTGATCACACTGGGCGAGGGCTGGCACAACAACCATCACCACTACGCGGTTTGTACCCGCCAGGGCTTTTACTGGTGGGAAATCGATATCACTTACATCCTGCTCAGGATCATGGCCGGATTGGGCATTGTGCGCAATCTGCGCGGATTGCCGGAAACGGTGAAAAACGCCCGTCCGTGACCGGCATCACGCGCGACGTCACTTTTTCCTGACGGACATGCGCGCTTTACGGCCAATGCGTTGCACTCTTGTGAATAGTGCATACGATTACAGCAGCGCCCCTTCACGTTTCGTATCCGAAAAAACAACAACCAGAGGAGGTAACCATTGCGTATCGCCGTGGTCGGTTCGGGCATATCCGGCATGGTGGCCGCTTACCTGCTGAGCGAAGACCATGAAATCGTCATGTACGAGGCGGCCGATTATGTGGGCGGACACACCCATACTGTGGACGTGACCGCCAACGGCCGTAACTGGCCGGTGGACACCGGGTTTATTGTTTTCAACGAGAAAACGTATCCGAATTTCACCCGGTTGATGCGACGGCTGGGCGTTGGCTGGCAGCCGTCCAACATGAGTTTCAGCGTGCAATGCGCCCGCACCGGCCTGGTGTTTTCGCCCAGCAGTTTCAACGCCTTGTTTGCGCAACGGCGCAATCTGGTGCGGCCCGGATTTTGGCGCATGTTGTATGACGCGTTGCGTTTTCGACGTCAAGCCGGCGAGGTTATCGAAAGCGATCCGCACTATCGCGTCACCCTGGCCGCCTATCTTGAAGCCAATGGCTACAGCCAGGCATTCCGGGACCATTTTATCATTCCCATGGGCGAGGCGATCTGGTCGGCTGATCCCGGAAAATTCGAAGCGTTTCCGGTCCGCTATCTGGTGGAGTTTTTCCGCAACCACGGCTTCCTGAACATCCGCGACCAACCCGAGTGGCAGGTGATCAAGGGCGGCTCGCGGCAGTACATCGAACCGCTGACCCGGCGTTTTGCGAAAAGTATTCGTTTGCAAACGCCGGTTGTCCGTGTCGAACGCAAAGATACCCATGTAACCATTCGTTCTGCCGACAGCCGGCACGATCGCTTCGATCAGGTGGTCATCGCAACCCACAGCAATCAGGCCCTGCAAATGCTTGCCGACCCCAGTGACACCGAACAAGCGGTGCTGGGTGCCATCCCTTATCAGGTCAACCAGGCGGTGCTGCACACGGACGACACGATACTTCCGCGCCGGCGGGCGGCCTGGGCCAGTTGGAACTACCACATACCGGCAGCAAAACAGGCACAGGTGGCTATCACCTATGACATGAACATTCTCCAGGGATTGAACGCGCCGCGCGAGTTTTGCGTGTCGTTGAATCTATCCAACGGGGTCGATCCGGCCAGGCAGATCAAACGCATGACATATCACCACCCGGTTTACACCCCGGACAGTCTGGCAGCCCGAAGGCGCCAGACCGACCTGAACGGCAAGCGGCGGACCTATTATTGCGGCGCCTACTGGGGGTACGGCTTTCACGAGGACGGGGTCAACAGCGCCCTTAACGTCGCCCGTTGTTTCGGCAAGGCCCTGGACGCATGAATAGCTGTCTTTACACCGGCACCATCCGCCATCGGCGCTTTCACCCCATGGTCAACCACTTCCGGTACCGCCTGTTTTTTGTGTTTATCGATTTACACGAACTGGACGCGCTGTTTGACTGCCATCCGTTTTTCTCGGCCCATCAGGTCAACCTGGCATACTTCAGACGCCGGGATCACATGGGGCCGCCGCATGTGCCCCTGGATGAGGCCCTGCGGGCGCATATCCAAGCGCAAACCGGCCGTTGCCCCCAAGGGCCGATTCGATTGCTGACCCACCTGCGGTATTTCGGCTACTGCTTCAACCCGGTCAGCATCTACTACTGCTATGCACCCGACGGCCGCGCGGTGGAGACCATTGTGACCGAGATTCACAATACGCCCTGGGGTGAAGAACATCTTTATGTTCTTACCGGTGACGCCAACGAGCACCCCCTGGACGATTGGCGCCGGTATCGATTCACCAAGCAGTTCCACATTTCGCCTTTCATGGATATGGATATCGCTTACGACTGGCGCTTCCGGGTGCCGGGACGCCGTCTGGCCGTACATATGGTGAATTTTCAAAACCGGGCAAAACTCTTCGACGCCAGCCTGACGCTTGAACGGCGGCCGATCAATCGCGCCAACTTAAGCCGCGCCCTGCTGCTTTACCCGCTGATGACCTGCAAAGTGACGGCGATGATTTACTTTCAGGCATTACGTCTTACCTTGAAGAAGGCCCCCTTTTTTGAACATCCGCGTTATCGCCGCGCGTTGGACCGCACCCGCCCGGAAATAGTAAAGGAATAAAAAACCATGACCGCAACCATCGTCCCGCAAAAATCGACATTTTTACGCTCGGCCCGCACCACGCCCACCGACCGTTTCTGCCGGCGCCTGCTGATCAATACCCTGGCCCGCCTGACCGAAGACCGCATCGACCTGCATCACAACGGTGATGTTTACCAATGGGGCGCCGCAGCAAGCGACACCGCGCTATCGGCCCATGTCAAGGTCAATCACATGAAATTCTTTTCTTCCGCTGTACTGGGGGGCAGCCTGGGCGCGGGCGAAGCATACATGGCCGGCCATTGGACCAGCGACGACCTGACCGCGCTGATTCGCATTCTCATTCGCAACCAGGCCGTACTGGAACGGCTCGATTCGCGGTGGGCCCGCTTATCGCAACCGATACAGCGTGTTGTGCATTGGCTGCGCAAGAACACCTTGCCCCAAAGCCGTCGTAACATCCGCGCTCATTATGACCTGGGCAACACATTTTATAAACTCTTCCTGGACGACACCATGACTTACTCCTGTGGTATTTTCGAGACTTCGGCAAGTACGCTCAAGGAGGCGTCGCTGGCCAAATACGATCGCATTTGCCGCAAACTGCATCTCTCCCCCAAAGACCACCTGCTTGAAATCGGCACCGGCTGGGGCGGCTTTGCCGTTCATGCCGCCAGGCATTATGGCTGCCGGGTCACGACCACCACCATCTCGCAAAACCAATACCGCTACGCTGCCCGCCTGATTCACACCAAGGGTCTGGAAGACAAGATTACTTTATTACGCCGGGATTATCGTGATCTGCGCGGCACCTTTGACAAGCTGGTTTCCATTGAGATGATCGAAGCGGTGGGGCACCAGTTTCTGCCGGCCTTCTTTGATGTGTGCAGCCGAAGACTCAAACCCGACGGGCAAATGCTGCTGCAAGCCATCACCATCCGGGACCATCTTTTCGCGCAGCATAAGAAGTCGGTCGATTTTATCAAGCGTTACATTTTCCCGGGAAGCTGCATCCCTTCGGTTGCCGCCATGAGCCGGGCGCTGGCCCGCCGGACCGACCTGAAAATCACCCACCTTGAAGATATCACGCCGCATTACGCCAAAACCCTGCGGCACTGGCGCGAGCGCTTTGAATCCCAGCGCGACCGCGTGCGGCGTCTGGGGTTCTCCGAAGAATTTATTCGCATGTGGCGCTTTTACCTAAGCTACTGTGAAGCCGGTTTCGCCGAACAGTATATCGGCAATGTCCAGATGTTGCTCAGCAAACCGCAAAGCCAGCCCCTGCCCTTGTTCAGCACGGGCCGGGGGGCAATGTCGGAATAGGTGGCGCACTGGTTTGCGTGTTTGCGTTTAACCGTTTGGTTCTAAAAAATTATTATAGCTTGTGCCCATCCGGAAATAGTAGATTTTGGTTCCCGGCAAGGCCCGAATATTTTTAAAACCGCAGGCATAGCAAGCTATTCCGAGGATTTTAAAAATATGAGAACGCCGCCAGGGACCAAAAGATGCTATTTCCGGATGGGCAC
>JANQIE010000179.1 GCA_028282295.1 Desulfobacterales bacterium | reverse complement strand
GGCATAGCGGGCTATGTCGCAAGAACGTGAATGGCTCCGCCATTATTTTAAAAATGCGAGAACGCCGCCGGGGGCCAAAAGATGCCATTTCCGGATGGGCACAAGCTTGATTTCGTTTATGGCTGACACTATACTATCAAGTTTCGGGAATTGGAAGTAGAAGGCTGAAGTTCAAACTCGAGGCGTTCATGACGGGGAATAAAAAAAAATATGATTTGATTGTGGTTGGTGCCGGTCACGCCGGATGTGAAGCCGCACTGGCGGCGGCCCGCATGGGGTGCCGGGTGTTGCTGATGGCCATCGATTTGGATAAGGTGGCGGCCATGCCTTGCAGTCCGTCCATCGGCGGTATGGCCAAGGGACAGTTGGTCAAGGAGGTGGACGCCCTGGGCGGTGAAATGGCCAGGGTTACCGACCAGACCGCCATTCAATACCGGACGTTAAACACCAAAAAAGGGCCGGCGGTCCATTCATCGCGCACCCAAAACGACAAGGCCCGGTATCACATGATCATGAAAGGGGTGGTTGAACGGCAACCTAACCTTGATTTAAAACAGGCCTTGGTGGAACGGTTGGTGGTGGAAGGAAAACGGGTGGCCGGTGTGGAAGATCAAACCGGTTTCGGCTACGCGGCCGATGTGGTTATTTTGGCTACCGGTACGTTTTTGAGCGGCCTGGTGCATGTCGGTTTTAAATCCTACCAGGCCGGCCGTGCGGGTGAATTTGCCGCCTACAGTTTGCCGGTGCAGCTTCAGGCGCTGGGATTGCAACTCGGCCGCATGAAAACCGGCACGCCGCCGCGATTGAAAAAAGCGAGCATCGATTTTACCGCCTTTGATTTACAAACCGGGGACGCGCAGCCGACGCCGTTTTCGTATTTTACGCAGGCTATTCCGATGCGGCAATTACCAAGCTATATCGGTTTTACCAATCCCAGGGCGCACCGCGTAATGCAAACCAACCTGAAACGCTCGGCGTTGTATGGCGGTATGATCAAAGGCGTTTCAGCCCGCTATTGTCCCGCCTTCGAGGATAAAATGGTGCGCTTCCCGGACAAGGACCGCCATCAGGTAATCCTGGAGCCGGAAGGGGTGCATACGGATGAAATCTATGCCAGTGGGCTGGGTAACAGCATGCCGCTGGAAATTCAGCTTGAATTTGTCCGCTCGGTCAAGGGGCTCGAGGAGGCTGAAATCATGCGTCCGGCCTATGCCATCGAATATGATTATGTAAATCCGGTCCAGCTCAAGCAGACACTGGAGACTCAGTTAATCGACGGCCTTTTCCTGGCCGGTCAGATCAACGGCACCTCCGGTTATGAGGAAGCGGCTGCCCAGGGGCTGTGGGCCGGTATCAACGCGGCTTGTAAAATTCAGGCGCGGCCGCCGTTTATCCTGGACCGGTCCCAGGCCTATATGGCGGTGCTGGTGGACGATCTGGTAACCCGCGGCACCAACGAACCGTATCGCATGTTTACTTCCAGGGCCGAGTATCGCCTGATGTTGCGCGAAGATAACGCGGATTTGCGGTTGATGGAAGCCGGTCACGAATACGGTCTCATCGATTCCGATACGTTGACGGATATGCAAGCGCGCCGTGAACAGATTGCCCGGGAAATCAAGCGTGTCAAGCAAACCGTGATTAAGCCGGATCCGGCGGTGAACGCTCATCTCACCGCACGGGGGACGCCGCCCATCAAGAGCGGTGTTTATCTTGACCAACTGCTAAAGCGGGCTCAGTTGAGTTACGATACGGTAAAAACGCTGGCCGCGGAATCACGGGAAGTGCCGGACCGGGTTGCCAAACAGGTTGAGATCGAGATTAAGTACGAGGGGTATATTCAGCGTCAGCTTCAACAGATTGAGCGGTTCAAGCACATGGAGCGCATCAAAATACCGGCCGGCTTTGATTTCAAGGCTGTGCACGGGCTATCCAACGAGTTGAAGGAGAAACTCAGCGCCGTGCGTCCGGCCTCGCTGGGGCAGGCGTCGCGTATTGACGGTATCACGCCCGCGGCCCTTTCGGTGTTGATGATCACCTTGCGAGCCGACGATGCGAAATCGCTCCGCAAAAGGGTGGACGGTGACTAAACCGGCGTGTGCGGCCGGGGAGGGGAGCGCCACCGTGTGATATTGACAGCGCCGGGGCGGTTTCTTATTTTGATAATACAAAATATTTCAGCGAGTTAAAAAAACAAGGGGAGTGGAGAAAGAAAAAAATGGCTGAAACCGATTATTACAAGTTGTTGGGTCTGAGCAAGGGGGCCTCCAAGTCTGAAATCAAAAAGGCGTATCGTAAACTGGCCATGAAATATCATCCGGATCAAGCCAAAGGCGACCCTGCCGCCGAGGAGAAATTCAAGAAAATCAGTGAAGCCTACGCGGTGCTTAGCGATGATGAAAAGCGCAAGCAATACGATACGTTTGGATCGGCCGGGTTTAAACAGCGCTACAGCCAGGAAGATATCTTCAGAAATTTCGATCTGGGCGACATCTTGAAAGAATTCGGCTTTGGCTCCAATATTTTTGGCGGGCGCGGCGGCGGCGTGCGGTTTTCTTTTGGCGGGGGTGCCAATCCGTTTGGCGGTGCAGGCTCATACGGCGGCACCCAGACCCGGGCCAAAGGGTCTGATTTGGTCTATGAGATGCCGCTGACACTTCAGGAGATTGCCACCGGTGTCAGTAAAACGGTTTCACTGCAGCATGGTGGTCAAACCCAAAGAATATCCGTGCAAATACCCAAGGGATTGATCACCGGCAAAAAGGTGCGTTTGTCCGGCAAGGGCGAAGCCAGCCCCTACGGCGGCGCGCCGGGTGATTTATTCATTCGGTCACGGGTTGTGCCGCATCCGGTTTTTCAGATGGATCAATACGACCTGACGATCGACCGTGAAATTAAATTGACGCAAGCCCTTTTGGGCACAACCATCGAAGTCCCCACACTGGACGGAGGCTCAATCAATCTGAAAATCCCTCCGGGGACCCGCCACAAAACACGTATGCGGTTGGCGCGCAAAGGGCTTCCTCACATGAAAAGCTCCGAACAGGGCAATCTGTATGTCCGCATCCTTATACCCTTTCCGAAGCACCTGACTGACAAGCAAACCGAAATCGTCAAACAATTGGCGGATACGGGAATTTAGTTATCATCTTGGATACTTTTTCTGGATACCGGTAATCTGTATTTGGGAAAAAAGTGTCTCAAGGACCTTTCTGGACGTGTCTGCGCGTAAAAATGATTGCCTGGCTTGTATCTTGCTTTCTTTACTCGTTTTTGTAGGACGGAAGCAGTGCTTAGGTGGGCCGAACCGGTATTGGCCGGTGTGATTGACGCGTTGCGATTATGCTTATTTATCAGCTTTCCGACAAGGCTTCCGCAATAGGGGGAACGCGCAAACTTATTGACATTAGGACAATTATCGTTTATCGTGACGTCGGATCTGTAACCCTAAAATCACTAGCGCGGTCCACTATCAAGGTGAAACCACAAATGCCATTTAGCAAGTGCCCATCCGGAAATAGTAGATTTTGGTTCCCGGCAAGGCCCGAGCATTTTTAAAACCGCAGGCATAGCGTGCTATGTCGAGGATTTTAAAAATGCGAG
>JANQIE010000170.1 GCA_028282295.1 Desulfobacterales bacterium | reverse complement strand
GTATTCAAGGCGTGCAAAGTCGTGCATATCGAGATATTCGCGGCTTTGCACAACGCAGAAGACGAGCCCATAGACAAGTCAGTTGGGATAATTTATTTTTTCCACGGCCCTTAGGTCGATGCAAGCCGTTGCAGCAGGGGCAAATCAAAATCGGCCAACGACGCGATTGTCACGTCCGCCAGGTTCAGTTTTTCAGCAGGTGGCGCATAGCGCGGGTCCGGCACGGCGATAACCTTCATCCCCGCGTTTTTGCCCGCCAGAATACCGTTGCCGGAATCCTCCACGCAAACGCAGTTTTCAGGCTTGACGCCCATCTGCCCGGCTGTGGCCAGGTAGATATCCGGCTCGGGCTTGCCGTGCGCAACCTGGTCGCCGGAAACGATTACCCGGAATTTGCCGTCCAGGGCTTCATCGCCGGTAACCGTATCGATCAAGCCGCGGGGCGAGCCCGACGCCAATCCGGTGACATGGTGGGTGGCCGACAACCTGACGGCCGCCACGGCGCCGGGAAGATAAGGGATCTGCTCTTTATACAGGGCCACCATTTGGGCGACGATATGTTGCTCCACCGCCTCGGGCGCCATTTCAAGTTCAAGGCGTTCGATCATGTACGCCACCCATTCATTGGTGCTCACTCCCATAACCGCCTTGTGGTCGTCCTTGTTCCAGGTTTTGCCGGCTTCGGCCGCCATCAGGCTGCGGGCTTTGTCCCAAACCGGTTCCGAATCGATCAACAATCCGTCCATGTCGAATATTACCGCTTCAATCATATGTCCTCGCAAGATTTGGTGTTTAAAAAACAAGCCGACTTTACGGTTGCTATTTTCTTAAATCGTCCATAAACCGAATACAGCATTTGCACAAGTGACTATTTCCGGAAAGGCAGAGAACCTGACGTGATATGACCCCATACCTTCCTGCATTGGCCTTCGGCGTCACGCTTGGCCTGTCCGCCGGGTTGTCGCCGGGTCCCCTGCTCACGCTGGTGATCAGGCAAACCCTGCGGCACGGCGCCAGGGAAGGCGCCTGTGTGGCAATCGCACCGATCTTGACCGATGTCCCGATTATCCTCCTGTCCCTGATCCTGCTAAATGCCTTGACCAACCTGGAGCCCCTGTTCGGCGTCATCGCCGTGACCGGCAGCGGCTATGTTTTTTACCTCGCATACGAGACAATGACTACCGGCCCGATAACTGTCCGCGCCGCCACTGGCCGGCCGCGTTCTTTCGGCAAAGGGGCGCTGGTCAACTTCTTAAATCCGCATCCCTACCTGTTTTGGGTCACGGTGGGGACCCCCTACATTTTAAAAAACTGGCAAACGGCCCCCGGCAGCGCCTGGGCTTTTTTGGGTGCTTTTTTCGTCGTGCTCGTCGGCTCTAAAATGGCAATTGCCTTGCTTGTCGGCCGTTTTCGAACTTTTCTTCAAGGCGGCCTTTACCTGTTTATCATGCGCGTGTTGGGTCTTGTTCTGGTGATTTTTGCGTTTATATTGTTGCGTGATGCCTTGTCGTATTTCGGGTTGATCTGATTCCGGGTGGACACTCGCTCATAATTGTCATATCTAAGGTAGATGGCCAAACACCGGCGGTTTGCCGTCAACCGTCCAACCTCGGATAGACATATTAAACCGGCGACTAAAGATGTAAGCCTTCGTCATGCCGGACTTGATCCGGCATCCAGAATTGACGCTTGATTCCGGCGCTCGCCGGAATCACGATTTTAAAGGTATTTTATTGCCGGGTTA
>JANQIE010000288.1 GCA_028282295.1 Desulfobacterales bacterium | reverse complement strand
TCCGGGCGCCGTGAACCGCCAACTGGGGCCGCGCGCCATGGGGCCGTAACCGCGACGTGAGTTGCCGGCGTCCGTTGGTGAACATCCGGCCGGTGAGCGATGTTTTGTTTTTTTTCAGCGCCGCCAGACTGCCGCGGGCAACGACCTGGCCCCCCAGGCGGCCTGCGCCGGGACCCAGGTCGATAATGTGATCGGCCGCCCGGATGGTCTCTTCGTCGTGTTCAACCACGATGATGGTGTTGCCCCGATCGCGCAGGGTTTGCAGCGCGTTGATCAACAACCGGCTGTCCCGGGGGTGCAGGCCGATGGTCGGTTCATCCAGGATGTAACAGATCCCGGTCAGGTTCGAACCGAGCTGCGCCGCCAGACGCACCCGTTGGGCCTCGCCCCCGGACAAAGTGTTGCCGCTGCGCCCCAAGGATAAATAGCCCAACCCCAACCGGTTCAAAAGATCCACCCGCAAGCCGGCTTCTTTTAAAACAGGGGCTGCGATCGGTTGCTGCGCGCGGGTAAAGCGCAATTGCTTTAATTCGGCCCGCAACCGGTCCGCCGGCAGACGCACCAGATCCCAGATGTTGTGACCGCCCAGCTTCACCGCCAGGGCCTCGTGGTTCAACCGACTGCCCCGGCAGGTGGGGCAGGCCACCGCAGGACCGGCGTCGGTGTCATCTTCAGGGCCAATTTCGCCCAACCCCTTGCAGTCCTGACAAGCGCCGTGGGGGCTGTTGAACGAAAACAGCCGGGGATCAGGGGCTTTAAGGCCGATGCCGCAGGCCGGGCAGACGCCGCTGGTGCTGAAGACTGTCTCTTGCCCGTCCGGTGTCACCGCGATCAGGGTCCCGTCCCCTTCCGCCAGGGCCGCCCGGCAGCGTTGCGCCAGGGACGGTCTTTTGTTTTTAACGGCCGGGCCCGGCGTTCCGTCAATTACTGCTTCGATGGTGTGTTCATGGTAGCGGGCCAGGGCCATATTTTGTTTCAGCGGCACAATCTTGCCGTCGATACGGGCCCGCTGAATCCCTTTTTTGATCAAAGCGTTGAGCAGATCCTTGTGAAAGCCCTTGCGGCCGTAAAGTTTCGGCGCCAGCAGGGATATCTTGCGGCGGCCGAACCGGTTGCGCACCGCCGCCACCACTTCATCGGGCGTACGGGTGGTCAAAGCCCGGTCGCAGCCCGGACAGTGCACGGTGCCCAACTTGCTGAACAGCAGCCGCAGAAAGTGGTAAACCTCGGTCAGGGTTGCCACCGTGGAGCGCCGCCCGGCATGTCCGGCCCGCTGTTCGATGGCCACCGTGGGCGCCAGGCCGGTTACCCGGTCGACGTTGGGTCGTTGCAGGATTTTCATGTACTGGCGCACATAGGGGGCCAGACTTTCCAAATAGCGCCGCTGCCCTTCGGCAAACAGGATGTCGAAGGCCAGGGTCGATTTGCCCGAACCGGACACACCGGTCAGCACCACCAGCTTGTCACGGGGAATCGTAAGGCTCAGATTTTTGAGATTATGTTCCCGGGCGCCCCGGATCGCTATTTGGCGGTTTCGCGACGGTGCGGTTTCGACCACTGCCGGTACGGCATCGACAGCGGCATCGACACTGCCGGTCGTCACCAGCGGCTTGAGATGGCGGCCGGTGTGCGAGGCGGCTGCGGCCGCCACAGTCACGGGCGGTCCCGCCACCACCACCTCGCCGCCTTTGGGACCGCCGTCCGGCCCCAGGTCAATGATCCAATCGGCGGATTTGATCACGTCCAGATTGTGTTCGATGACCAGCACCGAATGCCCCTGGTCCACCAGCCGCTGCAACGCGGCCAGCAGTTTTTCGATATCGGCGAAATGCAAGCCGGTGGTCGGTTCGTCAAAAATGAACAATTGCGGCTGTTGCGCGCCGTTTTTCAGATAACGCGACAGCTTCAAGCGCTGGGCCTCGCCGCCGGACAGGGTGTTGACCGGCTGGCCCAATTGCAGATACCCCAGCCCCACCTCGGCCAACGGTTGCAACGCCCGGACAATGGCCGGCTGATCGCTGAAAAAAGCAAGGGCGGCGGTGATGGTCAGTTGCAAAATATCGTGGATGCTGTGCTGCCGGTAACGCACCGCCAGCACCGCCGGCTGGAAGCGCTTACCGGCGCAGGCCGGGCAGGTGACAAACACATCGGACAAAAATTGCATTTCGATTTTTTCAAAACCATCGCCCCGGCAGGCTTCGCAACGCCCACCGGCCACATTGAACGAGAAATGGCCCGGTCCGAAACCCTGGGCGCGGGCGGCGGCGGTGCCGGCCAACAGCTTGCGAATCGGGTCCAGGGCCTTGGTGAAGGTCAAGGCATTGGCGCGCGGGGTGCGGCCGATCGGCTTTTGATCCACCAGCACCACATCCTCGATCCGCGTCAGCCCGGTCACGGTGCGATGGGCGCCGGGCTTGCCCTCGGGGGCGCCCTTGGCACGCTTGATCGCTTTAAACAGAATCTCCTGCGCCAGGGTCGACTTGCCCGACCCGGACACGCCGGTCAGACAGACCAGCACGTTCAGCGGGATGCGCACATCGATCCGTTTAAGGTTGTTGGCGGCGGCGCTCTTAATGGTGAGCCAATGGCCCCGGCGCGGCGTGCGCCGATGCGGCGGCGAGGCGATCTGTTTGACACCGGCCAAATACTGACCGGTGGGTGATGCCGACGCCCGGGCCGTGGGGCCGAAGTACATCACCTGTCCGCCGCCGGCGCCGGCCTGCGGCCCCAAGTCCAGCAGAAAATCACTGTGCCGGATGATCATCGGATCGTGTTCGACCACCACTACGGTGTTGCCCATATCGCGCAGATTTTTCAGGATCCGCGTCAGTCGCCGGTTATCGCGTGGATGCAAGCCGATGCTCGGTTCATCCAGGATGTACAACGTGTTGACCAGCCGTGATCCCAGGGCCGATGCCAGCGCCACCCGCTGGACCTCACCGCCGGACAGGGTGCGCGACTGCCGGTCGAGGGTCAGGTACCCGACGCCCACATTCTGCAAATAGGTCAGGCGGCTGACCACCTCATCGAGCACCAACTGCGCGGCGGCATCCAAACCGGTTCGGTCCAGGGCCTGCATGAACTGCAGGCCGGTGTCCACGTTCAGGGCATACACATCCGCAATGGTCTTGCCGTTCAGGCGATACAGCAGGGCTTCGGGTTTAAAACGGGTGCCGTGGCACGCCGGGCATTGCTCGTAACTGCGAAACCGGGCTAAAAACACGCGCACCGGCATCTTGTAGGTTTTGGTTTCCAGCCAGTTAAAAAAACCGCGCAGGCCGTAGTAGTCCGGGGTGCCATCCATAATGGCCCGTTTGTCCGCGGCCTTCAGGGTCTTGAAGGGCGCATGGGTGGGGATTCGGCGGGTGCGGCAAAAATCGATCAGATCGTCGTAACCGACCTTGGCCCTTGCGCCGCCGGTACCGGTGCCGAACGGCTTGACAGCCCCTTGTTCGATGGATAATTCGGGATCGGGGATGATCAAATCCGGATCAATATCGATCACCCGACCAAAGCCCCGGCAGGTGTCGCAGGCCCCAAGCGGACTGTTAAAGGAAAACAGATTGGCCGACGGCGGTTGGTACTGAATCCGGCAGGCCGCGCATTCCAGCACCCGGCTGAAGGCAAACTTTTTCTTTGTGCCGATCCAGATGGCCAGCCGGCCGTGGCCCATGTGAAACGCCTGCTCAATCGAATCGAGCACCCGTTGGTGGTCCTTGGGGTCGAACACCAGCCGGTCGGCAACCAGGTCGAGTTCCCCCACGGCCTGTTCCGGCGGCAAGTCGTGCAACGACAAAGTTTGTCCGTCCCGGTACACACGATCGTAACCACTGCGCAACAACATCCGGTGGCTGCGCCGGATCGCTTCGGGATCAGCCGGGTCGGCGTCAACCACATGGGCAAAGGTGATCACCATTCGGCTTTGAGGTGCAAAGGTTGCCAGGGCCTGCCGGACATCGTCGGGGGTACGCGGCCGGACCGGTTGGCCGCAGCCGTGGCAGTGCAATTGTCCCAAACGGGCGAACAAGAGCTTTACATAATCGGTCACCTCGGTCATAGTCCCCACAGTGCTGCGCGAGGTGCGCACCGGATCCTTGCGGTCGATGGCAATGGCCGGCGGGATGCCGTCGATCCGGTCCACCCGGGGCCGGTCCATCCGGTCCATGAACTGCCGGGCATAGGGGGAAAACGTTTCCACGTAGCGGCGCTGTCCCTCGGCGTACAACGTGTCGAAAGCCAGCGAGGATTTGCCGGCGCCGCTGGGACCGGAAATCACCGTCAGCCGGTTCAGGGGTATGTCCAGGTCGAGATTTTTAAGATTGTTTTGCCGCGCGCCGACGATGCGGATAACGGGTAGCTGCTTTGTCATGGGCATTTGCTCATTGGACGGATTAAATTTTACAGACGACTTCTTGAAAAAATTGGACCTTCATGTGTGTTTGTCGAGTACCTGCAAAAAAAAGTTCCCTATTAACCAATTAAAGGCGGATGCCGATACTAATTAGTGTCCATCCGGAAATAGCATCTTTTGGCCCCTGGCGGCGTTCTCACATTTTTAAAATCCTCGGCAGTAGCGCGCTATGCCTGCGGTTTTAAAAATG
>JANQIE010000126.1 GCA_028282295.1 Desulfobacterales bacterium | reverse complement strand
GGTAGATTTTGGCTCCCGGCAAGGCCCGAGCATTTTTAAAACCACAGGCATAGCAGGCTATGTCGAGGATTTTAAAAATGCGAGAACGCCGCCGGGGGCAAAAAGATGCCATTTCCGGATGGACACCAGCTGGTGGGCCGTGCCCGCCAACGTGCCCTGACAATCACTGCTCAGCGACACCGACTTGACTTCGCCTATATTCATCGCAATTATGAATGAAATGTTATGATGTGGTAATCAATTATCTATCCGGCTGGGTAATGTTTTTCTTTCTAAGGATTAAAATGTAATGATATCGGCTGTTTGTAAAGCGGCATGGTCATTGCAAAAAAGATCCGAAGAATATATGGGGAAACAGAAAAAAACGGCGTCCAGTCCGTTCCATCCTACAGACCCCACACGCGTCGAGGGTTGTCGCCGATATGTCGCGGCAGCGCATGTGGCCGAATTTGAACACGCTTACCGGTTGACGGTTGAATTTTCCGATCACGGCAGATTGAACCGCATTATGAAATGCTATGAGGAGGGGGCCATGAAGAAATTAGTTCGCAGTGCAAGTACGCAACCACTTAGATTGAGTTACCATGTATTCAAGCTGATTTTTGTGTTCGGTTTTCTGCTCGCCGCTTTGAGCTGCGGCGGTGGTGGCGGTAGCGGCGGCGGCGCCGGCGGCGGAGGTGGCGGAGGCGGCGGGGGTGGCGGGGGCGGTGCCAATGCCGTGGGGCAAGCCGTGCTGGGTCCGTTGGCGGACGCCACGGTGGAAGTTTTCGCGGCCATTGATCCCGACAATCCGATCTACACTACCACGACCATCGATTCCAACGATTTAAACACGGCCGGCGGTTTCACGATTCCGGCCAATCTTTTGAATGACACCGCGTTGTACATCGTCGCGGTTTCCGGCGGCCGGGATATCGACGCGGATGACGACGGCGTCGTCGATCCCGCGCCGACAGTCAACAACGGTGTTGTTCATCTTCTGGCCACCGGTCAAGGCCTTAAGCAGAACGTCTTCACGGTCAATATTCTTACCGAACTGGCGTATGCCCAGGCCGCCTATCAGGTACTGACCGGCGGTGCCACCGAAACCATCCTGCAGATTTTAAATCGCACGGCCGCTTTGCTTTTGTCTTCCGACGTTGCCGTGGGGGACCTGAACGGCGACGGCAGCATCGACAACCTTGACCTGACCCAGTGGCATCCAGTGACGGATCAGGCCGCGTTGCGCCAAAGCGCCGATTTGACGCAGTACGCCGCCAGGATTCTGGCCGGCGAAAGTTATGCCGGCCTGGACGATGCGAAACTGTCGGGCTTGCTCGGCAGCGTGGATACAGGCCAGGCACGCAATGTGGCCTTGTCCGACAGCGGCGATCATGCGCTGGTTGCCGACGGCTGGTCAGGACTGCAGGTGATCAATGTCTCCAATGTCTTCGCACCGGCGATAGAAGATGTCGAGGATTCGGTTACCGGGCAGTATCTGGATGTGGCCACGTCCGGCACCCATGCCTTTGTGGTGATCGATCTGCCGGACCCGGGCAACGACGGTTTTTACGCCATCGATTTCTCGGTGCCGGCCAGCCCGGTGGTGGACGACAGTATTGCCGTTGTCGGCGCGACCGTAAAGGGGGTCACGGTCGACGGCACCCTGGCCTACATTTCTTATGATCTGGCCGGGCCGCTGGCCGGTTTGCAAGTGTTCGATATTTCCAATCCTTCGGTTCTGGATGCCAAGGGCAGTGTCAACTTCGGCGGCACCGGGCAGGATATTGCCGTGTCGGGTGATTTTGCGTATGTCATTTCAGGTGTCGACGGGTTCAAGGTCATTGATATCTCGGACGAGGACGCGCCCGCCGAAGTCGGCGCGGTGGACACCCCGGGCAGCGGGGAAGGGGTGGCGGTGACCGCTGCCGGTGACTACGCGTTTGTGGCGGATGGGGCCCAGGGCCTGCAGGTCATCGATATCAGCACGCCTGCCGCCCCGGCGTTGGTGAACAGCCTGGCATTGCCGGGCAGCGCTCACGGGGTAACGGTCGACGGCAATCGGGCCTACGTGGCCTCGGATTACGCCGGGGTGCAGGTCATCGACATCACCGACCCGCTGAACCTGGTTTGGACCGGCTTTGCCGATACGCCTTTGACCGCCTACGGAGTTGCGGTTTCCGGCAATCTGGCCTATGTGGCGGACTTTCAGGCCGGTCTTCAGATTCTCGACGTGGCCTTTCCGGTGAACGACTTGGCCGTGGGCGGCACCCAGGTGGGCTTTCAGGCGGTGAGCGTTGCGGTCAACGGTGATGTTGCCTATGTGGGGCAATCCGATCAATTGCTGGAAGCGATCGATATTTCCGACCGGAGCGATCCGGATATTATCGGCACCGAAGGGACCGCCGGCAAGGGCAACAACATGGCGATATCCGGCGACTATGTGTTTCTGGCCGATCCTGATTCCAGCGCCTTGCGGATCATCGATATCACCACGCCCGGCACGCCGAACCTGGTGGCCTCGCAGACTACGCCGTTTCATCCCTGGGATGTGGCCGTCGCCGGCGGGTATGCCTTTGTGGCCGACCAGGACGATGCCGTCGCACCGATCGACCAGACTTTTCATATCATCGATGTCTCCACACCGGACACGCCTGTTTTCGAAACCTCGGTGACGATTTCAGGCTTTTCTTACGATGTGGCCGTGGCCGGCAACTATGCCTATGTGGCAAATGGTAGAAACGGGTTGCGGGTTGTCGATATCACCGATCCCGGTGCGCCGGTGCTGCTGCCCTATGACGCCGCTGCCGATGTCACCGGCAACGGCGTGGCCCGCAGTATTGCCCTGTTCGGTAATTATGCTTTTTTCGCCGTGCTCGATCCGGGCGACGACAACGGCCTGGAAGTCATCGATATCAGCGACCCCAACAACCCGGAAAGAGTCAGCGGTGTCAATACGTCCGGGTTGGCTGAACGGATTACCATTGATGCCGGCGGCAATTACGCCTATCTGGCGGACACCCAGGGCGGGGTGCGGGTCATCGATATTTCCGATCCCACGGCGCCGTTTTTGGCGGCGTCCATCGATACACCGGGCGATGCGCTGGATGTCAACGTCGATGACACCTATGTCTATGTGGCCGATGGGGTGGCCGGTTTGCAGATATACAACGCGTTTTAAAATCGCGGGTCAGCCCCAATGATGCAGGGTCCATTGACCCATCAGCAGGCCGGCAATCACGAACAGTAATTTGCGCAGCCAGGCCCGGTAGGTTCGGGCGTCGATGCGGCTGCGCAAAAGCATGCCGGCCGTCAGGCCCAGCAGCGCCACACCCACCCAGGGCAGGGTCGAGGCAACAACAGGCGCATCGATCAGACCTGCCTTGGCAAAGACCGTGCCCTGGGTAAGTTTGGCGCACAGGAAGCAGAAATTGAACACCTGGACCATGATGCGCGCCGATGCCTTGGTTTCCAGGAAAAAGATGATCAGCGGCACCGCCGTGACATTAACGGTCCCGGCAAACAAACCGGCGGTCAGGCCGAAGACCGCCATGGCCGCGCCGGGGTGCCGGTTGATCCAGCGGATGCGCAGACCGTGGCGTTGCACCAGCAGATAGATCCAGATCATGACCGCCAGCAAGGGCTTGAACTGGTTCGGATCGGTTTGGACCAAAAGCCGCGTTCCCAGCCAACTGCCGGCAACGGCGTACACCGCCAGGGGCCAGTAGGTGCCGATGCTGGTTCGCCAGCGTCTGCCCTTGTAAACACTCACACCGTTGATGGCGATGGTCGGCAGCAACAGCACCAGCATGACGTTGCGCACGTCCATGTGAACGGCCAGAAGCGGTGTGGCCAGCAACGGGAATCCCAGTCCCAGGGCGCCATGGGCAAAGGCGGCGATGCCCACCACAATGACCACAAGCACCCACTCCCAGGTTGCCGGGGTGTCGACTCCGGGTAAAATCAATTGAAACGCCTCACGATCTTCGCCATCGGGGTTCAACGCAATCTAGTGCCCATCCGGAAATAGTAGATTTTGGTTCCCGGCAAGGCCCGAGCATTTTTAAAACCGCAGGCATAGCCGGGCTATGTCGAGGATTTTAAAAATGCGAGAACGCCGCCGGGGGCCAAAAGATGCTATTTCCGGATGGGCACAATCTAAAAAAATCACACTATAACCGAAATTCGGGCGGTGTGAAACAGGGCAAGCGTATTTGAAAACCATCTGAATAATGCTGGTGGGCATGGCCCAATCTACTGTTGCTGTCGGGTGGTTGGTAGGGCGGGCCATGCCCACCAGATTGTTTTTTGTTTGAAGGGAATTGGGACAAACGAGTTGACAGGGCAATGATAGGTAATAGGTTATTTTTAATGATGGCTTTCGTCAACCTAAAAGCGCAACGGCAAGTTTAGCAGGAGACCATCCGGAAATAGCATCTTTTGGCTCAGGTCGGCGTTCTCACGAATTTGAAATAATGGCGTAGCCTTGCTACGTCTGCGGTTTCAAATTCGCTGCGGCCTTGACCTGAACCAAAATCTACTATTTCCGGATGGACACCAGCAGGCAATCTGTATGAATTTCGAAGTCTCCGACATAATGTTGCACCATCCCTTGATTAATGATCCGGTGGCGCAGACCATCTTCGATTCGCTGACCACCCATATCGCCATTTTGGATGCCCAGGGGACCATATTGGATACCAACCGGGCCTGGCGTGAGTATGCCCAAGCCAACGGCAACACCAAACGGCCGGACGGCATCGGCACCAATTACCTGGCGGTGTGCGATCGCTCCGAAGGCGACGAGGCGGCCATTGCCCATCAGGTTGCGGCCGGCATCCGGGACGTGATCAATGGTGACCGGGAAGAATTTCTGATCGACTATCCGTGTCATTCGCCCACGGAAAAACGGTGGTATTACCTGCGCGCCGTGGCCGTTAGCGAGCACGATCCCAACTACGTTGTGATCAGCCACGAAAACATCACCCTGCTCAAGCTGGCGGAAGAAGACATGCGCCTGCGCGGCGAGCAACTGGAGCGGCAGAAGCAGGAGTTGGAGGAAACCAATATCGCCCTGAAGGTTCTGCTCCAGCAGCGGGAAAAGGACAAACAGGAATTGGAGCAGCAAGTGTTGCGTAATTTTAAAAAGCTGGTCCTGCCGTATGTCGAAAAATTGCAGGCCGCCCGTCTCAGGCCGCGTGAAAAAGCCTTTGTCGATATCATCGCCGCCAATCTCAACGATATTATTTCCCCCTTTCTATCGCGGGTTTCCGGCACCGCCCTGGTGTTGACTCCCCAGGAAATCCAGGTGGCCGATCTGGTCCGCGACGGCAAAGCCAGCAAGGAGATTGCCGATATATTGAGCATCTCCACGGCCACCGTCAGTTTCCATCGGCGTAATCTACGCAAAAAGCTCGGCTTGAGCAACAAAAGCACCAACCTGCGCACCTATTTGCAATCACTGGCCGACTGACCGTCAGTGATAGTTTTTTACCCTCATTAACCCCCTACAATGGCATTGTTGCGCATCCCTGATCGATTACCTATCTTTTTAACAAAAGTAGGCAAAAGCGGTCGCATACTCCTTGCGGCCATTTCTAAAAGCCTCTGGCTGACAGTGAAATATCGAGGTGCCGCCATGAATACGCAAGAGTACTGCGCCAACGTTAGTCGTGAATTATCCGTTTGGAAACAGAAAATCGATACTGCTGTACGGCGCCTCGATTCCCTGTCGAGCCGGGTGAAAGAAAATGTGCTGCCCAACATCGAGGATGTTCACATCCTGTCGGCTGAGCTGGATGAGCGCATCCGGCAACTCGAAACCGAATGCCTTGTAGTCTGGCAAGCCCCCGCGCAGGCCGACACCGCCGGGCACACGGACATGCGCAGCCGGTATGACGAGACCCTGAAAATAATCGGCCGTGCCGCGCCGGTGTCCATCGCCGGTTAGACGGTTGTATCGCCAGCGACGAACGCGTCTCCCCAAAAAAATCTTCGCCGTTATTTCCCGAAATTATATCAGTAGCTTGCATTCATCCGCAAGCTGCGCTATCCTCACCCGAAAAATTAAAAACGAGCGTAATCAATAATCAATTAAATTGCGGCGGGATGCCGCTTTACAGTCAAATCAACCTTATGGAACGTTTTGACTATTTCATTCGCCGGTTGCTGCTGGTCATTCCGACCTTTATCGGGATCACGCTGCTCTGTTTTATCCTGATTCAGTTCGTGCCTGGTGGCCCCATGGAACAGGCCATCATGCAGATGAAGGGGCTTCAGGGGGGCGAATCGGGCCGGGGCGCCGAGGCCCGTTCCTCGATTTCCGAGGCCCAGCTCGAAGCCCTTAAGGTTCACTTCGGTTTCGACCAGCCGATTTACAAACGCTACTGGAAATGGCTGGTAACCGATCGGTTGGGGATGAAAATGGAGTCGTACAAATACCCCAACAAAACCACCTGGCAGGTCATCAAGGAACGTTTCAAGATATCGCTGATCTTCGGTATTACCGGTTTTCTACTGACCTATCTGGTCTGCATCCCCTTGGGCATCGCCAAGGCCCTGCGGCACGAAAAGTTCTTCGATTTTGCTTCCAGCGTGATGGTTTTTGTAGGCTACGCAGTACCGGCCTTTGCCTTGGGCATGCTGTTAAAAATGCTGTTATGCGGCACGGTCGACTGGGCCTGGGACATCTTTCCGGTGGCCGGATTCCAGTCCGATAATTTTGCGACCCTGACCTTGGCCGGCAAGATCAAGGATATCTTCATGCATATGGCGCTGCCGATTGTTTGCTACATGATCGGCAGCTTTGCCGTTCTTACCCTGCTGATGAAGAATTCCCTGCTGGAGCAGATCAGCAAAGACTACATCCGCACCGTCCTGGCCAAGGGCGGCAGTTATAAACGCGCCATTTGGGGACATGCCCTGCGCAACGCGCTGATTCCCATCGCCACCGGCTTCGGGTCGATCCTGACCATCATGTTTGCCGGGTCGGTGATCATCGAACGCGTTTTCGAAATTCCCGGCATGGGCTGGCTCAGCCTGGATGCCATCGTGGGCCGGGATTATCCGGTTTTCATGGGCATTTTGTCGCTGCAAGCCATATTGGGATTGTTGGGCAATATCCTATCTGATTTTTTGTTCGTCGTCATCGATCCACGCATCACTTTCCAGGAGAATTAGCCGCCAGACCATGATAGCGGGACTTATTAAAAATCCGCTGGCCTTAAAACGCCTGCAACGCTTCAAGGAGATCAAACGCGCCTACTATGCGTGCTGGATCCTGGCGATTGTATACGCCGTCAGTCTGGGCGCCGAACTCTTTTGCAACAGCGAACCGCTGTACGTGCGCTTCAACGGCCGGTCCTACTACCCGGTATTTAAATTCTACCCGGACAACGTGTTCACCGGCAGCGGTAAACAGACCCGGCCGGACTACCACCAACTGGCCCTTTCAGCCATGTTCAAGGCGAATCCGGATAATTACATGCTGTTCACCTTGCTGCCTTATGGCCCTTTGGCCAGCATCGATCCGCAAACAATTCAGGTGGCCGATGAGGTTGAACTGCGGCTGACGGCGCAACCTTTGGTGGGCACGGTCAACATCGCACCGGACGGGCGTATCAAACGGGCGTTCCGGCTGGGGCCGTTTCTCGGAAAAAAAGACCGTGAGTTGCGCGGACAGCTTTTGACCGATTACTACCCGATGGGTGCAACACTGCAACAGGCTGTTGAACGGCGCTTTGCCAACCAGCCTTCCGGGGCGTTTGCCATCCGTCTGGAAAGTAAAACCGGCCGGCCGGTGCAGATCCTGTTGTCGCCGTTCAAACAACGGTCGCGTTCCCCCCGGACGGTTCGTCTGACCATTCGGCAAATCCTGCCGCCGGAGCAGGCCAACCAACGGGCGTCGTTGTTTTACAACCGCCACCTTGAAATCGACACGTCACGTACAACTCAGGCTGCGGCCCAATTGTGGCAACAGACCGGCGCGTCGACCCGCGAAGAGTTGCACCGTCTGGTGCAAAACCGCTTTCTTGATCCGGTGGAGCGAATGACTGTTACCATCGCCGGTAAAATCTACACCGCCGATTTCATCAAGGAAGATGTCCGGTTCCCTTTCCGGCCGGTCAAAGGGCATTGGCTCGGACTGGACAACGCGGGCCGGGATGTGCTGGCCCGCGTCCTGTACGGCCTGCGCACCTCCATGACCTTCGGCCTGTTGCTGGTGGTCGTATCGATGGTGCTGGGCATCATCGTCGGTGCAGTTCAGGGATACTATGCCGGTGCCATCGACATCATCAGCCAGCGGTTGATCGAAATCTGGAGCGCCCTGCCGTTTTTATACATCATGATTCTGCTCGGTTCGATCTACGGCCGCAGCTTCACGCTGCTGTTGATCTGCTACGGCATTTTCAACTGGATCGGCATCTCCTACTACATGCGCGCGGAATTTTTGCGGCTGCGCAAACAACCGTTTGTGGAGGCCGCCAAGTGCATGGGCATTCCGGCGCGCAAGGTGATCTTTCGCCATATCCTGCCCAACGGTTTGATTCCCATTGTGACCTTTTTTCCGTTTTCGCTGGTCGGCGCCATCGGTTCGCTGGCCGCGCTGGACTACCTGGGATTCGGCCTGCCGCCGCCCACGCCGAGCTGGGGCGAACTGTTGGCCCAGGCCCAGGTGTACCGCTGGGCCTGGTGGCTTATCCTTTACCCCTCGCTGGCGCTGTTTATCGTGATGCTGTTGGGGGTCTTTGTGGGTGAGGGGATTCGCAACGCTTACGATCCAAAACGCTATACGCGGCTGGAATAATGAACGACAACCTGCTTGAAGTTTCCAATCTGACCGTCCAATTTCGCACCGATGAAGGCACCTTCGATGCAGTGCAGGATGTCTCCTTTGAGGTAGGGCGGGGAGAAATCGTCGGCCTGGTGGGCGAGTCCGGTTGCGGCAAATCGGTCACTGCGCTGAGCATCGTGCGTCTGATCCCGTCGCCGCCCGGCTATATCACCAGCGGGCGGATCCAATTTAACGGCCGGGATCTGGCCGCGCTCGATATCGCGGACCTGCGCAATATCCGCGGGCAAGCCATCAGCATGATCTTCCAGGAACCGCTGTCGGCCCTGTCGCCCCTGCAGCGCATCGGCACCCAGTTGGCCGAAGTGTTGCGCATGCACCGCAGGATCGACAAACAGCAGGCCCTGGACACGGCCGCCCAGTGGTTGGAAAAAGTGCGCATTCCCAATCCCCGCCAGCGATTGCAGGCGTATCCGCATCAGCTCTCCGGGGGCATGCAACAGCGGGTGATGATCGCCATGGCCCTGATGCTCGACCCGGATCTGATCATTGCCGACGAGCCGACCACGGCTCTGGACGTCACCATCCAGGCCCAGGTGTTTAAACTGATCAAGGAGATGCGCCGCGAACTGACCTCGATTCTGCTGATCACCCATGACATGGGTGTGGTCTGGGAAATGTGCGACCGGGTGATGGTCATGTATGCGTCGAAAATCGTGGAAAGCGGCACCAAGGAACAATTATTCGACCACCCGGCGCACCCCTACACGCGGGGGTTGCTGCGTTCCATTCCGAAGCTGACCAAGAAGAGCGACCGGCTCAAGGCCATCGCCGGTTACGTGCCGTCACCGTTAAACTACCCGTCCGGCTGTCATTTTCGTGATCGCTGTGAATATGCTTTCGACCGCTGTGCCCGGGAGATCCCTGATCTGTTTGCCCTGGAAGACAGCACCCATCGGGCGGCCTGCTTTGTGGCCGCCAGACTGGTGCGCGAGCCGTGGGAGTGAAAAAGGATTAATGTCATGACCGCTGCCCCCCAACCCGAACATCTGCTTGAAGTCAATGCCCTGCGGACCTGGTTTCCGATCAAACGCGGCATTTTGTCGCACACGGTGGGACATGTACGGGCGGTGGACAGGATTTCTCTTTTTATCGACCGGGGCGAAACCCTGGGGCTGGTGGGCGAGTCGGGTTGCGGCAAGACCACCCTGGGCCGCACCCTGATGGGGCTGGAAACACCGAACAGCGGTCAAATTCTCTTCGACGGCCAGGACATCCTGGCTCTGAGCGGGCCGCAACAACAAGAGATGCGCCGGCGCATGCAGATCGTGTTTCAAGACCCGCTGTCCTCGCTCAATCCGCGTATGAACATCCTGGACATCATCACCGAAGGGTTGGCCGAGTTCAAGCTGCTCGACGGCAGCCGGGAAGAACACGCCCGGCGTTTGCTGGTGGAGGTGGGGCTGGACAAAGAGGCGATCTACCGCTATCCGCACGAGTTTTCAGGCGGCCAGCGCCAGCGGATCAATATTGCCCGGGCCATCTCCATGCGCCCCGAATTTATCGTCTGTGACGAACCGGTCAGCGCCCTGGATGTATCGGTGCAGGCCCAGATAATCAATTTGCTGATGGACCTGCGCGACAGCCATCAGCTTTCCTACCTGTTCATCTCCCACGATTTGAGTGTGGTCAGCCACATAGCCGACCGGGTGGCCGTGATGCATGCCGGCCGTCTGGTGGAGATGGGGCTGACCGCCAACGTGATCAACAAGCCGCTGCATCCCTACACCCGCAAACTGATCGCCGCGGTGCCGGTGGCCGGCCGCAACCGCGAAGCAGGGCTGGTCAGGGATGACATCGATCTAACACCCGCAAGCAACGCCACCGGCTGCCGCTACTACGATGCCTGCGATCAAAGTGACGCGGTCTGCCGCGACCGCGTTCCCGAACCGCGCGGCACCGCCGAGCATCAGGTGTGGTGTTTGAAGGCGTAATCTTGAAAAACCTTCCAAGAGGTCCACTGGCTGATCGAAAATCGGGGGCTGAATTTTACCTTATGCGGCTCCTCAGCCCGCAAACTCAAACGAGGGCAGGCCAACCTGCTCGGTGGCAGAGCCTGGCGTTTTGAGTTGTTTCCTCTGAGTCGAAGAAATGTCGTGCAGGGGCTTTAAGCCCATAGCCGTCAAGCTTCAACATGCAATTGTGTTCACAAGGTAAACATCGTTTTGATCCTGGACCCCGGCTTTCGCCGGGGTGACAAATGTTTTTTTGTACCTCCGGGCCAATTGCGGAAGCGATCAGTGGTTGGCGGATAACGTGGTGTCTTAGGGGTCACGTAAAAATAATCAATAGTGCATGCCGCAGGGGAAAATCCATAACGATCCGCTCAGGCATCGAATAAAGGAGAAGGTATGAAAAACTTTGGCATTAAGTTGGTTTTACTCTTTAGTTTTCTTGTAGTTGGGTGCGCTAGTATTCATCAAGAATTCGAAATGGCGTACCCTTCCTCTGATTTATGGACGGGAGAATGGAAAAGCGAAAAGGTATCTCGAGCCAATGGAAATATTTATACAATGATACCTAAAAATCTAAAAAATGGACAAATGCTGAAAGTGCCTGTAGCGATTAGCTTTTCTGCATTCAGTCCATATTATGCCGGTAAAACCTACGTTGCGGAATTTAAAGGTCTAGTATCAAACAACAGAATCACTGCGTATTATAAACCCAACCAGAAGATTGACCCCAAAATTTTAAACTTAAGTTTTTCAGATGGCAGATATAGACCCGGAGAGAGAATCCGTATTGTTTTCAATACGCAAGAATCAAAAGCTGAAGGATTCTGGGAAAGCACCGATGGTGAAAAAGGGAGTTTCATGTTGCAAAAAAAAGGAGCGCGAGGGGCCATCCGGAAATAGCAGATTATTTTTACCCGAGCTCTGAAAGATGCTCTTTCCGGATGGACGCCGCCTACCGCCAGCTAATCTCCGGTTCCTTGCGCACCGGCTGACGGTGATACTTGAATCTGGGATAGCCGACCATCATGGCGCCGCAGATAATTTGATCTTCAGCCAGTTTCAGGGTTTTTTGCAAAGGCGGCCAGAACAGGGCGGCGGCATGGAAAAAACCGGCCCAGCAGGCGCCGAGTCCAAAGGCGGTGGTGATCAGCTCCAGGTAGGTCAGGGCGATGGTGCCGGAGGTTTGCACGGTGCTGTCTTCTTTGTCGCCATGGGCGATGATCAGGTGGGGTGCGTTGCGGTTGACCGGATCGATGCCGGCTTCCCATCCGGCCACCACCCGCTTGAGATGCAACATGGCGACCAACGGCGATTGCTCCTTGATTAAATGCCGCATCCAGTCGATGACCATGCCCGCCAGCCGCTGAACATCCTCCGCACTGTAAACAACCAGCCATTTTACCGGTTGCCGGTTGTGGCCCGAAGGGGCGTGGCGCGCAATTTTGATCAGGCGCGCCAGTACTTCCCGCGGTACGGCTTTGTCTTTGTATACCCTGATGGAACGGCGGTTGCGCAGAAAGTGTTCAGCCTGTTCGGGCGACAGCAGCCAGTCTTTGTTTACGGGGGGACAGTCGGCGGCCGGCACGCTCTGGTGGCTCATCGCGGTATGCGGACAGACCGCCACGCAGTGGCCGCAGTGAATGCATAACTCTTCACCACCTTCGATCAGTTGGGGAAAGTCCTGTTCACTTTTTTGAGTGATAATGCCCACCGGACAGACGGTTGTGCAAATTCCGTCACGCCTGCACTTTTCCTGGTCGACCGCTAGCAGTGTCATTGGTTGGTCTCCTTTTTGGCCCTTATTGGGCGAACAGTTCGTCGAAATAGATCGTCGCGTCCCTGGGCGGCAAGGCAATTTGGTCGATCTGTGCCTGCGCCAGATCGGCCGCCGAATCTTCATCCAGCCACCAGTAAGCGTAGGCCGCGCTTTCATCGCCGAATTTGGAAAGGACCCACTCGGGGGTTCCGAATTTGTTCCAGTACAGCAGGCGCTTGTAGTCGATGTTCCACAACAAGATGTAGGGGAACTCCTTGTAAATCAACTGGTCGACTTCACGCACGATGGCATTGCGCTTCTGGACATCGAAAATACTTTTCTGTTTCTCGATCAGGGCATCGACTTTTTTACTTTCAAAACCGGTGATGTTGTTGCCGCTTTTGCGCCTGGCTTCCTTGGACGCCCACATCCCTTCCGGGTCCGGGAAAATACCGGCGCTCCAGGCGGCCCAGGTCATCTGGTAGTTGAATTCATCCATGTCACGAACCCAGGCGGCCCAGTCCTTGCGGTCGATGGTCAGCTTGATGCCCACGTCCTTGAGATCTTCCGCGAAAATGGCGATGAATTTGTCGCTGGTGGGATCACGGGTCAGGAATCTGAAAGCAAAGGACCGGCCGTTCTTCTCCAGCCACCCGGTTTTGGGGTTGGCGATCCAGCCGGCCTGCTTGAGTAGTTCCCTGGCTTTTTGCTTGTCGAAGCGGATAACCGGGTTGGGGCAGGGGTGTTTTTTGGAGTAAAGGTGTTCATAGTAGGATTTGTGCATGAAGTACTGGTTGTACATGATCGTGCGGTTCATTTTCTCCCGGTCCACCAGATGAGCCATGGCCTTGCGCACGCGCACATCGTCAAAGGGCGCTTTGCGCATGTTCATGGCAAACCCCTGAAACCCCATGGGACGGTGGTTGTAAACCCGTTGCTTGACAATCCAGTTGTTGTCGAATTTGGGCCCCTTGGCGTCCTTGATCCAGCGCCGGGCGGTGTAGACCGGAAAAAGATCGATCCCACCCTTTTTGAACGATTCCCAGGCGTTGTTGCGGTCGGCCATGAAATTGTATTTCAGGGTCTGAAAATTGCTCGTGTTTTGGGCCCGTTTTGATTTCCGGTCCCAGTAATCGTCGCGGCGTTCAAGCTTGATGGACACCCCTTCATTGATCTGCCCGACTTTGTAGCGGCCCGAAATCACGGGGAACTCAAAATTGATTTTGTTGAAATCCTTGCCGGCAAAGGCTTTTTTCGGCAGGATCTGAAAACCGCCGGCGGCGCGCAGGTTGCGCCAGTGGATCTCCCTGGCCGTGAATTGAATTGTATACCGGTCGATGATCTTGGGCGGGTGAAAGGTTTCCAGGCTGACTTTGTGAACACCGGTGAGGTTTTTGGGGTTCATGATGGTGTCGTAGGTCCAGCGTACGTCTTCAGCCGTAATGGGGCTGCCGTCACTCCAGCGGGCGGTTTTGTCCAGATAGAAGGTGAAAGTTTTTTTGTCTTTCGAGATTTGCCAGCGCGCGGCCAGACTCGGCTCATCCGCCAGCGTCACCGGATGGATTGACAGCAGGGTTTCATAGAGGTTGCCGAATATTTCGGACGCCTGGGTGCTGTTGTCCAGATAGTAGTTCAGGCTTTTGGGGTATTGACCGGCAAAGATTGAAATTTCACCGCCCACATAGGCGTCGGGGCCGGCGATGGGATTCGGGGCGTCACGCCATTGTGCGGGGGGAAAGGTGTCGGCGGCCAGGGGCGGCATGCCGGCTAAGAGGATCAAAAGGACAAGCAGTTTTTTCATACCGGTCTCCTGTCTGATTTGTTTCGTTATAGACGTTGCGGCTCCTGATTCAGTTGGCGGCAAATGTGTTGGGAGCAAAGAGGTTGTGCCGACCGGCTTCGGGTTCCGGTTTTACAGGCATTTGTGGGCCGGTGTTGGAATTTGGTTGACGGGAGTTGCGTTGTTGCCGGGCGGCCGTTAATCGTACCGGCCGCCCGTTGCGTCGATGTTTATTCTTGCTGGGCCCCTTCTTGGGTTGCTTCGTCGGCGGCTTCAAGCTCGGCCTTGGCCTTGGCTTCGGCTTCGGCTTCAGCGGCTTGTTTTTCCAGCGCGGCGATTTTACCCTCGGCGGCGGCCAGCTTGGCATTGACCATTTGGGTTTGATAGGCTGCCAGGTCCAGCGCCATGGCGTCCTGCAAATGGCCGACGGCAATGTCGAGGCTGTCCATATCGCCACGGCTCATGGCCACATCGGCTTTATGAACCCTGATCATGAAATCGATACCGGTGATGCGGTCGTAAATCTCGCCGCGCGCCTCGTTGGTGACGGCATAGGCCAGGGCCTGGGACAAGGTGGCCTTGACACCCTCGAAATCCGGCATGCCACTGACATTCGACAAGGCGTCGGCTTTATCGCGAAAATGATTGTAGATCAGCGGGAAAAGCTCTTTTTTACTGTAAACGGCCTGTGGTTGGGGCGGCATCGGCATTCCCGGCAGCAATACAAGCTGTTTCTCGCCGATGGGAGCGAAAGTGCCCTGACGAATCTGCACACCGCCGTTTTGCGGCGCGACGTAGTATTTGGACATGTTGACGAGGCTGGCGCCGATGATCAGCACAAAAAGGGCCGCGACACCGGCGATCATATACTTGAGCATGTTGCCCATCGGATCGGTGAATTCGGGTTCTCCCGACTCATAGGCGACCTGGGGTTCCGGCGCGGGTGGGGCCTGTTCTTTTTTTGCTTCCGGCGCCGCCGGTGCGATTTCGGGTGCCGGCTCGGCTTGGGCTTCTACTTCGGGTTCGGCGATCGGCGTTTGCGCCGGCTCTTTAGCGGCCGGTTTCTCAACTTCGGGTTTGGTTTCGGTTTGCGCCGGTTCCTCAGGGGCCGGTTTCTTAACTTCGGGTACGGCGGCCGCTTTTGCTTCGACCGGGGGGGCGGGCGGCGTTTGCGGTTCGGGCGGCTCGGCCTTTGCGGGTTCCGGTGGGGCCGCATCCGCCAGGCTGATTTTGCGAAACAGGATTTTCTTGAGACGGGCGCGTTCGCTTGCATCCTCGGTATCGATGAACGGTGGTGCGATGAAGGCGTCTGGATCGGGTTTGGCAATGGTCACTTTAATCGGTTTGGGCACATGGCCGGTTTCAAATTTTTTAAATAACAAATCTTTCATTTTTAATTTACCTTTGGGGGGCTTTGGGGCGGCGGCTTTTTTGGGGGATGCGGTTTTTTTGGCCGTGGCCGTGGTTTTGGCCCTGGCGGCGGTTTTCTTCTTTGCTTTTGATTTGACCGACGGCTTGGCTTTGGGCTTGGCTTTTGCTTTAGTTTTGGTTTTTGCTTTGGTTTTCGCTTTGGTCTTGGCTTTTGTTTTGGGGGCCGCTTTCTTAGTCGTCGCCGTTTTTTTGGTTGTTTGCGGTTTCTTCTCTTCTTTCTTTTTGTCCGGATTCGTTTTTTTCGATGTTGATTTAAGCAAACTGTCCTTGCCCATACAATCCCCTTTTAAAAATTGATATTTAGGTCTAAAAAAAGTGGGTTTCGAGCGGAAAGATCAAAGCTCTCTCATAGCGGATCAAACTTTGTTTGTAAATATTTTTTTGCGTGCGGAAATGGTTGTAAACCGGGCCAACGGCCTGATCTTACGATGAATATTATTTGACACCATGGCGTGATACACCTATAATTTGAAGTTACCGGCTGTTCGGATTGTCGCGGCGGTGGCAGAGCCGCTACCACAGCGCGTCGCAGGTTGCCGGAACCGTCGGTTTGAGACCAATTATATAATAATGAGGGAGGCCATGTTATGTCCGTTGGGTTAGACGTCATTGTCGTTGACGATGAACCGAGTGTCTGCGCGATGATTTCAGAAACGATCGAACGTTTCTATACTTGGGGCAACGTTGTTCCGTTTTCGGATGTCGACGAGGCCATTGCCTACTGCCTGGACGCCGAGTCCGGCATCGCCGTTTTTGTTGTGGACGTCTTTCTGCACGGCAAGAGCGGCTTTTTCTTTTTAGATGCGGTTGAACCGAAATTCCCGTCAGCACATGAGGACGCCATCGTGGTGACCGGCAATGCCAGCGACGATGTCGTGGATATGTGCGTGGCCTCCAACGTGCACTATTTGTTGGAAAAACCGGTCAAGGCGTATGCCTTGCAACTTGCCATCAGATCCATTGTTCAGAAATACCTGCAGTTTTCCCGGCGCTTGATGGAAGATCCTTCGTTTGCCGAAGTTGTCGCACGCATCTGAGCGTGTGCATCCAAATCCAAACGATCCCCGGTAAATTGGGTGAAAATACCAATGCAACTGGCTAACCTGTTGGATATGAACTCCCCGAAGGCCATTTTGGATGAGACTACGGCCATCCTGGCACTGATGTATCCAGCCCCTGATTCGAAGCCGGTTGCCGTCGCGTTCAAGGTCACCGACGATTTGTACCATGGCCGCTATCCCGGCGTTAAGGCGTGCAACACATCCTACCATGATTTTGGTCATGCCACCCGTACCTTTCTGGCCATGGCGCGGCTGATGCACGGGGCCCATGTAGACGGGCTGCGAGTTGCCATGCAGCAGGCCTGTTTGGGGCTGGTTGCGGCGCTTTTTCATGATGTCGGTTTTATCCAGGAAGAGGGGGATCGCGAAGGCACTGGTGCCAAACATAGCCGGAATCACGAATTGCGCAGCATCAACCTGGTTGCGCGTTGCGGCCCCCGGCTTGGCTTGAACGCCGACGACCTTACCGAGGTGGGCAGTTTGATATTGTGCACCGATTTCGCTGTCGATATCAAATCGTTGCAATTCAATTCAAAGACCGCGGCCTCCCTGGGGCAAATGCTCGGCACCGCCGACCTGGTGGCGCAAATGTCCGAAAGGGCCTACCTGGAAAAGCTTTTGTTTTTGTATCACGAGCTCAAGGAAGGGCAAATCGGTGAATTCAAGGATGAGGTCGATCTTCTGCAGAAAAGTGTCGATTTCTATAAATTTGCCGCCCATCGCCTGGACCACGATTTGGGGGCGGTATACAGATATCTGCAACTGCATTTCAAAGCCCGCTGGCAGATCGATGAAGACCTTTACCGGATAGCCATCGACAATCAGAAACAGTATTTGCACCGGATCGTCAACGATAAACACTCCGATCCGCGCACCCGCCTCAAGCGCGGTGCCATCGTCAACAAAATCCGCGAACAATACGGCCCGCAAGAGTCTTAAACCTTACCTTGACAAACCGGATGATCTAAAATACGTATTTGGCACCACAGGTGCCGTACCGGCTTAAAAGGGAATCCCGTTCAAAGCGGGAGCGGTCCCGCCGCTGTGACCGGGGACGAAATCCGCCACATGCCACTGTTGCGTCACCAAACGCAATGGGAAGGTGCGGAAACTAGAAGGATCCGGGAGCCAGAAGACCTGCCTGCGGATGAAGTGCTGATTTTTACGTGGCCGATAAAAATCAGGTCGTACAAGGGTAAAGAAGCTGGGTGCAGCCCTTCAAATCAATTGTCGGTTTGAAGGGTTTTTTGTTTTCAGGCCGCGCAGCGCATATTGCGCACCGTTGCGGTGAAGAAGAGTGAAGGTGAATGCTCGGGTGACACAGGCAAAATCATTTTACTACCGGTTTCAAAACGCGACCATCCTGCAGCTCATCCTGCTGGGCGGAGTGTTGGGACTGGCCGTTCTGCTGGCGAGCGGGATGGGGTATATGCCGATCACGTTGACTGCGGTCGTCAAAACAATTTGCGCCAACCTGTTTGCACAAGGCGGCGCGACCACGGAAACCGAACGGCTGTGGTCGGTGGTGGTGATGGATGTCAGGCTGCCGCGCATCCTGACCAGCGCCGTGGTGGGCGGCGGTCTGGCGGTTACCGGTGTCGTCTTTCAGGGCCTGTTGCTCAACCCGCTGGCCGATCCGTATACACTGGGCGTGTCGGCCGGGGCGGCCTTCGGGGCTTCGGTGGCGCTTTTGTTGAACATCAGCCTGATCGGTTTTTTTTCCGTCAGCGCCTTTGCGTTTGCCGGCGCCGCCCTGACGCTGGTGGTGGTGATCTTTCTTTCTTCATCCAGCGGCGGCTTATCTTCCAACAATCTGATTCTTTCGGGGATCATCGTGGCGGCCATCCTGTCTGCCGGGATCAGTTTTCTGAAATATATTGCAGACGAGCAGGTGGCCGTAATCATCTTCTGGCTCATGGGTAGTTTTACTTCCAAAACCTGGCCCGATGTCGCCCTGACGGCGGTCGCGGTGGGCGCCGGTTTCGGTGTTTTTCTGTTTTACGCGCGTGATCTCAACCTGCTGGCGCTGGGTAATCGAACCGCCGCGTCTCTGGGAGTGGGCACCCGGCGCACGACGTTGCTGCTATTGACCACCGCCTCCATGGTGGCGGCGGTGTGTGTCAGTGTCGCCGGCATCATCGGGTTTGTGGGACTGCTCGTGCCGCACATGATGCGTATCATCACCGGGCCGGACAACCGCAAGCTGCTGCCGGCGTCGCTGCTGGCCGGGGCGCTGTTACTACTGGTGGCCGATACGGTCACACGCGCGATCCTGCCGGGTGAAATTCCGATCGGCGTGCTCACCGCCTTAATCGGCGGACCGTTTTTCTGTTATATTTTCCGCAAACGGCAAATGCGCTCGGGGGCGACAATCTGATGGGCTTCGACGTAAACGCGATTTCTTTTTACTACGCCGACAAGCCGGTTCTGCGTGATCTTTCCGTGCACATCCGGCACGGGCGATTTTACGGCATATTGGGACCCAACGGGTCGGGCAAAACCACCCTGCTCGATGTACTGGCCGGCATCCGGCCGCCGGCCGCCGGCCAGGTGACTTACAACGGCAGGGCGCTCGCGGCCTACACCAAAAAGCAGTTGGCCAGGGAGATCGCGCTGGTGCCGCAGAATTTTTACATCAATTTCCCCTTTGCGGTGGAAGATATTGTAATGATGGGGCGTTATCCGTATATTGCGCGGTTTGCAAGGCCCACGGCCGCCGATATCGAAGCCGTGGAACAGGTCATGCGCCGCACCGACGTGCATGCCCTGCGCCACCGGTTCATCACCGAGCTGAGCGGCGGCGAGCGTCAGCGGGTCGTTTTTGCCCGCGCCCTGGTGCAGGCAACGCCGGTCCTGATGATGGACGAGGCCACTTCCAACCTCGATATCCGGCACACCATCGACTTGTTAAATCTGGTGGCGGCCAAAGTCAAACAGGAAGGCGGCACCGCCGTCGCTGTTTTTCAGGACATCAACCTGGCCGCGATTTACTGCGACGACCTGATTTTCCTGAAAAACGGCGCCGTGGCCGCGCAAGGCGCCAAGGCGGATGTGTTGAACGCGGCGACGATCCGCACGGTTTTCGAGGTGGACAGCAAGATCGCCTTTGAACCGTACATCGACGCCTGCCAAGTGGTGTTCAGGAGATAATCGGGTTGGTGGGCACGGCCCACCCTACCTGCTATTGCCGTCGGGTAGAATTTTAGGGTGGGCCATGCCCACCAGATTGAGCTGGGGAGATAATGATGCCGGGAAACGGTTGGAAGTACGGTCGCATCGTTTTAGGTGCGCTACTGTGTGTTGTCATGCCGGGTTTGTCTTTCCCGGGTGCCGCGCCGTTGCAGATTAAGAACGGCGTGCGGATCATCGACCATAACGGGCGATCCATTCGCATGACGCAGCCGTTTGAGCGTGTTATCTCACTTTACGGCGCGCACACGGAAAACCTGTTCGCGTTAGGCCTGGACACTCAAATTGTGGGGGTTGAGCGCAACGCAGCCTATCCGCCCCAAGCCGGGCAAAAGCCCGTGTTCTCGTACCACGACGACCCGGAGAAGTTTTTGGCCGCGCGCCCGGACCTGGTTCTGATTCGGCCCATGATCGAGCGCGGCTACGCCCGTTTGGTGGCCCGTCTGGAAAGACACGGCATCACCGTGGTGTCGCTGCAACCCGGCTCGGTGGCGCAGATGTATGTGTATTGGGAAGTACTCGGTCTGCTGACCGGACGGCGGGAGGCGGCCGCAACCATGATCGCGTCCTTCAAGGAAGCCGTGGACGGTTACCGGCAACGGGTCAGCACCATCCGGCCGAAGAAGCGGGTGTACTTCGAAGCGGTTCACGACAAGATGAAGACCTTCACACCCGACGCCATGGCCATCTTTGCCCTGGAAACCGCCGGTGGTATCAACGTGGCCGCCGACGCAACGGCGGTGCGCGGTACCAATATCGCTTTTTACGGCAAGGAGCGCCTGTTGGCCCAAGGTGCGCGGATCGATGTCTATTTGGCGCAGTTCGGTGCGATGAACCGGCCCACCCCGGCCGTCATCAAAAACGAACCCGGTTTTGAATTGATCAAGGCGGTCCGTCAAAACAACATCGGCATTATCGATGAACAGATCGTCTCAAGACCAACACTCAGGCTGTTGGCCGGTATTCAGGTTATTGGTGAGATTTTGTATCCGGCGGTGTTCAGGGGCGCGCGACAGCCCTGAAACCACAGGCCGCTAAACAAGGAAACCTAAATGCGACCCGAAGAGATTGAAGTAGAGAGTTTTAAAATTATCGACGCGGAAGCCGGACCGCATGATTTTTCAGCGGCCCAGTGGCCGATTGTCCGCCGCATGATTCACACGTCGGCCGATTTCGAGTACCTGCAAACAGCCCGGTTTCACCCGGATGCCGTTGCGGCCGGGCTGGCGGCGATCCGCAGCGGCAAGCCGATTATCACCGACACCAACATGGCCCGCATCGGTATCCGCGGCTATGATTTGAAACGCTTTGGCGGCAAGGCGCGTTGTTTGATTGCCGAACCGCAAATTGCAACGGCTGCCGCACAAGCCGGCACCACCAGGGCCCAGGCCGCGGTTCAGGCGGCGCTGGACCTGATGGCCGGCGGCATTTACGTGGTGGGCAACGCCCCGACAGCGTTGTTGCACTTGCTCGACTGCATGCAGGCGGGTACGGCGCGTCCGGCCCTGGTTGTCGGCCTGCCGGTCGGGTTCGTGAACGCGGCCGAATCCAAGGCGGCGTTGATCGAAACCGATTTTCCGTTTATTTCGAACACCGGCCGCAAGGGCGGCTCGAACGTGGCGGCCAGTGTGGTGAACGCCTTGATTAAAATGGCGTTGGCACAACAGGCAGCTTGATTTGGGGGGACCATGGAGACACCAGCAGGAACGCTTTTCGGTATCGGCGTGGGACCGGGCGATCCGGAACTGATACCGGTAAAGTCGGTCAATATTTTAAAACAGGTGGATGTTGTTTATGCGGCGTCGTCCACCAAAAACGATTACAGCCTGGCCGTCAATATCGTCCGGCAGTACATCCCGCCGACAACCCAAGTGGCGATGCTGCGGTTTCCCATGACCCGCGACAGGCAGGTGGCCCGCCAAGCCTGGCGGGACAACGCGGCGACCGTGGTGCAAACCCTGGAGGCGGGCAAAGACGCGGCCTTTGTCACCCTGGGCGACTCGATGACGTACTCCACCTATGGGTATGTCGTGCGCAATGTGCAAACCCTTGCGCCGCACATCCGCATCAAAACCATTCCGGGAATTACTTCCTATCAGGCCGCCGCCGCCGGTCTCAATACCCCGCTGGTGGAGGGTGACGAGTCCCTGTTGATCGTTTCGGGCAACCAGGGCGGGGCCCAGGTGCGGCACCTGAACGGCAAGCCGGAGAATCTCGTGGTTTTAAAAGCCTATCGGAACATCGAAGACATCACCGCCGCCATCGAAGAAAATCCTTCCTACGTCAAGTGCGTGGGAATCAATAAATGCGGCCTGCCGGACGAAAAAATCATCCGCAACATGCAGGAACTCAAGGCCATGCCGCCGGATTACTGGACGTTGATTATTGCCAAGAAGCAATCCGAACATGACACATCGCAAGACTAGGTTTAACGGCAAACGGCTGACGGTCTCGGTTGCGATTTCCATCGCCATGCTCGCAGGCGGGCTGCTTTGGATTGACGGACTTACGCTACAGCTTGCCGCCGCCCGGCTGCTGTGGCCGCTTGCGCGTCTGATGGGCTTTATCATGGTGGGCTTGTTTGTCGGACAGCTTCTCGAAGCCTCCGGCTGGACCGGCATGCTGGCCTGGGCGGCACGGCCCTTTTTTCGCTTCGGCCGTCTGGGGGATCGCTGCGCCGCCGCCTTCATGGCCGCGTTTGTCTCCGGCGTGACCGCCAACGCCATGCTGCTCGATTACTACCAGGAAGGTAACATCAGCCGCAAGCAGCTTTTTCTGTCCAATTTCATCAATCAGTTCCCGGCTTTTTTTCTACACCTGCCCACGACCTTTTTTATTGTCATTCCGCTCACTGGCTGGGCCGGCGGGTTGTACTTTCTAATTACATTTGTCGCGGTGGTGCTGCGAACCTTCGGTTTTCTGGTGTACGGACACCTGAACCCCGCCATGCAGGTTGCAGCCCGGTCCGGCGCGTACGAGCCGCTCCCGGATACCGCGCCCAAGCGGTCCGTGGCGTTTTGGCAAATTGTGTCGCAAAAACTTCCCCGGCGCCTGTCCGGCGTGACTGTCTACATTGTGCCGATTTACATTGCCGTGTTTCTGGTCAACAGCCTGGGGGTCTTTGCCGCGGCTCGCACCTGGATGGCGCAATTTGCAACCAGTGCCGTCATACCGGTGGAGTCGCTCTCGCTGGTGGTGTTGAGCTTTGCCGCCGAGTTCACGTCCGGGTTTGCCGCTGCCGGCGCGTTGATGGATGCCGGTGTGTTGACCGTGAAGCAGACCGTGATCGCCCTGCTCATCGGCAACATCATCGCCTTTCCGATCCGCGCCGTGCGCCATCAACTGCCCCGCTACATGGGCATTTTTGCGCCTAAAATGGGGTTGCAGCTTTTACTGTTGGGGCAAAGCTGGCGTATCGGGAGTCTGATCGTGGTGGGGACCGCATTTTACTACGTCGCGTGACCGGCGCCGTTTGGAGGATAATTTAAGATGATTACCGGACATGGCGGAGACATATACGCTTTGGCGCGGCAACTTGACTGCGCGCCGGCCGACATTATCGATATGAGCAGCAACGTAAATCCCCTGGGGCCTGTACCGGGGCTGCGACAGGTATTGGCGCGCAACCTGAACGCGATCACGGCCCTGCCCGAGGCCGGGGCGGAAACAATTATTGCTAAATTCGCCGGTTTTTATGATATCGATCCCGGCTGTGTTCTCGCCGGCAACGGGACCACCCAGTTGATTTATACGCTGCCGGTCGCCTTGAACAGCCGCAAGGTGCTGATTGTGGGACCGACCTATTCGGATTACGCCGATGCGTGTGCCATGTTCGGCGTTGCCCACACGTATTTCCGGGGCGATGCCTCGGACGGTTTTCAGGTTGATGTCCATAAGCTCGCCGCGACAGCGGGCGCTTTTGACACCGTTTTTATCTGCAATCCCAACAATCCGACCGGCACGATTCTCACGGCCGCTAAATTGATCTGGTTGTGCCGGCAGGCACCGCACACCGTTTTTGTTATTGACGAATCCTACATGCCGTTTGCCGACGAGCAGGACGCGGCGAGCGTGCTGGGGCGCGGTTTGACCAATGTTGTCGTGCTGCATTCCATGTCGAAAATTTTTCGCATCCCCGGTTTGCGGATCGGTTTTATCGTTGGCCCGGCCGAACTTATTGACCGGTTTGAACACTATCGCCTGCCGTGGGCGGTCAACAGTCTGGCGCATGTTGCGGTCAACTATTTGATGACGGAATTTGGGGGCGTGCGATCGTTTCTTGAACAAACGCACACCTTTCTCGCCGGGGAAAGAAAACAGTTTCTGGCCGCATTGGCCGATGTGCCCCACATGACCGCATTGCCCTCCGTCACGTCGTTTTTCCTGGTCCGCCTGGGGGCGGACCGTGACCTGACAGCCGGCTGGATTCAGGAGTACCTGGCCCGGCAAAAAATCCTGATCCGTGACTGCTCCAATTTCAATGGTTTAAGCAACAAATTCATCCGCATATCGTTGAAAAAGCGTGCCTGCAATCAGAAAGTCATTGCCCAATTGAAAGCGATCGCTGAATTGAAATAGTCCCCCTCCTCACTGACTGTGCGATTGTGGAACACCGCATTAAGGTTTTTCGAACCCAATTTTCAGGTTTTCCCTGAATTGACGGGTCATTCCCGCATCCTTACATGTATATTAAAGCGCTTTGGAATCAATCTCACGTTCGCTACCTCATAAGAATCAAGTATTTTGACCAAGCGGACAAGAGCCTGTTGCAAAGACGACGACTCTTTTACGGCATGCATTTGTAGCGCGAAATTTGTACCAATCAACAACATCCGGACCGTGTGCTGGAAAACATGGTGCATCCAAAAAGGAGAATTGCAATGATAGATATAATCCAATCACCCACAGTACCTCCGACAGAGCAGATTTTACAAATATCAACCGGGCTTGCGGTCGTGGAAAGGCCCGATATTGCCGAACAGACACCGCTGAAAAATGTAGAAGGTGTCCCCACGGATTATAGCCGTAAAGTTCCGCCACGGCTCACACTATTTTAAAAAAAAGCAGCAGACAACTTTTTTTACTGCTGCTCTAAAACAAAAACTCTCCTCCGGTACTGGAAGGAGAGTTTTTTTTTGGAGTCCTCCGACTTTTGCAACGTTGGGGGCAATCAAGACAAGCCGGCATTGCGGTGGTTTGTGTCGTTTGGCCTGTTGAATTGCGTGGTTCTGGTAACCTTGGTTTCCAGTTTTAGGCGTATATTCAGGGATTTCGAGGCGCATATTCAGGGATTCCGAGCCGTATATTCAGGGATTCCCTGATTTACATCAAAAGTGAGATCCAGTAGTTACAAAATAGCGCAAGGATAACTTCTTATTATCTTTCCGTGGTCTTAAGAGCTCGCGCAAAAATGTGAAATCATTTTTGCGCGAGCCTTCAGGATTATCCCTATCTATCATGATTAGCTCAACAACTCAGGATGAACACAAACTAACAACACAATGCATCAGCTCAGGTATTTGCTACTTTTTCAGCAACGCAAGAGAGATGTAATTCAGGGCTTTAGATAAAAAGTATTACGGATCGTAAGGCAGGACTAAAGCCCGTAGCCGTCAGGTTATGAAAATTTGTAAAGCACACTTGCGTTGCGGCGATCCGCCGGAATAAGCGATTTGGGCATTTTGGGAAATCTCTTGGACTCCCGCTGCAGGTCATCCCGTATCAAGCACGGGGTAACCTGCGGCGGGAATTCAGGAGATATCGCACAAATGCCTATGGGTTCGCGCAAAAATAACTTCACATTGACCAATAACAAGTATTTCATACATCAAAAGGAGAAAACAAATGGGTAAAAGTGTAGATAAATCAAAAAGCAGTAGTGGGTCAAATACGAAAACGCAGCGCCAGGAAAAAGCAGATAAAAAAGAGACAAACCCGGCAGCCAATGCAGAAACGCAAAAAGAAAAAAAGCAGCCGAATAGTGACCCAGAACAACGCAAACAAGATGTTGATGGCGTTCCGAAAGAACAACAGTACAAAAAGCGAACACAGCCCGACAACGACGAGCCAAGCGGTACGAATTCGCCCAAACCGCCGGTCACTAAAGAACGGCAACGCTCCCAATCTGCTGAAAATACCCGCACTTCCGGTTCCGAGGCCAGCGCAACGAGCGGTTCCGGGGCCAGCGTTCCCAGCGGGACCGATGCAAACGTTCCCAGTAGTTCCGGCGCGAGCGTTCCCAGTAGTTCCGGCGCGAGCGTTCCCAGCGGTTCCGGCGCGAGCGTTCCCAGCGGTTCCGGCGCGAGCGTTCCCAGCGGTTCCGGCGCGAGCGTT
>JANQIE010000125.1 GCA_028282295.1 Desulfobacterales bacterium | reverse complement strand
GAATCTTTTTTTGTAATATTTGCGGATTGTTATAAAAGAGACGACCTGTTCGAGGTGCAAAAAACGACATATTTTGTCACATGATTTGACAAAATGTGGATATGTGTATTCTCAAAATTGGTTAATTTTTTTTATATAATTCGATATCGCTTTCTACAGATTTTACTTTCCTAGTTTCCAAATGCGATTGCCCTGTTAAACCACCGGCTTGCGTTGACATTCGCTGGTGGCTTTTATATGTTGCTTGCCAGTGCCCTTATCGACACCACTTGCGCCGGACCTGTAATAAGGCCGGGCCGCGCTCGCGTTTTAATCCCTATTTTTTCTCCAGCGTGGAGGTTTGACCATGCCGTATCATAAGAAATGGGTGTTTGTTTTTTGTGCCATGCTTTTACTTTTCCAAGCCTGTGCGTCTGACGACGAAAAGAAAATGGAGCACTATCAAAAAGCCGATGCGTTTTTTCAGGAAAATGAGTTCAAAAGCGCTGAAATTGAATTGAAGAACGCCATCAAGCTGGATGCCCGGTATACCGATGCCCACCTGTTGTTGGGGGAGACCTATCTGAAGCTGGGGCGTGCCCGTGAGGCCTTCAACACCTATTTGACTTTGGAAAAACTGCTTCCGGAAAATACTGCGGTGCAGTTGCGACTGGCCACCTTCCATATGCTCGGCAAGGAGCTTGACAAGGCGGAAGCGAAAATCGCTCAGGTGCTGAAAGCCGAGCCTGAAAACATCGAAGCTTTGTACCTGAGCGCCAACGCCATGAGCGCCAGGAAAAAATTCACGGACGCCGAGGGAGTCTATAACGCGATAATCGATATTGATGGGCAACAGACCCGCGCCTATCTCGGTTTGGCACGGCTTTTGGAACTGCGTGGCGAAACCGGGCGTGCGGAACAATTACTGACCCGCGCCATTGGCATTGATCCGCAGGCGTCGCGTTCCCGGCTGGCTCTTTTCGGTTTTTACAATCGACATCGCATGCTGGACAAAGCCGAAGCCGTTTTAACGGAAACCATCGCTCAAAAGCCGGACAACATGAATTTATACTTGGTTCTAGGGCAGTTTTATACGGGCGCCAACCAGGCCGATAAAGCCGAGCAAGCCTATTTGCAGGCCATCGAGGCTGCGCCGGACAAGGTCAAGCCATATATGGCCACAGCACGGTTCTATGATCTCAGCGGTCAAAAAGACAAAGCCCTGGCACAGTATGAGACGGCTTTGTCACTTAACGTTAAGGATTTTCGGGTAAGGGACGCGTTGGCCCGTTTTCACCTGAATCACCAGGATGTCGATAAGGCCGCCGAGTTTATCGAGGCTATTTTGGAGGAACGACCCAATTATTTCCCGACGCGTGTTTTAAGAGGTGAGTGGTTGATTCATAAACGTGAATATACAGCGGCGCGGGATCTGTTCGACGAATTGGGGCGTGAAGAGCCGAATTCCGATCGTATCTGGTACTTCAAGGGAGTGGTGAATCTGGCGTTGGGAGAAGCCAAACACGCCAAATCCGCTTTGGTGAAAGCGGTTGAGTTGAATCCGGCGACCCTCAAACCCCATATGCTTCTGGCTGAAATTTATCTGCGCAGCCGTGAGTTCGGTTTGGCCCGCCAACACTGCGAGAATGTTCTGCGCCGTTCGCCGGAGCATTATCAGGCCCGTTTACTTCTTGGAAAGGCTTATATGGCCGAAAGCAGATACGAAGAGGCCCGTGTTGCCTTTGCCCGGCTGACCCGCGACTATCCGCGTAATCCGACCGCTCATTTCCAGTTGGGCCTCCTGCAGCGCCGTTTGCGGCAGTTTGACGCGGCCTTGGAACAGTTTGAAAAGGTTTTGGAAATCAATCCCCGGCTGCTTGATGCCCATACCGAAATTATCGGGCTTTACGCGATCAAAAAAGATTTTCAAACGGCTCTGGATCTGTGCGACCGGCAACTGAATTCAAACCGGCTGTCGCCGCCGGCTCAGGCGGTATTCTGGAATTTAAAAGGCAAACTGTTTTTCGCCCAACGGGAAAAAGCCTCGGCAATCAATGCATTTGAACAGGCCCTGGCCAAAAATCCGGCGTTCATGCCGCCCTACTATGCTCTGGCCAAAATATATCTGGCGGATAAAAACGAAGCCAAGGCGATCGCCCAATACGAGCGGATGCTGGCAAAAAATCCCAATCAGGCCGCACCACATATGCTGCTCGGAACGATTTACGACATGCAGAAACAGACCGCAATGTCTGAAAAACACTACCGCGCCGCAATCGATATCGATCCGAATTTCGTGCCCGCCGCCAATAACTTGGCGTATCTGCTTGCCGAGCAGAACAAGGATCTGGATGAAGCCTTGCGTCTGGCGCGGATGGCCAAGGAAAAAAAAGCGGATGATCCGAACATTATGGATACGCTGGGCTGGGTTTATGTTCGAAAAGGGCTTTATGACAGCGCCATCAGCGAGTTCAATGACAGTCTTGCCAAAATCCCCGGCAACCCCACGGTTCATTATCATTTAGGTTTGGCTTACCATAAGAAAGGAGACGTCGTGCGTGCCCGCGCCGCGTTGCAAAAGGCGCTCAGTCTGAATCCGAATTTCCCCGAAGCGGGCAAGGCCCGGGAGGTCCTGTCCCGGTTGTAATTTAAAAGTTGAAATATCCTTTGATTTGACACCCCTAGTATCCTTAGTTATAATTTAGTGCAAATCGTTTCATCACACCTTACGGTATCCGACATTTAAAATTAGGTAATGTGATATGACCATCAAAGTTGAAAGTATGCATAATTCCATCGATCGACTTAAGGAGATTTCCAACTGGGTAACTTCGGTTCATGATTTGGATCGACTGTTGGAGCTTATCATCGAAACCGCGGCCAAGATGATTGACGCCCATGCCGGATCTTTGATGCTGCTGGATCACAAAACCAAACGTCTCTATTTCAAGGTTGCCACCGGAGAAAAAGCGAAAGAAGTAAAGGCGTACGAAGTGCCGCTGGGGCAGGGGATAGCCGGTCATGTCGCTCAGGAAGGTACACCGTTGCTGATTCCCGACGTTCGCACGGAGCCGCGCTGGTATAAGGACATAAGTGAGGCCCTGGACTATCAAACCCGGTCTATCGCCTGTGTGCCGATGAAGCTGGGGGCACAAACCATAGGGGTTGTCCAGATCATCGATAAAAAAGATGGCAGCGCGATTCAGCCCAGCGATATGAATTTGCTTGAAGTGTATGCCGATTTAGCCGCCAAGGCGATCGGCAATGCCCAGGATATTGCCAAGGTCAAGCAGGAAAACGAGGATTTAAAGGAGGAGTTGGGACACAAGTACCAGATCATCGGCGAAAGCAAGGCGCTGAAGAAGGTGCTAACCGATGCGTTTAAAGTCGCCAATTCAAAAACCAGTGTGCTGGTTTTGGGCGAAAGCGGTACTGGTAAGGAATTGCTGGCAAGGCTGATTCATCGCGCCGGACCGCGTAAGGAAAAGCCGATGGTTGTATTGAATTGCGCGGCCTTGCCTGAGTCCCTGCTTGAAGATGAATTGTTCGGGCACGAAAAAGGCGCCTATACCGGTGCGTTGGGCCGCAAGATCGGCAAATTCGAACTGGCCGATGGCGGTACGATTTTTTTGGATGAAATCGGCGAAATGAACGTCGGCATGCAGGCCAAGTTGTTGCGGGTATTGCAGGAGGGCGTGTTTTACCGCATCGGTGGCAATACGCCGATATCGGTTGATGTGCGGGTGATATCCGCGACCAATCGCAACATTCAAAAAGAGGTTGAGGACGGCAATTTCCGCGAGGATCTCTTTTACCGGTTAAATGTCGTTCAAGTGCAGATGCCGTCGTTGCGCGAACGCATGGAAGATGTACCGCTGTTGGCCGAGTATTTTGTGGATCAATTCAAAAAAGAACGCGGACTGCCGAATCTGAAGATATCCAAAAAAGCCGTTGAAAAGATGCTGAATTATGAATGGCCGGGCAATGTCCGCGAATTGAGCAATGCGCTAGAGCGGGCCGTGGTGATGGGCAACAGCGAGGAGATTTTACCGGAAGACCTGCCCATTCACAGCATGAAGGCAACTTTCCCCGGCTTGCAGGTCGGTTTAACGCTCCAAGAAGCGTTGAATGTGTTCAAGAAGGAATTTATATCGATGAATTTGGACTACACCGGCGGCAATCGCAGCAAGGCCGCCAAGATAATGGACATTCAACGAACCTACCTTTCTCGTCTTATCTCAAAATACGATCTATCCCATTTGTAGTAGACGGTCTAATCGGAAGTGTTATTGTAGTTTTTGGGGGGCAGAATGTTGAGGTCGCTTATCTTGTAAAGCAGTGTTTTGTAACTTATTTTCAGGGTTTTGGCGGCTTTGCTTCGATTCCATCCTTTTTGCTGCAATACTTGGGCGATGACTTCTTTTTCGACGCGGTCCAGAATCGTCTTCTTGACTTTCTTCAGCGAAAAGGCGGGATTTTCCGGAGAGTACTCACCGGTTAGGTCGATAAGGTCGGACATTTTTATCGCACCGACATGGTCGGGTTTTGTTGCTGCCGGTGTTTCCGGCTGCATGCTGCCGTTGAAATCGAGTTCACTGACGATTTCATCCCAATCGCAAATGACCATATAGCGTTTTAAAACATTTTGTAGTTCACGTACGTTGCCCGGCCAGTGATAAGCCACCAGTTTTTCCATGACCGGTGCTGCCGGTTTATCAAGATGCTTTATGTTGAATTGGTTGGAATATTTCTCGATGTAGTAGTCAATGAGCGGAGGGATATCCTCAGGTCTTTCCCTTAACGCCGGAATAATGATTTTGATGATATTCAGGCGGTAATACAGATCTTCGCGAAATGTTCCGTTTTTGATATTTTGGTCGAGTTCCTGATTGGTGGCGGCGATAACCCAGGTATCGGTTTTGAACTCTCTTTCTGAACCCAAGGGGGCGAATTCACCGCTTTGTAGGACATGTAACAGTTTGGACTGCAATGAAAAGGACATGTCGCCGATCTCGTCCAGAAACAGCACCCCACTGTTTGCCAGCTCGAATTTACCGCGTTTGCGCCGTTCCGCACCGGTAAAGGCGCCTTTTTCAAAACCGAAAAGTTCACTTTCCAGCAGCCCCTCGGGCAAAGCGGCACAATTGACTTTAACAAAAGGTTTCCCCCTGCGTGAAGACCGCAGGTATAAATTTTGGGCAACCACTTCCTTGCCGACACCGCTTTCGCCGGTAATAACAATATTCAGGTGTGTGTCGGCAACATGCTTAATGAGTTCCTTGATGCGTTCAATGCTTTTACTGATGCCGATTAGTGGTGGTCCCATGGAGTTGCTCATCGATTTTTTACGAATTACCTTTTTGAAAATGCCGTCGGTTCATTACAAGGCTGACGGATTTGTTTGGGTTAGTGTTTCCGGGAAAGTAAATTGCTGATAATCTGATCCAACTCCGTTAGTTGGAATGGTTTTTCCATGACAAGATCCGCTTTTGCCTCAGTGGCCAGCGCTTCCGGATGTTCCCCCCAGCCCGTAATGGCAATAACGGGTGTATGCGGATGTTTCTTTTTTACGATCGATATGACGGCAACACCGCTGATATTCGGCATTACCAAATCGGTAATGATCAAATCAAATCCGTCTGTTTCAGCCTCCAGGATCTTGACTGCGTCCAATCCATTGGAGGCAGACGTGACTTGATAGTCTTTTTGACGAAAATATTTGCAAAGATTCGTTAAAACTTCATCATCATCATCGATTATCAGCAATTTGTATTGATCGTTCATTGCAACCTCAATCTAAAAGAATGGGATTGGCGTATAATGCAAGTACCGATTTTTCTTAAACGAAAAGCAGCAAGGTCTGATATTGCTATTGGAATGAACCGGTGTCTGGTCAAAATCATTAGAAGGACTTACAGCGGCTAGTATTTGGTGCCGAAGGCCGGACTTGAACCGGCACGGGTTTCCCCACTACCCCCTCAAGATAGCGTGTCTACCAAGTTCCACCACTTCGGCACTTAAAATGTCCAAACAGCTTCATTCCGATTTCGGCGGTGGTGCTGTTTGAGCGTCACCGGTTTCCGTTTCGGTATTTTGGTCAGGTGTCTGCGGCTGAGACTGTTCGATCGGCAGATTTGATTTCTGCATTACCGAGCTACCGGTCTGCTGATTGGAGAAATATGCAAGCACCAATGAGGTCAACATGAAAATAACGGCCGCCATTGTGGTGGCTTTATTTAAAAATGTTGATGCTCCAGCACCTCCAAATAATGTCTGACTGGCACCACCTCCGAAAGCGGCACCCATGTCAGTTCCCTTACCGGTCTGGAGCAGAACAATTAATATTAAGGCGAAACAAACCACAATATGCAATATAATTAAAAATACAGACATAAGTTTTCACTTAAGGGGTGTATTCGTCGCGTTATTCGGGAGTCATTCCCATTTTTTTGTTTAGTAAGACACGATTTGAATAAATGTCTCGGCTTCGAGGCTGGCACCGCCCACTAAGGCGCCATCAACATCCGCCATGGTCATCAAATCACTAATGTTATTTGGTTTTACGCTCCCTCCATACAGGATTCTCAGACAATTAGCAAGTGGATTCCCAAATCTTTTTTCGACCAGGGAGCGGATAAACCAGTGTGCCTCTTGGGCTTGATCGATTGTGGCGGTTTTGCCGGTTCCAATGGCCCATACCGGTTCGTATGCAATCACGAGATCCGGTAGTTGGTCGGCGACCAATCCTTCCAACCCCTTGTTCACTTGACGGTCAAGGATCTTAAAGGTGGCCTCCGCGTCACGTTCTTCTTCGGTTTCGCCAACGCACAAAACCGGATTGAGGCTATGCGCAATCGCGGCTTTGATTCGGAGATTTACGGTTGCATCGGTCTCACCAAAAAACTGACGACGTTCCGAATGGCCGATGATGGCATAGCCACAACCGGTTGATTTTAACATGGCAGCTGAAATCTCGCCGGTATAGGCGCCTTGATTTTTCCAATGTAGATTTTGGGCCCCAAGCTCGATCGGGCTATTTTTGATAACATCAAAGACCTGTGCCAGGGCGGTAAACGGCGGGGCAATCATTACTTCGGTGTCACCTGCCGGTGGAATCGAGCGGGCAAGGGTTTGCGCCGTTTTCACGGCTTCATCACAGGTTTTATGCATTTTCCAGTTGCCTGCGATCAACGGCCTGCGACCTGACATTTTCAGCTCCTTTTTTCGATTTGACCTTGGGGTAATTGGGGTAAAGGCCCTTGATGATGACGCGACTCAAGGGCCGGTTACGCCCATGATTTGGATTATAGTTGGCTCCCGATCATGGCGGCCAAATCGATCATGCGGTTGGAATAGCCGGTTTCATTGTCGTACCAGGACATAACTTTTACCAGGTTGTCCACGACATAGGTGGTCGGGGCGTCAACGATCGACGACAGCGGCGAACCGTTGAAGTCGGTGGAAACCAGCGGCGCATCGCTATAGCCGAGTACGCCGGACAACTCACCCGCGGCTGCGTTCTTCAGTGCGTCGTTGACATCCGTTACACTGATACCATTTTTTTCAACCTTGAATACGACATCGACAATGGAGACGTTGGGCGTGGGAACGCGTACGGCCAAGCCGTTCAGTTTGCCTTCCAGTTCCGGCAGTACCAACGCAACCGCTCTTGCCGCTCCGGTTGTGGTCGGGATCATCGACATGGCGGCGGCCCTGGCGCGTCTGAGGTCTTTGTGCGGAAAATCGAGCAGGCGTTGATCACCGGTATAAGAGTGGATCGTTGTCATTAAACCGGAGGTAATGCCGAAGTTCTCCAACACAACCTTTGCCACCGGTGCCAGGCAGTTGGTCGTGCAAGACGCATTGGAAACGATATGATGTTGCGCCGGGTCGTACTTGCTTGAGTTGACGCCCATCACGATCGTCATGTCCGGATCCTTGGCCGGGGCGGAGATGATGACTTTGCGCGCCCCTGCGCTTAAATGCTTGGCGGCATTGTCGCGGTCGCGAAACAAACCGGTACATTCGGCCACGATATCGACTCCGAAATCACCCCAGGCCAAATCGGCCGGGTCTTTAACCGCCGTGATGGCGGTCGCTTTACCGCCGACAGTGATTTTGCTGTCACCGGCCTTGACATCCGCATCCAGGGTGCCGTGTACCGAATCGTATTTCAGCAAGTGAGCCATCGTGGCTGAATCTCCCAAATCGTTGATTGCCACAACTTCGATATCGGGATGTTTCAGCGCAGCTCTGAATACGACTCGACCAATTCTACCAAATCCATTGATACCAATTTTAATGCTCATCTTAACTCCTTTGATTGATTGCGCCATCGCAAAGGGGATCCCCTGTATGGATGACGCTAGTTATGTAATTCAACTCCCAAGTCGATTGTTTTTTCGCGCCGGGGGCAATGGCTTGCCGTTTAGCTCTATTTACGACGATCTAACGGCAAATTACTGTTTAATAGTTGTTGGTATGCCGAACGTCCAGGAAAATCAAACAGCAGGTCTCGCTTTGGATATTTCTGGCAGGTTGGTTTCTTGTCACGGGTTTCAGGGGATTGTGCTTACGCGTCACAACATCCCTTAACCACGTTTATTGCCCTTTAGAATGCCGCTCGCTAGCGAAATGCTTTTTTTTCCGAATTTTTCCAAACTTGCAGCAAGTTCGACAATTTGTTTTTTTTTGCGGTCATTGGCCGCTTTAATTAAAATAGGAAGATTCACGCCGGAGAGCACCTCAATGCGCCCTTCTTCAAGGAAAGAATAGCTTAAATTTGAAGGTGTCCCACCGAACATATCGGTCAATATCAAAATCCCCGATTTGCGGTCAACCTGTTTGATCCCTTTAGCGATTTTGTCCCTGAGTTTATCCGCATTCTCATTGAGGTTGATGGATACAGCCTCCAATGCCTCCGGGCGTTTGCCAAGTATAAATTCAGAAGCATCGATTAGGGCGCTACCCAATTGACTATGTGTTACGATGAGGATTCCGACCATGTTACTCCCAATGTATACCGGTCATATCATTGTTTTTTTGTCACCCGGTAAGTTTAGTGCGTGTAAAACGACGGCACCTTTTTTCTTTCCGGACAGGCACCCGCTGAAGCCCGTCAATCAATCGATTTCTCAATATCCCGGTGTATGATCGCCGCCTTTTTGCCTTTGTTTTTGATACGTTTGTGGATTTCACCGGCGACGGTTACGCTACGATGACGCCCGCCGGTGCAACCCACGGCGATGGTTAAATAGGATTTTCCTTCCGTTTCATACATGGGGATAAGAAAATCAAGCAAGTCCATATATTTTTCCAAAAAATGGTGCGTTTTGGCATCTTTAAGGATAAAATCCCGTACCGCTTTTTCCCGCCCGGTCAGCATCTTGAGTTCCGGAACAAAATACGGATTGGTCAAAAATCGGACATCCACCATCAAATCCGCTTCCAAAGGGACGCCATACTTGTACCCGAACGACATCACATTGAACTGGACGGATTCATCTTCAATGTGCTTGCGCACAATTTCGCGCATGGTTGCTTTTAGCTCATGCACATTAAAACCGGAGGTGTCGATAACCTTGTCCGCGACTTTGCGTAGCGGTTCCAGTTGTGCGGCTTCGGTGCGGATCCCCTGAAGCAGGCTTTTGTTGTGCGATAGCGGATGCTGGCGGCGCGTTTGGCTATATCGCTGCAACAGGATTTTTTCCGACGCTTCCAGAAAAAAAATACGGCAATCATACCCCTTTTTTTTAACCGAACTAAATACGTGCGCATATTCGGATAAAAATCCTTTTTCGCGCAAATCCATTACAAATGCAAGCCCGGAAAACTCCGAGTCCCGATCGATCGGCAGTTCGAGAAACCGCGGCAATAGCGCGACCGGCATATTGTCGACACAGTAAAATCCTACGTCTTCCAGGGCGGCCATGGCGGTACTTTTGCCGGACCCCGAACTGCCGGTGATGATAATGATGGTTAAGGTTCTTACTGTGTTCAATGCGTTATTGCGCCTTTATAGTTCCTGGTCGGCTTGTTCAATGATTTTGATGATTGCGTTTTGATCTGCAGCATTCATCAGTTTTGCTTTGATGGCATCGCTTTTTAGAACCTTGGAAATTCGCGCTAACAGTTTAAGGTGCAGACCGGTTGAATTTTCCGGGGTGACGAGAAGGAAAAAAATGTGTGTGGGGCGCTTGTCGATCGAGTCGAAGTCGACCCCTTGGCGGCTGATACCGAATCCCAGGACCAGGTTTTTAAGGTCTTTTAATTTGCCGTGCGGAATTCCAATGCCGCCACCGATTCCGGTGCTGCCCAAACGCTCCCTTTCGAGAAGCACATTCACCAAGTGTTTGTGGTCAATATCCGCGATCCGTGCCACGGGGGCCGCAAGCTCTTCCAAAACGCCCTTTTTATCCCGGGCCTGCAGATCAATTGAAATTGCTTCCGTATCGATTGCATCTACAATTTTCATTCGCTTTTTACCACTTTATGCCAATGCAATGGGGTAAAAAAAATACCACACATTGCTTGAAATTAGTTTGAAACGATTCGGTCATCGTCTGATTCGAGGGCGTTTTTTTGCAAATATTGCACCCATTGTCGAATTAATTAGCCCAGGCTTTATTAGTACCAACGTGAATGTGGCGTCAATAAAAAAACCCAATTTTCTATCCACAGAATTCGACCTGATGCAGATGGCGCGCATTGAAAAATCCTTGAACCGTCGCACCTGGTTTCGCATCAGCTTCGAATATTAGACCACTTGACAGAATACTGCAATAGAGGTGGGGTTTTGAGGCCTGGAATTGTTGCGTTACAGAACATAGCTGGTGTCCATCGGGAAAAAGCGGCGTTCATTTGGCGGGCACAACTTAATTGGCCGGTTGGATAAGGCCGTAATGGCCGTCATTGCGGCGATACAAGACGTTAATCTGGCCGGATTTCGCGTTCGTAAACACAAGAAAACTGCCATTTTGAAGGTCCATCTGCATGATGGCCTCGTCAACGTCCATTGGTTTGTAATCGATGTGTTTGATTTTCACCAGGCGTTCAACGTCTTCCTCACCGATTTCACCTTCGCCCGGCAGCATCGAACGATTAAGACTCTTTGCACTTGAACGATGATCGCGGGATTTGGCTTTGCCTCTCTTGATTTGGGTTTCCAATTTGTCCAGGACCATGTCGATGGCCAAGTACATGTCGTGGGTCTCTTCCTTGCCGATGATGTTGAGACGGTCACCGCTCAGATTCACCTCGGCAATGTGCCGGAATTTTTCCACCGTTAGCACAACACTGGCTTCCGCCGGATTTTCCAGGTACTTATCCAGACGTTTTAGTTTGTCTTGCACGTAGGTTCGCAGATGATCGGAAGAGTCCAGGTTTTTAAAGGTAACCGTTGTATGCATGCAGTTTTATTTCCTTTAATACTGTTTGCGCTTGTTGGAGGGCAGGACGCGCAACAATTCGCGGTATTTGGCTACCGTGCGCCGGGCAATATTGATATTGTATTGTTCGAGAATCTGGGCGATCTTACTGTCGCTGTAAGGCTTACGGGGATTTTCGCTCTCAATGATTTGACGAATTTTTTCCTGAACACTGGCTGAGGCAATGGCTTCGCCGTGAACACGGTTGATGGAACTGTTGAAAAAATATTTTAACTCGAAAATCCCTTGTGGTGTGTAGGCGTATTTGTTTGTCGTCACCCGGCTGATGGTCGATTCGTGCATGCCGATATCCTGAGCCACGTCTCGCAGGACCATCGGTTTGAGGTAGGCGATGCCTTTTTCAAAGAACTCGCGCTGGTAACGCAGGATACTTTCCATCACCTTGTAAATCGTTTTTTGCCTTTGATGAATGCTGCGGATCAACCAGGCCGCCGAACGCATTTTTTCCTGGATATAATCCTTGGCATTACCCGAGACTTTGTCCCCGTCCTTGATGGCTTTTTTGTAATAGGCGTTGACGCGTAGTTTGGGCATACCGTCATCATTGAGCATGATGACGAATTCCCCTTCCATTTTATATACGTAGATATCCGGGGTGATATACTGCGCCTCTTCATCTGAAAACCGGGCCCCCGGTTTGGGATCTAGGCTCTTAATGATTTCGACCAGGGCCACGACTTCGTTGATTTTAACCTTGAGGGCGCGGCAGATGGCCTTATAATTTTTGTTTTCCAGGTGTTGTAAATGGTTGGTGATGATTTGCTCCACGCGCGGATCAGCGACACCCAGGTAGTTCGCCTGGGTCAAGAGACATTCGGTCAGATTGAGCGAGCATACGCCGATCGGATCAAAGGTGCGCATGGTGGCCAGCACGGCTTCGACTTTTTCCACGGTCGCTTCACTCAGGCGTGCAATCTCTTCAATCGTGGTTTTCAGGTACCCGTCCTTGTTCAAGCTGCCGATCACATTGCTGCCGATCCGTCGTTCCTCGTCGCTGGGCGATGTCATCAGCAATTGCCACAGCAAATGGTCGCTCAATGATTTTTTGTGCGCGATAAAGGCTTCGTAGCGCGGGGTGTCACGCTCTTCACTCTCGTAGTGGGTTCGTCCCGGTGTATTGTATTCATCGATGTAGTTACTCCAGTCGATGTCCTCCTTGATTTTTTCCTCGACCGTCACTTCTTTTTCTGCGGCCGTTTCCTCTTGTTCGGCTTCGGTTTTTTCCTTGGCCTTTTCCTCGATGAGCACTTCCTGGATTTCCTCGAGGGCGGGATTTTGCTCCAACTCCTGTTGAATGGTATCCACGAGTTCCAGCCGCGAAAGCTGCAGTAGTTTAATCGCCATCTGCAACTGCGGCGTCATAACCAATTGTTGGGTAAGCTTAAGCTGTTGTCTTAGTTCGATTGCCATATTTTACAATTTAAACTCGTCGCCTAGATAGATGCGGCAGGCGGTTTCACTGTTGGCGATTTTTTCCGGCGAACCCGACTCGCAGATCATGCCGTCGTGCAGGATAAATGCCTCGTCACAAGCGCCCAGTGTTTCACGTACGTTGTGATCCGAAATTAAAACGCCGATGCCGCGGTTTTTCAGATGCTCAATAATTTTTTTTATATCAATGACCGCTAATGGATCAATACCTGCAAATGGTTCATCTAGCAAGATAAATGACGGGTTGGTTGCCAGTGCCCGCGATATCTCCAATCGCCGTCGTTCACCACCCGATAGAACCGTGGAACGCTGGTGGGCCAGATGCTTGATTCCCAGTTCGTCCAGCAGCATGTCGGCGCGGGCATGTTGTTGTTTTTTGGAAAGATCCAAGGTCTCCAAAATTGCCATAACATTCTGACGCACCGTCAATTTACGGAAAATCGATGCTTCCTGGGGTAAGTACCCCACACCTTTGCGGGCTCGTTTATACATGGGGTCGCCGGTAATGTCCTCGTTATTCAGCAACACCCGGCCCTCACTGGGTTTGATCATGCCGACCGTCATATAGAAGGTAGTCGTTTTGCCGGCCCCGTTGGGACCCAGCAGGCCGACCACACCCCCGCTGTGAAGCGTCAGGCTGACATCGTTGACCACCTTACGGTTGTTATAGGCTTTAACCAGATGTTGTAGGGCTAATGTGGCCATCGGTTCCGCTTTCGCCCCGGCCCGCCGAGGCATCGTATCCCGATCAGTTGTAAATCGGCCCGTAACGTCATGTTGACCGGCTATTGATCTGTTGACTCGGTTGATGAAAACACTACTTCCACTTGTTTCCGGTTGCCGCCTTCAGCTTTGATGTTGCCTTTTTCGCGATGAAACACGATCTTTGAACCCGAAAGCGAACTCTCGCCGCTGGTGAAAGTTGAATCGGGCCCGGTCAGCGTGACCAATTGGGTCGTCATATCGTATTCGGCCGTTTTCGTGTGGGCGATACCGTTTTCAAGCCTGATCACGACATTGCCGGTGGCGATCATCCGGGTGATTGCGTGGTTGCCCGCCAATCTTGTTGTCGTGTCGTTCTGTTCCTTCTTGCGATAAAATATTTTCAAACGGTCCGAGGTGATGATGGTATTGTCCTGCACCACCTTCACCGTGCCAATAAATTCGACAAAATGTTTTTGGCCTTCGGATATCATCCGGTCGGCCGTAATCCGTGTTTTTGAAGGTGTGTCGGCCTTTGCGACCGGCGCCTGATCCTTGTTTGCGGCTTCAGTCTTGAAAGGGCCCCAAAGGCCCAAAAGGCCGATAGACAATGCGACAAGCAGTCCCCTACGAAGGGTTGATCTGGCGCCGGAATGTTTCATTGAATAAACCTTCTACGCTACCGGTCAATGTGGCGCGGTCACTGTCCAGGTCGACATGCATGGTGCCGCCCTGTAACTCAAACTGCTCCGCAATGATCCTTACCGGATTTTTTGTGGTGATGATTCGTTTTTGCTGGTTGTAATTTAGTTGCTCGGTTTCAAGCCGGTAGAACTCATTTTGTACCACAACATGACCGGATACTTCAATGTTATTTGAGCCTGTTTCGACCATTCCACGATCGGCCGTCAACCAAACTTCTCTATTGTTTTTCAGGAAAAAGGTCACTCTTACACCGACAAAATGAGCCTGTTTGCGCGCGTCTGAGAAGGTGCCGGAATCGGCTTCCAGGTACCATTGCTTGACACCGTCACGGGTTGCCGTCTGTTCAATTTTACCGATGGCCACACCCTCATCCTCCGACATTTCGGGCTTGTCGGCGTCAATCGCCGTTTGGTCCTGATTGCGCCAAAAGACGATTAAAACCAGCGCAGTGCAACCGATAATCAGAAGCAAGAGTAATATTTTCAAGCTTTTCGTACGCATAGTCGCTTGCGCTCGGTGTTCTAGTTCGTGTCCATCCGGAAATAGTTCAACACCAAACTGTCACTCCCGTTTTTAGGGCAATGTCAAGTCAGGCTGTCAAGCATCTGCTGCCATCGATCCTGAGCCTTTAAAAGTGCTTCACAAAACTCGCGCACGGCGCCGTAACCGCCTTTGGCGCAGGTTACCCAATCTGCCTGTTGCGCGACCAATGGATGGGCGTCCGCCACCGCCACCGCCACGCCGACTTGCTTCATGATCGACAGATCGAGTAGATCGTCCCCAATAAACGCCACCTGTTCGGCTTGTAGGTTGTGCTGGGCCAGCAATTGCCGCAGGGCCACGGTTTTGTCGTGAAAGCCTTCAAACAGGTCGTCGATTCCCAGGTTGTCACAACGATGGCGTAGTGCCTGAGAACGTCTGCCCGTAATGATGCCGACCCGAATACCGGCTTTTAAGACCAGGCGGATTCCCAAGCCGTCTTTGACGTTGAAACACTTGCTTTCTTCGCCGCTGTCACTGTAAACAATGCCGCCATCAGTCAAGACTCCGTCGACATCGCAAATAACCAATTTTATTTTTAGTAGCTTATCGTTGTCCATCCTAAATTGGTTCTCATAAAAGCTCGAATGGTTGATCTAAAAACTATTGCGTTGGTTCGTCCCCACCGGAGACCACGATACGATGTATCTTTTCGAGCTGCTTGATTAAAGGGGTGAGATCATCCAGCCGCAGGGAATTGGGGCCGTCGCACCGGGCGTTTTCCGGGGCGGGATGAACTTCCAGAAAAACACCGTCGGCACCGGCGGCAACTGCCGAGCGGGCCAGCACCGGTGCGAAACGGCGTTGACCGCCGGAGCTTGTGCCGCTGCCACCGGGCAATTGCACGCTGTGCGTGGCGTCAAAAATGACGGGACAGCCGGTCTCCCGCATAATTTGCAGCCCCCTGAAATCGACGACCAGATTATTGTAGCCGAACATGGCGCCCCGCTCTGTGAGCAACACGCGGTGGTTGCCGGTTGATTTGATTTTGGTGACCACATTGGTCATATCCCAGGGGGCTAAAAACTGACCTTTTTTTACATTAATCGGTTTGTGGGTGCATGCAACTTTAATCAAAAGATCGGTTTGCCGGCATAAAAAAGCCGGTATTTGAATAATGTCAAGAACTTGGGAAGCTGCGTCGACTTCGGATACGCGGTGTACATCCGAAATCAGCGGCAAGCCGTATTTGGATTTGATATCCGCAAGGGTTTGCAAGCCCTTTTCAAGACCGGGGCCGCGGAAGGAATCGAGGGCGGTCCTGTTGGCCTTGTCGTACGATGCTTTGAAAACAACCGGCATCGCTGTCTCATCGCGTAATTCGGCGAGTTTGGCGGCGATATGATCCGTCAGGTCGGCATCTTCAATGACGCATGGCCCCGCAATCAGGATTAAATTTTTTCGGGGCTTTTTAAAAAGGTCTGCTTCAATCACCACGGTCTCCATACTAAATAAAACGCTGTTTAATGATAATTTGAAAACGCCGGCCTGAACCAAAAGCTACTATTTCCGGATGGACACTAGCCTGCCGATCGGCAAATGTCAAGAATCGAAAACAAGCCTTGATTACCGGAATCATTGTTGTTATTGTCCGCCAATCTTGGTTTTAAGACCGAATTCAGAATGTCATTGACAGCATCCAGCGCTTCCCCGGTCAACCTGGGATGCGTTGCCGAATCTGATGCTAAACCTGATTGCACAAATCATCCCGTGGTTTAATGGGAACGCCGGTAATTCATCCTCCCCCGATGCCGGTTCTTACCTTTCACGGCACCCTCATAAGGGGCCGGCAGCCGGGGCCGCTATGAGGCAGTCAAATGAAAACTAGACGCAGTAATTTCAAACTATATTTGATCGGCACGGTCGTTCTGGGCCTGGTGGGCGTCGGGATATGGTTGGCGGTGGTGCGCTTTGAAGGCGAAAAGCCGACCATCGATATCGACCTTTTTCGGGCTGCGATCGGGCCGTCCCAGGAGTTAAAGTTCTCCGCCGGGGACCAAAAAAGCGGCCTGCGTAAAATTTGGATCGGACTTGTCAAAGACGGCCGTGAACATGTGCTGCTGCAAAAGAATATTAGCGGCGGCGCCGGTCGGGTCAAGCCCAAAACCTTCAGTGTCAAAATCGATCCGGCGGCATTGGGCCTTAGTGACGGCAAGGCCCTGTTGCGCATGGTGGCTTGGGATTATTCTTGGCGGGACTGGGGTAAAGGCAATCGGCACTACATTGAAAAAAATATTGTCATCGATACCAAACCGCCCCGCATCGACGTATTGAGCCGCGCGCACAATATCAGCCAGGGCGGGACCGGATTGGTGATTTATCGTCTTTCCGAATCCTGTCAAGAGAGCGGTGTGCTCATGGGCGATCGTTTTTTTCCGGGCTACAGCGGGCATTTCAAGGATGAATCGATCTTCATGGCATTTGCCGCTTTGGGACATGACCAAAAAACGACCACCAAGGTAGCCGTCAAGGCGCTGGATCATGCCGGCAATCAGGCCCGCGCCGGATTTCCCCACTATCTGAAGCGTCGTCGCTTTAAAAAAGACACCATCAACATCTCCGACCGCTTTCTGAAATGGAAGATGCCTGAATTTGCCGTGGATGGCGAGGCGGGTGAACCCAACCCGTTGCTGGCAAAATTCCTCAAGGTCAACGGCGACTTGCGCCGGGCCAATTATGAGCAGTTGGTTGCCGTCACGGCCCGCAGTGCCGGGGAAATCTATTGGGAAGGTTCATTTGCCCGGCTCCCGAAAGCGGCGCGCAAGGCCGGGTTTGCCGAGCAGCGCACCTATCGTTACAAAAACAAAACCATCGACCGTCAGGTGCATCTGGGAACCGATCTGGCTTCCATTGCGCAATCTAAAGTACCGGCTGCCAACAAGGGTAAGGTCGTTTTGGCCGACAGCCTTGGCATTTACGGTAAAACCGTAATGATCGACCATGGCTTTGGGTTGCTGAGTCTCTATTCGCATCTAAGCCGGATCGATGTGTCGCTGGACCAAATGGTGGAAAAAAACGAAATCATCGGCCGGACCGGATTGACGGGGATGGCCGGCGGTGATCACTTGCATTTTGCCGTCATGGTTCACCACACGTTTGTAAATCCCGTGGAGTGGTGGGACGCCAATTGGATCATGCACAACGTTACCGACAAAATCAAAGCCGTTGAAAATGAGCTTCAATAACCGGATGCGGAAAAACTGATCCTCGAAACGATGAGCGCGCTTGAATCACGCGGCTCAAGGAGTCTGGTAGCGATGACGGAACATAAAGTAAAGAAAACCTATCAGGAAATTAACGCCAAAATTCAATCCGGCGATGTCGTGGTCGTCACCGCCGAAGAGATTATTGATATCGTCAAGGAAAACGGGCCGGAAGAGGCCGCCCGACAGGTGGATGTGGTTACCACTGGGACTTTTGCCCCCATGTGTTCGTCCGGTGTAATGATCAATTTCGGACATGCCAAGCCGGCCATCAAAGCCTCCCGGGTCTGGCTCAACGGGGTCCCGGCCTATGGCGGGTTGGCCGCCGTTGATACGTATCTGGGCGCTACCGAACCGTTTGAGGGCGACCCACTGAACAAGGTCTACCCCGGCGAGTTCAACTACGGCGGTGGTCACGTCATCGCCGATCTGGTGAACGGCAAGAAAGTCCACCTGAAAGCCGCCGCCTACGGTACGGATTGCTACCCGAACAAGCTGTTTGAAAAAGATGTTACTTTGCGCTCCCTGCCGCAAGCAACATTATGCAACCCGCGCAACGGCTACCAGAATTATAATTGCGCGGTGAACCGGGGCGACAAAACTATCTACACCTACATGGGCACGCTGAAACCCAAGATGGGCAACGCCAACTATTGTTCGGCCGGCCAGTTAAGCCCGCTATTCAACGATCCATACTACCAAACCATCGGCCTGGGCACCCGTATTTTTTTAGGTGGCGGTGAAGGGTATGTCACCTGGCACGGCACCCAGCACAAACCGTCTGCCAAGCGTAGCGCCAAGGGGGTGCCCCTGACCCCGGCCGGCACCTTGTGGGTCATGGGCGATTTAAAGCAAATGGACGGCCGCTGGCTGGTTGGGGCAAGTTTACAGGGGTACGGCGTTTCGCTTTTTGTCGGGTTGGGGATTCCGATTCCGATTTTAAATGAAGAGATTGTCCAATATACCGCGATTTGCGATGAAGACCTGTTCACGCAGGTTGTCGATTACAGCAGCGATTATGCCCAGGGGGTTTCGCGGACGTACGGCCAGATAAGTTATGCCGAGTTGAAAAGCGGCGAGATAAAAATAAAGAACCAGAGAATACCGACCACACCGCTTTCCAGCGTATTGCGGGCCCGTGAAATCGCCGATATCTTAAAGGACCGTATTGCTCAGGGACGTTTCATGATCGGTGAGCCGCAGTTTACACTTCCCCGCTAGTGCCAGGGGCGCTGTTACCGGATGGAAACTGGCCCCACAGAGGTAACGTTTTCTTATGGCCGCAGCTATCCGTGCCTTTATTGCCATCGCATTGCCGACATCGATCAAAGACCTTTTGGCGGATGCCCAGCAACAACTGCGTGCGTGTAAAGTAAACGCCAAGTGGGTGCGGCCGGCCAATATGCACCTGACCCTGAAGTTTTTAGGCGCAATTGACCCGAACGCCGTCGAGTTGGTTGCAGATGCTGCCGCCCGAAGCGTCCGGCGATCCACGCCCTTTGAATTAAAGGTCGGTGGGGCGGGCGTCTTTCCCAATTTGAAACGCCCCCGGGTCTTGTGGGCCGGCCTTCAGGGACACCTGCCGCAATTAAACCGTTTGCAGCGTGCGCTTCAAAACGAATTGGCCGCTTTGGGTTTTGCGCCGGAGAAAAAAGCATTTAAAGCCCATTTAACCCTGGCGCGGTTTAAAGGCGCCATCAATGCCGGGTACCTGAAAAAAGGGCTCGATGCCCTGCAGAACCTGGTTTCCGATCCTTTTACCGTTAACCGGTTGATTCTGTTCCAAAGCGATCTCAAACCCACCGGCGCAGTTTACCGTGAACTGGCTGTCGTTGATTTACCAAGTAGTTGAAATTCGGATCCGCACCCGGTTGGGGTTGCCCAACGTTGTCCCGCCACCGGCGCAACCGGCTGCAAAAAAACAGCCGCGACTTGCCAAGGTCCACAATTTCGGGTATGAGACCAACAGGTTGAACAGCATCGATTTCAAATCCTTAAACGACCTTCCGAACGTCGATGCCGCCGACCATTGTCATTCAAATCTTTGTTTATCTAATGTCTGCGAGAATCACTAGGAGGAATAGTGGGAAATATGCTTGACAAACAAAAGGCCGTCGATAGCGCCATGACGCAAATTGAGCGGCAGTTCGGCAAAGGCTCCATCATGAAATTGGGCAGTCGCGAAGTGGCTGAGGTACCGGTGGTGCCGACCGGCTCCCTGGCGCTCGACAAAGCCCTGGGGATCGGCGGTTTACCCCGTGGCCGGGTCATTGAGATCTTCGGACCGGAGTCTTCGGGCAAAACCACCCTGGCGTTGCACGCCGTGGCCGAAGCCCAAAAAAAGGGTGGCATCGCCGCCTTTGTGGATGCCGAACATGCTCTGGACACCGTCTATGCCCAGAAACTCGGCGTCAACTGTGACGATCTGCTGGTGGCCCAACCGGACACCGGCGAACAGGCGTTGGAAATCGCCGACATGCTGGTCCGTAGCGGTGCTATCGATATCCTGGTGATCGATTCGGTGGCGGCCCTGGTGCCCAGGGCGGAAATCGAAGGCGAGATGGGCGACGCCCATATGGGCCTGCAGGCCCGGCTGATGTCACAAGCCCTGCGTAAGCTGACCGGCACCATCGGCAAAACCATGACCTCGGTGATCTTCATCAATCAAATTCGTATGAAAATCGGTGTTGTCTTCGGCAACCCCGAAACCACCACCGGCGGCAACGCCCTGAAGTTTTATGCCTCGGTGCGGATGGACATCCGCCGCAGCGGCGCCATCAAGAACGGTCAAGACGTGATCGGCAACCGCACCAAGGTGCGCGTGGTAAAAAACAAAATGGCACCGCCGTTTCGGGAAGCCGAGTTTGACATCATGTACGGCGAGGGGATTTCACGCACCGGCGAATTGATCGACATAGGTGTTGACGCCAATATCATCGACAAGAGCGGATCGTGGTATTCCTATGAGGGGGAGCGCATCGGGCAAGGCCGTGAGAATGTGAAGAAGTTCTTTCTAGAAAACACCGACCTGTACCGGGCGGTATATGATAAAGTGCGCACGGCCGTGGGGCTGGTCGTGGAAACGGGCGCCACTACTGAAAAGCAGGAGGCCAAATCCGACCGAAAGAAATAGTGCAGGCATAAAAAACATCATTTAACCGGGAGCGATTCATGACAGGCAACGAAACCCGTAACACATTCTTGGAATTTTTCAAAAAGCATAACCATCAAATCGTACGCAGTTCTTCGCTGGTGCCGGCTGACGATCCCACCCTCCTGTTCACCAACGCCGGGATGGTGCAATTCAAGCGCACTTTCCTGGGAGAGGAAAAACGCAACTACCTGCGTGCGACGACCTCGCAAAAATGTGTCCGGGCCGGCGGCAAGCACAACGATTTGGAGAATGTGGGGTATACCGCTCGTCATCACACCTTCTTTGAAATGCTCGGCAACTTTTCGTTCGGCGATTATTTCAAAGAAAAAGCCATCGATTTTGCCTGGGATTTGATCGTCAACGGCTATAAACTGCCGGCCGACCGTTTGCTGGTGTCCATTTACCTGGATGACGACGAGGCCTACGATTTGTGGCACAAGAACATCGGCGTCCCCGACGAGAAGATCTACCGTTTTGGTGAAAAGGATAATTTCTGGGCCATGGGCGATACCGGCCCCTGCGGTCCCTGCAGTGAAATTCACTATGACCGCGGGCCCGAATATAGTTGCGACAGTCCCAACTGCGAACTCGGCTGCGAGTGTGACCGCTTTCTGGAAATCTGGAACCTGGTGTTCATGCAATTCAACCGCGACGCATCCGGTAAAATGGAGCCGTTGCCCAAACCGAGTATCGATACCGGCATGGGGTTGGAACGCATGGCGTCGATCATGCAAAACGTGGAAACCAATTTTGATACCGATCTGTTGCGACCCATCATGCATCGCGCCGAAGCGCTATCCCAAAAAAAATTAGGGGAGTCACACGACGTCGACGTGGCCCTGAAAGTGATCGCCGATCACAGCCGCGCCGCCGCATTTCTCATTGGGGACGGGATCCTGCCGTCCAACGAGGGGCGCGGGTATGTGCTGCGGCGGATCATGCGCCGGGCCATTCGCTACGGCCGCAACATCGGCCTGACCAAACCGTTTTTACATGAAACCGCCAAAGTTGTGTTCGATATCATGCAACCGGCCTATCCGGACCTGGGGGATGCATCGTCTTTTATCACCAGCGTCATTACAAATGAAGAAGAGCGTTTTTCCGAAACCCTGGATAACGGTTTGAAATTGCTCAACGACACCCTGGCAAACTTAAAAGCCAAAGGGGAAACCCAGGTGCCGGGTGATGTGATTTTTAAACTGTACGATACGTTCGGCTTTCCCGTGGACATTGTCCAGGATGTGGTACGGGACAGCGATCTGAGCCTCGACATGGCCGGATACAACAAGGCCATGGATCGCCAGCGCGATCAATCGCGCAGTAAAATCGATTTCGCGCAGACCGGCGAAGCATTTAAAAAACTGACGGCGACCGGTTTCAAGACCGCATTTACCGGTTATGGTCAATTGGAGTTGGCTTGCGAGGTCGCGGTGCTTGCTCAGGAGGGCAACGAAGTGGATCAGGCCGCCGCCGGGGAAGACATTCAGATCGTCACGCCCCAAACACCGTTTTACGGTCAGGCCGGTGGTCAGGTGGGCGATGTTGGTAAAATTGTCGCCGACGGTCTGGAAGTGGCCGTGACCGACACCATCAAGGATCCCACCGGTTTAATTATCCACACCGGCAAAGTACTTTCAGGCGTCATTAAAAAAGGGGCCACCGTGACGTTGGCCGTCGATGGCGGTGCCCGCGGCCGCACGGCGTTGAATCACACGGCGACCCACATCCTGCACGCGGTTTTGCGGCGCGTGCTCGGCGACCATGTCAAACAGGCCGGCTCAATGGTGGCGCCGGATCGGCTACGCTTCGATTTTACCCATTTTTCACAAGTCACCGACGCGCAGTTGGATGAAATTGAACGCCAGGTAAACGACCATATTCGGGCAAACGTATCTGTGGAAACCGCCGAAATGGATGCCGAGGAAGCGTTTAAAAGCGGCGCCACCGCCCTGTTCGAGGAAAAATACGGCGATCGGGTGCGCGTAATTTCATTATCGGCATTCAGCAAAGAACTTTGCGGCGGCACCCACACCCGCCAAACCGGTGATATCGGTTTATTCAAAATTACTTCCGAGGCGAGTATCCAGTCCGGTGTGCGCCGCATCGAAGCGGTTACCGGTCAGGGCGCCGTGGCGTACATTCAGGAACGCGAAGCTATTTTGAAAGACACGGCCCGCATCGTCAAGGATCCGCCCGAACTGGTGACGCAAAAACTGGAGAAAATGCTGGCGCATCAGCGATCCCTCGAAAAAGAGATTGAGAAACTCAAAAACCGGCTGGCATCCCAGTCGGCGACCAGTGCACTGGACGCGGTGGTGCAGATCAACGGCGTCAAGGTGCTCGCCCGCAAGGTCGACGCCGCCGACCCGGCATCATTGCGCGATGTGGCGGATCAGTTTCGCGAGAAGCTCAAGTCCGGCATTGTTGTGCTTGGCAGCGTAGCGGGCGGCAAAGCCATGCTGATCGTCATGGTGACCAAAGATTTGACCAAACAATACCATGCCGGTAATATCATCAAGCAGGTGGCCGCTGAGGTTGGCGGTGGCGGCGGCGGACGGCCCGATATGGCCCAGGCCGGCGGCAGTCAACCGGAAAAACTTGATGACGCACTGGCTAAAGTACCTGATTTCATAAAGGCCACGGCGTAACCACCGGTAGTAAAGTTAATTTGTGCCCATCCGGAAATGGCATCTTTTGGCCCCCGGCGGCGTTCTCGCATTTTTAAAATCCTCGACATAGCCTGCTATGCCTGTGGTTTTAAAAATGCTCGGGCCTTGCCGGGAGCCAAAATCTACC
>JANQIE010000105.1 GCA_028282295.1 Desulfobacterales bacterium | reverse complement strand
CGTAGCAAGGCTACGTCGCAAGAACATGAATGGCTACGCCATTATTTCAAATTCGTGAGAACGCCGGCCTGGGCCAAAAGATGCTATTTCCGGATGGACGCTATAGAGTAAGTTTCACGCCGCCCAATAAGCCTTTACTATAGCTGTTTAATATCAAGATTTCAAATTATTTTGTGGTGTTAACCGCCTTGCGGCCGGTTCGGCAAACCGGGATTGACAGCAATCGCTCTTCAGTAAAAAAACATTCTTGCACATCCCAATACGTTAAGTCGAAGACCCTGTTGCAAGCCGTCCGATCAATACCGGCAGGCGCAAGCCGCCATGGTTGATCCAGTGCGTTTTTAATCTAGCCAGTGCACGATCGACCCACCGGGGATTCGGGACAACTAAGACCACCTGCCAGCCGTTAAAGCCCAACTGCAGGCGTTTGCTCAGGGCCATAAACAGATTGCGCGCCTGTGTCGCGTTGCCCAAACGATGCCCGTAGGGCGGGTTCAATACGATCACCCCTGGTTCCGGCGGCGGTTTCAAATTAAAAAAATCCTGCACGCAAACTAGTACGCTACGGTTCAAATCATGGGCCTGCAATTGCCGGTGCAACGAACGGCAACCGGTAAAATCGGTGTCCGAAGCCCAAATCGGCGCAGCCGAATTCGCTGTCCGGCCGGCAGCGGCTTCCCGTCGAAGATGGCGCCAGCGACCAGCCTGGAAGGCGGGCCAGCGGGTGAACGTAAAATCACGAAACCAACCCGGCGGAATTTTCTGCGCCAGAAGAGCGGCTTCGATGGCAAAGGTACCGCTGCCGCACATCGGGTCGAGCAGGGGCATGTCACCGGTATACCCGGCCGCCAGCAGCAGCGCCGCGGCCGTTGTCTCGCGCAGGGGCGCCGGTCCGCCATGGGTTTTGATACCCCGGCGATACAACAGCGACCCGCTCGAATCAAGCGAGATGCTGAACCGGTCATCAACCCCGCGGACAAATATGTGCTGGGCGTAGCTTTCGCCGTTGCCGTGTTTACACGCGCAGGCTTCAATGGCCGTGAGCACACGCGCAATGATGGCCGCCTTGTGATACAGCCGGCAATGACGCGTGGTCACGTGAATCCGTGGTTTGGCCCCGACTCCCAGGAAAAGCTCCCAATCAACCGCGGCAAGGTGTTTTTCCAATGCAGTGAAGTTGGTCGCCTTGAAATCGACCAACCGCATCAAAACCCGGTTGGCGGTACGCAAGTGCAGATTTGCCTGATACGCGTCATGCAGTCGTCCGCGAAACTGCACGCCGCCGGGCACCACCGCCGGTTCCCCGATCGGTTGCGGCAGCGCTTTTAGTTCACCGGCGCACAGCGTCTCAAAACCGGGGGCCGTGGCGACGAAAAAGCGCTGCTCCCGCCCGATGATACGCCGTTTTAGTCGTTTTTCAAAAGGGGCCATCACTTATCCTTAAATGTATTCTTGTGTTTATCCGGAAATACCCATGCTTCAATTACCAAATTCAGCCGATTTAACAAGTGTCCATCCGGAAATAGTAGATTTGACAACCTGCGGCCATTAAGATATTTAAAGTCCGATTCATACCCCGTGCCGGTCCGGTGGATCGGACACAACACACCAAATCGCACCAAATTCGGGAGGAATTTATGGCCGGTATAAATAAGGTTATTTTGGTTGGAAATTTAGGCAGGGACCCTGAGATGCGCTACTCGCCCGACGGCACGCCGGTGGCCAGTTTCAGCATCGCCACATCCGAAAGCTGGACCGACAAAACATCCGGGGAACGCAGGGAACGCACCGAATGGCACCGCATTGTGGCCTTCAGACGTCTGGCTGAGATATGCGGCGAGTACCTGTCCAAGGGCCGCCAGGTCTACGTCGAAGGGAGACTGCGCACCCGCTCATGGGAAAAAGACGGCGTCACCCGCTATACCACCGAAATTGAAGCCCAGACCATGCAAATGCTCGGCTCCCGCCAGGGCGGCGGCGCACCGCAAAGCCAGCAGCAGGATCAATCCAACACGTATAACGGACCAGGACCGAGTTTCGACGCGCCGCCTGAAGACGATATTCCGTTCTGACCTGAACCAATCACATTTTGTATAGATTCATAGATGTGACTGGCGCAGAAAGTATCAGAATTGGTTGATTATACGTGGAAGTTATGGGTCTCTATTTGGTTCAGGCCAAGGCCGCAGCGAATTTGAAGCCGCAGGCGTAGCCTAGCTACGCCGAGGACTTCAAATTCGTGAAAACGCCGGCCTGGGCCAAAAGATGCTGTTTCCGGATGGACATTAGATATTGATTACCTTATCGGCCAGTTGCATTGCTGTGACGATATCCAGCATGTTTGTTGTCTCACCAACCCGCTTTTTTTCAAACAGGTTAAAATGTTCCAGGCAGGTGCCACAGACCAGGATTCTAAGGCCCGCTGATTCACAGGTTTTCAGGTCATCGAGCACCTCCGAGCCATCGATGGTGAATTTTACCCCGTTATTTACGAATACAAGCCTCCACAGTTCATCACCAATTTCCTTCAGAGTGCGCAGAAAGTTCAGCATCAGCTTTTGACCCAGAGCGTCGTCACCGGAGCCGATTCGGTCAGTGGCGCACATGATCATGATCTTTTTGACATCGCCTTGAGTTTCCGCTGCCGGTTGAAGATTCGCAAAAGAGACCGAATCACAATTTCCAATGACGACGTAGCCGGCACGGTCTTGTTCCAACACGGTCTGAAACCCCTGGGATTCAAGGAATCGTTGAACGTTCTGCTGGGAAGCTGCGTTGTCAACGATTACCCTCACACCACTCCGGCCCTCTTCCTGTAAGGCAGCCTTGATTTGAAGTACGGGTGCCGGGCATGCCAGGCCTCGCGCATCAATTTCCTTCATACTAAGTACCTCCTGGTTGAACATTTTATCCATTTCAAACATGCTTGGATCAGATAACCGAATTTCATGATTTATACCAAATTCACCTTATTATCAGCTTTGAGTTAGGAATGATCGGGCGGTTGCAAATTTTTCAATAAGCCGGTCAAACGGGCCAGATGGTCGTGGTAATCCCCGGATGAACGTTTGCGCGGCCTGGGAAGGTTTACTGCCATGTCATGGGCAATAGCGCCCCGATCGGCGGACATGATCAGAATGCGGTCACTCAGGTAGACGGCCTCTTGCGCGTCATGGGTGACCATGACCACCGGCTTTCGGCTTTTGTGCCACAGATCCTCGAACGCCTCCTGCAGGTTATGGCGCATCTGGTAATCCACGGCGCCGAAAGGTTCGTCCACAAATGAACGCAGCATCTGCTGGTGCAGCTGTTTTATCCGCGCACCGCAATTTTCCTGTTTTTCTTTTAAGGGCAGTACACCGATCAGTCTGTCCAGCGCTTTATCCACTTTCTCATTCATAAATTTCTCTTTTGTTTTTCATCTGGCGACCATTTCAAACATGGCTTCAATCTTGGTGCGAATCTGGCCCTCGTCGTTGTCGGAGTAGTCCGATTCGATTTTTAAAAAAGGCAGTCCATGGTGGTCGTTCACATGCTGGCCGATCTTATAAGACTCCACATTGTAGGAATGGCAGGCTGTCAAAACGAAATCGACCACCGCATCCGGCTTGAACTTGTCGATCATCCGGGACAGGGCCGCCAAACGCTGCCCATTGGGTGTCATGCAGGCACAGGGAATTTCAAGGTAGCGTTTGGCCATGGCCGCCACAGGATCCGGTGTATTTTCTTCGATCTCGCCCAGAAAGCCTTTGATACCGGTACATGCATCCGGGGCCACCACCAGACCGCCGCACGCGTCAATGATCTTGAATATCTTGAGGGCGTCGCCACCGACCGGACTACCGGTGACCAGAACCCTGGGCGAGCGCTGCGTTCCGTAGTGTATCCCCTGCGCCACACGGTTTTCGAGTCCGGCCAGCACTTTTTCTATGATGGCGTCCATATCTTTAAACGTGGAAGGCAGCGCCAGAAACCCCACATCGTACATCTCCTGCCAGTTGATCACCGGCGGGTGCATGGCGGCAAAGTCAAAGACTTTTCGCATCAGGCGGTTTTTACGGTTGCTCTCTTGGATGGCGGTTTCAATGTCCTGGTCCGAGGCTTTACGGCCAAAAGTCTTTTCTAAGAAGCGCTGGAGTTTGCGGATCATGACCGTCCAGTTTTCCAGTGCTTCGGCTTCATCCGGAAGCTGGGGCAGATCCATCACATGCATCGGTTTTACTTCGGCGGCCAGCTCAAACATTTTCTTTTTGCCGTCGCAAGTGGTTTCGGCGATCACCGCCTCGGACATGCTGAAAAACGGGCAGGTGCCTTCCAGAATAAAACCGTAACTGGATTTGATCAGAGGGCACAGATTGGCGGGCAGCACGGTCTCCGCGCTGGCAATGGGCACCTTGGAAAACGCGCACAACACCGCCGGCACTATCCCCATGGCCTGAACCAGCTCAATGGGCGCATAACCGCAGTAGATACCGGCGATGGGTTTTCCCTTTTGCTTGGCGCCTTGCATATAGTGAAGCACCCGTTTGGCCGGCTCGCCGTCAAAACCGTCGTTCATCAATGGTGTCATTTATATCTCCTCCTTAATCTCCAGGAATTTACCGGTGCCGGCGGCGCGGCGGTCGTTCATTTCGAACTTTTTCACGTTGCCGTTCTTAAATAGTGCCCATCCGGAAATAGCAGCTTTTGGTTCAGGCCAAGGCCGCAGCGAATTTGAAACCGCAGGCGTAGCCCTGCTACGTCGCAAGAACATGAATGGCCACGTCATTATTTCAAATTCGTGAAAACGC
>JANQIE010000099.1 GCA_028282295.1 Desulfobacterales bacterium | reverse complement strand
GCGAATTTGAAACCGCAGGCGTAGCAAGGCTACGTCGAGGATTTCAAATTCGTGAGAACGCCGGCCTGGACCAAAAGATGCTATTTCCGGATGGGCACTACCTACAAAAATGATTACCCAGGTACGTTGCCATGTGAAAAAAGCAAGGGCTGTGCCATGCATCCCGAATTGAAATAACACCTTGTAATTTAAAATATTTTTATTAACGCGCAGACCTCGCACCATAAAACAGGGGGATATTTATTACAAATATGAAACTAATAAAAAATTAAAACACATAATTGTAATTAACACCCCGGAATCGACACGCAGCAACGTCCTTTTTCGATTTGCCCCGGCACCGAGTTTTTGAACATTTGCCACCGTGATCAAGCAGCCGGAACAAATTTGTACACCGGTTTTCCGATCGGAAGAATTAACGACTCAGAGATTTTTAAACTGTTACCGCAAGTGTAACCGATCTGAAACTCGGTGCACGTCATAATTAGAGTCACACGAATAACAATGGCAGGACCGTTAGAAAAAACAAAAAGGGCGTTAACAATGCAAACCACCATCGAACGGCGCGGCCACGCGCGCTGGACCGAACATGTGCCGGCCTTGTGGACCATCGGCATGCAAACCGATTTCAGACCCTCGACAATTCTGGACCGCAGCAGTGGCGGCCTGAGCCTTAAAACGCCCAATGCCTTGATCCCCGGCAGTGATCTTCTGATCAAGGAAGACCGCCTGCCCTTGGGCGTTGTCCCTGCTCCCCGTCCGCCCAAGAGCTTGCGGGCCGAAGTGATCTGGACCCGCAAATACAAACCAAACGGCCGGCCGGCTCATTATGTCTCCGGCACGCGTTTTATCGATCGCTTCTGGGAGCATGCCTACGACGACGGGCTGCCTCACCTGAACCCGCTTAACTTTCAAATGAGCTACACGTGCCTGATCAAACCGACGTTTCTTAAATTCGCGGACCTGACGGCGGTCAGCTACCGGGGGGTGAACCTGACCTACAGCGACCTGGACCACCGGGCCAATCAATTCGCTCACATGCTGATCCACAACGGCTTGGGCAAAGGGGATGTGGTGACAATTAATTTACCGAATACGCCTGAGTTTGTGATTGCCTGGCTGGGGGCGCTCAAGGCGGGTTGCGTTGTTTCGGGCCTTTCGCCGTTTTTGTCCCGGCGCTCGATGCGCCGGCAGTTGCGCGACTCACGGGCCAAGGTCATCGTCACCCTGCCCTCCCTTTATCAGGCCAAAATCCATCCCATCGCCGCCACCTTGCCTGATCTGCGAATCATCGTCACAACGGCCATGGACAACTGCTTTCCACGCGGCAAACGGCTGCTGAACCGCCTGCAGGGCAAATCGCCGCACATCCGTTTAACACGCCTGTCTACCAAACAGTGTTACGATTTCGCCGACATCCTGAATTCCAAAAATTTTGCGACCACGGCCCCCATGGTCAAACTCGGACCGGACGACCTGGCCTACCTGCAATACCCGCCGCACAACACCGACCAGCCGCTCGGGGTGCCGCTGACCCACCGGAACATCGTGGCCATGGCCCTCATCATGGACCACTGGCTGGGGTGGCTCAATGGTGGGTATCGCCTGCTGTCCGGCTTTGCGTTGCATCATGCCGTGGGGCAGGCGTTTTGTTTTTTCAGCGTCTATGCGGGCAATACCCAGATCCTGGTGCCGGACCCGCGCGACAGCCAGCACATCTGCGCCGAGTTGAAAAAACAGCGACCGGAGATGCTGGCCCATGCGCCGCGAACTTTGCGGCGCCTGATGCAGCACACCGATTTCAGGCGCATGAATCACGCGTGTCTGAAAATCTGCTTCACCTGCGCCTCGCGGCCGAATGCCGGGGACATGGACCGGCTCGAAGCCGTCGTTGGATCGGGCAAGGTGGTGAGCGGGCTTGGCCTGACCGAATGCGCGCCGTTTATCTGCGCCGGTCCGGCGAAGAAAAGACAACCGGCAGGCACCATCGGCTTGCCGGTATTGAATACGGACATCAAAATCACCGATCCGCAGACCGGCAAGGCCGTGGGCGTCGGCACCCCCGGCGAACTGCGAGTGCGCGGCCCGCAGGTTATGGCCGGGTATCATCAAAATCCCGCCAAAACCGCACAGGTATTTGACAGCCAGGGGTTTTTCAAAACCGGTATCCGCGGCTACTTCACCCGGCAGGGCTACATCAAATCGCTCGATTAGAATGACATTTTAGGCACAACCAGGACTTGATCTTATCGCAACGGCGTTTTAAGTTGACGCCGTTATGCCGAACGCACCGACATCACCCTCTTTCCGACCACCACCTTATTTGCGCCACCCTTTTGTGCAAACCATGCTGGGCAGTTACCGGCTGCGCCGCTTAGACCACAGCGCCATGTACACGGCGGCCCGCACGGTGACTCTGACAACCGATGCCGGGGTGCGGCTGGGGGGCGCGCTCTCCGGCCGGCCCACGGCCGGCACCAAAGGGCTGGTGATCCTGCTGCACGGCTGGGAAGGGAGCCTCAATTCAACCTACGTCCTGAGCGCCGCCGATGTGCTTTTCAACCAGGGGTGGGATGTCTTTCGCCTCAACCTGCGCGACCACGGCCACACCCACCACCTCAACCCCGGCCTTTTTTACGCCACGTTGCTCGACGAAACCTACGCCGGAGTAATGATGGCGGCGCGTTTGCGACCGGATGCACCGGTATTTCTGGCCGGATTCTCCCTAGGTGGCAATTTCGCCCTGCGCATTGCCCGGCAGTGGTCCGCGTCGCCGGAGACCGACATCGACCTGCGGCGCGTGGTGGCCGTCAGTCCGGTCCTCGATCCGGCGCGGGCCACCGATGCCATTGACCGCCACCGCATGATTCGTCTATATTTCATGCGCAAGTGGCGACGGTCGCTGACTGTCAAGGCCCGGTGCTTCCCCGAGCACTATGATTTTACGGCCGTAACGGCCTTGCCGACCATCCGGCGCATGACCGAAGTCCTCTTGCAACAATACACCGACTACCGGTGTGCCGACGAGTACTTTGCCGCATACGGCTTGCCGTGGGATTCGTTGCGGACCATCCGTGTCCCCACCACCATCATCACGGCCAAGGACGACCCGATAATACCGGTGGACGATTTTTACCGGCTGGCACTGAACCGACAGATTCGGCTGTTGATCCAGCCCCATGGCGGCCACAACGGGTTTGTCCGCGACCTGCGCGGCTACCGCTGGTACGAAGACTTCATGGCCGCGCTTTTTCATGACGCCCAAACTCCGTCCGCCGGGACGGATTTATAAATATTGATGCAACGCGACCCATAACCGCCAAACGATAAAGGAGTAAAAGCTATGGCCGTAATCACACGCTACATTGTGGTTCGCAATGGTGTGGAGTTGGACAAGGTATTTGCTGTCAAAAAAGAGGCCGAAGCCTACGACAAAATGCTCGATGCCGCCGAACAACTGGCGCAGTTCATCAAGCAAAGCGACCTGGAAGTCAAACTCGACGACGAGACCATCGACAACCTGTCGGTTTTTCTAGCCAAAAACGGCCCAACCGTCACCAACTTCCTCAAAGGGGTGAAACCCTACACGCCCCCGCCGCCGGCCGAAGAAGCCCCACCGGAGGAGCCCGCCAAGCAGGCAACCCCCAAAAAACAACCGGCCGGCAAAGTCAAGCCCAAACCCGGCGCCAAAGGCCGTAAAAAATAGACCGGACTTCTTCCGGCTGACAACCACGCGGCGCGTCCAAGCCACAGGCGAGACACGCCGTTGCCGCCTTGCCTTGAAGGCGCCTGAGAAGTAACCGTGCCGATGGATTGGAAACGATAACGAACCATGCCGACCATTTCCAAACAAGAAGCCGACGCGTACGACAAAATGCTCGACGCCGCCGCCAATCTCGCCGATCTGATCGAAGCGAGCGGGATCGAAATGGACGAGTACGCCCTGGAAGAGCTGACCATCTTGCTGGCCAAAAACGCACCTGCCGTGCGCGACATTCTCAAAAACTTGAAAGTTGTTTGGCCGTAGTCACCTTGAAGCTTGAAATTTGAAACTGGAAACTGGAAACTGGAAACTTGTAAAATGCACCTACGTTGCAACCGGTCACCGGGAAAAGCAATTTGCACATTTTGAATATGACGCAAAAAAACATCCCGTCACCCCGACGTTCGCCCAGGTAACGGCATATTCTCCTGCGTCATTCCGGCGAACGCCGGAATCCAGGAAATCTCACAAACTGCGCAAATTACTTGTTCCGGCAGCTCGCCGTAACGTAGGTGCATTTTACAAATTTCCAGTTTCAAGTTTCCAGTTTCAAATTTCCACCTACCACCAAGGAGTCTACCATGACCGTACCCAAAGAACTTGCCCCCGAGGATCTACGTTGCAACTGCGCTCCAGGCCTATTCGATTTCAAAACAACCGCCAGCCTCGCCCCCTTAACCGAAGTCATCGGTCAACAGCGGGCTGTGCAGGCCATTACCTTCGGTCTGAACATGCGTAGTCCCGGCTACAACATCTTCGTCAGCGGCCAGGAAGGGACCGGCAAATCGACCATCGTCACGGACATCGTCACCAGATTCGCCCGCCAGCAGCCGCCCCCCGGTGACTGGTGCCTGGTGAACAACTTCGACGACCCCTACCAGCCCAAGGCAATCGCTTTAGGTGCCGGCCAGGCCATGGGATTCAAACGCCGCATGAATCGCCTGGTCGATCATCTGACCGTTGCCCTGCCCCAGACCCTTGACGACGATATCTTCCAGGAGCAGCAAACCAACTTGCGGCAGAAGTACGCGGCGCAGCAGCAGACCCTTTTTAAAAAGGTTGAACAGGCCGCCGCCCAAAAAGACATCAACCTTCAAAAAACCCAGGCCGGTTATCAAACCGTTGTGCTGGCCGAAGGCCAACCGCTCACCGAAGAACAGTTTACGCAACTACCCGCCGAGCAGCAGACACAAATCAAGTCCCGCCTGGCCGCCGTTCAGAAGCAACTGGCCGCCACCTTGAACGACGTCCGGAAGCTCAGCCGTCAGTTGGAGGCGGCCCTTGAGCAGATGGCCGCTGACGCGGCCCGGCAAGTCATCGACGAACGAATGGCCCCCTTGCGCCGGGACTACAAAGACTACCCGCTGCTGTTGAATTTTCTCGATGATGTCCGCAACGATTTGATCGACCAGATTGACGCGTTCCGGGGTGCCGCCGAACCGCCGGCCAATGCGGCCGGGCCGATGGTCCGGACTACGGCCGCGCCCACCGACAACTACCAGGTCAATGTGCTGGTGGATCAGCGCGGCCGGCAGGGGGCGCCGGTCATCTTCGAAGCCAATCCAACCTTTCCGAATATCTTCGGCCAGATCGAAAAACGGGCGGTCATGGGCGGCTGGACCACCGATTACACCCTGGTCCAGGCCGGATCGCTGCTGCGGGCCAACGGCGGCTACCTGATAATGGAAATTGAAGCGATCCTGCTGAATCCACCCGTCTGGGAAGTATTAAAGCGGGCCCTGCAAAACAAAAGGCTGTTTATCGAAGACACGCCCGGCGGCATGGGCACTGCGGCTCTGCGGCCGCAACCGATTCCGCTGGATGTAAAAATCGTGTTGCTCGGCAATCCCGAAATGTTCAACCGGTTGCAGAACTTCGACGCAAAGTTCAACAAAATCTTCAAAGTGCGCGCCGATTTTGACTACGAAGCCCCGCGCACCGACGAAACCATTCAACACTACGCCCGTTTTGTGGCCCGGGTCTGTGCCGAAGAAAAACTGCTGCCGTTCACGCCCGACGGCGTTGCGGCCGTGGTCGAATACGCGGTCAAGTACAGCGCCAACCAGAACAAACTCTCCTTGCGCTTCGGTCCGATTGTCGGTGTGATCAAAGAAGCCGACTACTGGGCCCGTCAGGCCGGCGCCGACGTAATCGACAACACGCTTGTGGTCAAAGCCTTCCAGGAATACCGGTTCCGGTACAACCTGTACGAGGAGAAAATCCACGAATCCTACCTGGATGACACCATCCTGATCGATGTGGCCAGCCGGGCCGTGGGGCAGGTCAACGCCCTGGCGGTCTATCAAATGGGCGAAATTGCGTTCGGCCGCCCCTCGCGCATCACGGCCGAAGCCTTCATGGGCAAGGACGGCATCATCAACATCGAACGCGAAGCCGACCTGAGCGGCAAGACCCACAACAAAGGGGTTCTGATTTTAGCCGGCTATCTGGGGCGGGTCTTTGCCCAACAACATCCCTTGAACCTGTCGGTCAGCATCACTTTCGAGCAACACTACAGCGGCATCGACGGTGACAGCGCCTCGTCCACGGAACTGTATGCCATTTTGTCGAGCCTGGCCGATGTGCCGATCAACCAGGGGCTGGCGGTGACCGGCTCGGTCAATCAAAAGGGGCAGGTGCAGGCCATCGGTGGTGTAAATCAAAAGATCGAGGGTTTCTTCGATGTGTGCCGGGCCAAGGGACTGACCGGCGCGCAAGGGGTCCTCATCCCCCACGCCAACGTAAAAAACCTGATGCTCAAAAAAGAAGTAATCGACGCCGTCAAACAAAAACAATTTCACATCTACCCGGTAACGACCATCGAGACCGGCATGGAAATCCTCACCGGTCAAGCTGCCGGGCAAGCGGATACAAGCGGGCAGTTTCCCGATAATAGTCTGTACGGCAAGGTTCAGACCAGACTCAAGACTTACTATGAACGCTCGTTAGCGTCCATCCGGAAATAGCATCGTTTGGCCCGGGCCGGCGTTCTCACGAATTTGAAATAATGGCGCAGCCATTCATATTAAACCGGCGACTAAATACGTAAGCCTTCATCATGCCGGACTTGATCCGACATCCAGAATTGACGCGTGATTCCGGCGCTCGCCGGAATCACGATTTTAAAGGTATTTTATTACCGGGTTAGTATTTTTGCGACGTCGCTTTGCTACGCCTGCGGTTTCAAATTCGCTGCGGCCTTGGCCTGAACCCAAATCTACTATTTCCGGACAGACACTAATTAAAAACTGCTCCAAACCCCTAACAAAGGAGGTACCACCGATGCGCACACCGACAATTTCGGTCCTTGCTCTGGCGGCAGTCATTATCCTGACCGGCTGTTGCATGAAATTCAACGATCTGCCCTCAACCGCCGAGTACAGCGTGGGCGACACGCTGACAACCTCCGGCAAAGCTATTGTTGTCGAAGCATTTCAGCGGGCCGACGGTACCCTGGATACCGGCGGCACCGCGCGGGTGGACAGTCAAACGCATGCCCAGGGCTCCGGCCGGGACCTGAACGCCCGCAATGTCAATCTGAATTTCAAACTCAACTACCCCTTAACCAAGCTGACTGTCAAATTCGCCGAACTCGGCGGCAACAACAATTTTAAAGTCAACGGCGATTTCCGGTATGTCGCCGACCTGATCAGCCTCAACGGCACGGCCGTCGGTGCCGTGCAGGTGACGGTCAACGCTGTTCAGCAGGGAGTCAACTGGTACGGCGAAATCATTCTCAGCGGAGTAATCAACGAATTTGTCATTGGCGGGCAGGAACTCTGGCTGGACGATCTTTGCAAGGAATAACCCGGCACTGCGCACAGTATTTGGAAGCAATCAAAAAAGGAGAGGACCATGAGCAAGTACATCGGCGCCGTTGATTTGGGAACCACCAGCAATCGTTTCATCATCTTCGACCATGGTGGCCGGATTGTCGGCGCGGCTCAAAAAGAACACGAGCAGATCTTTCCCCAACCGGGCTGGGTGGAACACGACCCGATGGAGATCTGGCACAATGCCCGGGAAGTCATTCAGCAGGCGCTGGCCCGGACCGGCATCCGCGGCGACGACATTGCCGCCGTCGGCATCACCAATCAACGCGAAACCGCCGTGGTCTGGGACAAAACCACCGGCCAACCGTTGTACAATGCGGTTGTGTGGCAGTGCACCCGAACGGCCGCTATCTGCAAAACCCTGCAGGACGGTTATGGCCAGGATCGGTTTCGCGAGTCGACCGGCCTGCCCATCGCAACCTACTTCGCCGGCCCCAAGGTTCGCTGGATTCTGGAAAATGTGCCGGCGGCCCGCGCCGCTGCCGACAAAGGCCGGGCCCTGTTCGGCACCGTGGAAAGCTGGTTTATCTGGTGGCTGACCGGCGGTCCCGACGGCGGCAGTCATGTCACGGATGTGACCAACGCCAGCCGCACGCTGCTGATGGACCTCAAACGGCTGGCCTGGGATGACGCCATTCTTGAAACCATGGAAATTCCGCCCGGCATGCTGCCCCGTATCGTTCCGTCCATCGATCAGGCCACTTGGGGGCACACCACGCCGGATGGCCCCTTTGGTGCGGCCATTCCAATCTGCGGCGCACTGGGCGACCAGCAGGCCGCCCTGGTGGGTCAAACCTGTTTTACACCCGGCGAAGCTAAAAACACCTACGGTACCGGCTGCTTTCTACTGATGAACACCGGCACCGAGCCGATCCCCTCCCGGCATGGCCTGCTCACCACAGTGGGCTATCAGGTCAGGGGGGCAAAACCGGTCTATTGCCTGGAGGGGGCCATTGCCATCGCCGGTGCGCTGGTGCAATGGCTGCGCGATAACCTGGGACTTATCAACGATGCTTCGGAAGTGGAAGCCCTGGCCCGCACCGTGACCGACAGCGGCGGCGCATACATCGTGCCGGCCTTTTCAGGGCTGTTTGCACCCTACTGGCGTGCCGACGCCCGCGGCGCCCTGGTGGGACTGACCCGCTATGTCAACAAAGGCCATGTTGCCCGTGCGGTGCTGGAAGCCAACGCCTACCAGACAGTCGATGTGGTGGCGGCCATGCAGAAGGATTCAAACGTCGAACTTAACGCCCTTAAAGTCGACGGGGGCATGGTGGCCAACGACTTGCTGATGCAATTCCAGGCGGACATTTTAAATGTGCCGGTCATTCGCCCGCAAGTAACCGAAACGACAGCCCTGGGCGCGGCCTACGCGGCCGGTCTGGCCATCGGCTTCTGGTCCGATATCGAAAATCTGCGCCAAAACTGGGCCGTGGACAAAACCTGGCAGCCGCAAATGGCGCCCGGTGACCGCGCCCAGGGTCTCAAAGGCTGGCACAAAGCCGTGGAACGGACGCTAAATTGGGTTGAGTGATGTAACCATTGGCAGTTAAATTCCCAGGGGCATAAAATCGACGCTCGGTCGGTTCATTCAATTCCGGCCTGCTCACGCAGACTGCGGGCGATGGCCGACACATCCTCGTCACCATGGCCCCGGCCGATCAATCCGGTTTCAGCCTGCTCCACCAAGGCGGCCACCGGCAACGGCACCCCCAGCTCTCGCGCCAGGGCCAGGGCGATATTCAAATCCTTGCGGTGCAGCTTTACCCGAAAACCGAGCGGGTATTCATTTTCAATCATATTGCCGGACCGGTTGGTCAATCCCCACGAACCGGCGGCGCCGCTCCCGATGGCCTTGAGCACTTTGTCCATATCCAGACCGGCCTTCAACCCCAGAGTAATGCCTTCGGCCACCCCCCAGTAGGTTCCGGCGATGACAATCTGGTTAATGGCTTTGGTGATCTGGCCACTGCCGATGGGACCGACATGGGTCAGGGTCTTGCCCATGGCTTCAAACAGCGGCATGACACCGGCGACATCGTCCGCATCCCCGCCGATCATGATGGACAGGGTGGCGTTGCGGGCCCCTTCGGACCCCCCGGAAACCGGCGCGTCAATCATTTTAATGTGCTTTGCTGCCAGAGCCGCTGCGATGTCACGGGTGGCAACCGGGCTAATGGTCGACATGTCCACAACGACAGTACCGGGCGCGGCACCTTCGATCACACCCTGCGGCCCCAGGATGACCGACTGCACGTCGGGCGTGTCGCTTAAATTAGTAATAACGACCTGGGCATCGGCAGCGGCCTGGGCCGGCGATCCGGCGCGCCTGGCCCCGCCCTTTGAGGCCAAAACAGTCTCCTTGTCGCGGGTTCGATTGTGTACAGTAAGTTGATGACCGGCATCAATAAGATTTTGGGCCATGGGCAACCCCATGGTTCCCAATCCGATAAAAGCGACTCGCATGACGTTCCTCCTTTGCTTGTGTCCATCCGGAAATGTCAGAGGGCCCCCCCAAAGAAAGGCCCGGGCATCCACCTGGTGTCCATCCGAAACTGGTAGATTTTGGCTGCCGGCAAAGCGCGGGCATTTTTTTTATTAAACCGGCGACTAAATATGTAAGCCTTCGTCATGCCGGACTTGATCCGGCATCCAGAGTTGACGCTTGATTCCGGCGCTCGCCGGAATCACAATTTTAAAGGTATTTTATGTAAGCGTCAATTAAACCACTCCTGGTTCAGTAGCCGCATCAGTTCGGGGGCATGCCTGGTTTGTGGTTTATTTTACGCCTGGTATTGCAATCTGTTGT
>JANQIE010000098.1 GCA_028282295.1 Desulfobacterales bacterium | reverse complement strand
GAGATAATCGACGGCGTCGAGACCAAGTACGTCTTTGCCGGCAACCTGCGCATCGCCAAGGTCACCCCGACCGCAACCACGTTCTTTCACAAAGATCATGTGGGTTCTTCCACCGTCATGACCAACGACGATGGGACCCAGGTGCGCGAAACTACCGAGTATCTGCCGTTTGGTATGGATCGTAGCAGCAGCGGTACGTTTACTACCGCTTACCGGTTCACGGACCAGGAGAAGGACTCTTCTACCGGGCTGTATAACTATGATGCGCGCTTGTATGATCCGACGATTGGGAGGTTTGTGGCACCTGATCCTTACTTATCAGCAAATATAGCCCTTCTCATCAGAATATTCGGAAAAGCTAACCTGAGATCTAAATTCGTTGCGCATTTAACCACCCCAAAATACCTCAATAGATATACTTACTGCAATAATAATCCTTTGAGGTATATAGATCCGTCAGGCTTTATCGACAAAGACTTCGCCCGGAGTTTGATGGAGAAGTTTGGTTATGATTTTAACGCTACTATCCGAAATGTTCAAAATGTTGTTAGTTCGATCACAAATGATAGTTTTACAAAAGAAGAGTTGGAAACAATGACTGATTTAACAATCAAATACACCTCTTATGTGTTTGGTAGGCCGAATGTTAAAGATATGATGACATTGATGGATATAGACCCAAAGTCAAAAAAGATAAAACTTACGAAAAAGCAGAAGGCTGCAATCGAAAAACTTTTCAAAAAGCTAGGTGTAAAAGCAAAAAAAGGAAAACTTACAAAAAAGGAGCGAGAGGCTTTTGAAAAGGCAAAATCTGAGTTTGATAAAGCAGTAAAGGAAGGCAAGGTTAGCTTTGAGGATAAAAACAAGGATGAGAAAGCCAATGAAAATAAAAAAGATGAAAATTTATTGTAAAATCGATGCAAAAAAGCCAAGTCTAAAATTTATATTGTTTTTTGTATTCCTCTCGATATTGTTTGGGTGTTCGTTAGTCGATAAAGCCAAATATGGTAAGGTGTACATTTGGAATTCATTAAAGTTTTTCGAATTCGATAACAAATGGAAAATAAAGGAGATAAATAAAAAGACGTTATTGTTTGAAAATAAAAAAAGTATTAAATCTGAAAAATGCTATTTGTTTTTTGAATATTTTCAAAAGCAGGATGACAATAAAATGATCTTGAAGGAAAAATATGAAGAAATGATAGGCATCGGAGGAAAGCACTCGGAAATAATTTTTTTTGGGGAAAAAATAATTGATGACATGCATGTATACCAGCTTGAGCATCGCAGTAATAAAGGGAGGATTAAAACATTATTGGTGGGAAAAGGAAAGGGGAATTTGGCAATTTCTTTTGTATCTCCTGAATCAGGGTACCGCGAGTTCAACGACGACTTCTGGTTATTGTTAAAAAATACTAGATGGAAGAATATAATGCTGTTTGATATTCAGCTTGACATAAAGGAAGCTGATGTACATTGATTGCCGGAGTTCGGGTGATGGTAACCCTATGCAACTATGGCAAAATGCCACAGTTGCATGCTCTTACTAAATCGTCGGATGCCACCGCCACGAGATAGCTCTCCCTGGGAATTCCGGTGACATTCATAGGTCACGGTAGGAATTTGGCCGCCGACAGGTCTTGCCGTATCACCCGTACCTACGGTGAATGTGACCGTCAGCAAGGGGAAAGAAATTGTTCGTCAGGAGCAGTTGGGTTTTACGAAAATCTTAGATGCTAAAATAAAGGACGTCCCAATTTCCCACGGTGAAAGGAAGAGCCATTTTTTCATCAAGTTTCATCAGGGCGAAATTGTAAACCCTGTTAAAAAAAATCAGGCAACAAATAGATTCGTTTCTGAAAGAACGAGATCGGCTTTTGTTTGAGTTGGTAATTCGGAGTTCGTGTTGGGTTGAAAGTTCGTGAAATATAACCGGCGATCACCATGCCGCGCGGCAGGCTGATTGACCGGTTTTTTATGTTGGAGACGATATGACAAATATTATATGGACGCGCAAGTAAAGGAGGAAAGGTGAAAACAGGCAAGATTATACGTGTGCTGTCATTTATCGGATTGCTGCTTATGTCTGTAGGCGCAGTCCCGTCGTCAGCGGCGGCTGATTCGGGATCAAAGGTTTCCCATTTCTACTGTAACACAACCATCGTCAGCAGTTCCGGCAACACTGCAGGCAATACGGCGTTTGTTCTAAAACAGACCGCCGGCCATGCACCGGCCGGCGAACCTCGAAATGTTTAGGAGACACAAGATGCACCTATCCAAGCGGAACCTGACAAAAAAACTCTTTATCGCCATATACATATCTATTGTGCTTGCATCTATCTGTGTATCGCAGGCCTTTGCCGAATTGACCATTCTGACGAACAGCGAACACAAGCCGGGTTACGACCTTTCCCTCATAGTGCAAAACGCAGCGAATTCCGGTGCGGCAACCTATGCTTTTCCGATCGTCGTGCCCGCGGGACGTGCCGGATTGACGCCGGATATCAAACTGGCATACAGCAGCAATGCCAAAAACAGTTGGGTCGGGTTTGGATGGTCTTTGCAAATGGGTGCTATCCAGCGATCTACAAAAAACGGCTTGAATTATGGCGGAAATGAATTTGTGGTAATTACCGGTAGTGCCGCCGAAGAACTGGTTGCGCGCAGTGCGGATTGGGGGGTCAACTTTTACGGTGCCAAACTCGAAAGCGAGTTTACCAGATACGAGTACTTAAATTCCAACGGTTGGATTGCCACAACCCGCGCCGGTCTTACCTACCATTACGGCACAACCAGCGCGTCGCGCCAGGAAAACGGCGGCAACGTTTTTAAATGGTGCCTCGATAGAATCGAAGATACAAACGGGAACTATATCGAAATCAATTATGTAAAAAATCAAGGCCAGATTTACCTGAACGAAGTAAAATACACCGGGCACGCAACCGAACTTCCAACAAACTCAATCCAATTTGTAACCGAGAGCCGCAGTGATGCCACCCTTTCTTACACCTGCCAATCCAATGTTACAACCGCAAACCGGCTCAAGACAATTGAAATTAACACATCTGACGGATTAGCAAGCCGTTATCAACTAAATTATCAATACAGCTCATCTTCGGAGCGTTCCTTGCTCAGTTCCATTGAGCATTACGGCAGCGATGGCACGACCACCTTGCCGGCCACGCATTTTCAAACGCAAGCCGGCGGTCCGGGTACTTACACTTCAATAGCTACAAACACCGTTGCGCACATACCCGATTTGAGCAATGTTTATCTGGTCGATATTAACGGTGATCACCTTTCGGATCTGATTAATTTTGCCTACAATGATATACGCTGCCACCTGGCCAATGGCTCCGGTGGATTTAACGGCGCTGAAATCACTTCCTGTCAATCCGGTTATGGCGCTAAAAGACATTTTGCGGATATCAACGGCGATGGTTACACAGATATTATTGTTCATACTGTCCGTACTCTCGGCAATGTGAGCAACATACTTCTTCAAACCTATCTTTCCAACGGCAACGGTACTTTTTCATACGCCGGAGCTGTTGCACTTGGCGAGGAAAAAACAGGCTCCGTTGCTTTTGGCGATTTTAATGGTGATGCCAAGTCTGATTTAGTGTTTTTGGAAACCGATACAAACACCCTCCAATACTACCAATCAGACGGTTCCGGAAATTTCCGGCTCACCGCTTCAATTGATGTCGGCCCCCGTGGCTCGGAACTATTTGCTGCGGATGTCAACAGTGATGGCCGCGACGACCTGTTGGTGCGCTATTATCATGCCCAGGGTAACGGTGAACATAACCGTTTGAGTGTTTACACCAACCATATTGGCATTTGGCTCTCCCAGGCAAATAGTTCTTTTGGCCATTCCGGGACGATCAGCCTGGAAACCGGTGCCTGGGAATATGGTCATGAGCCTGTGGGCGTAATAGGCAAGTTTCATTGGGTTGAACTCAATGGTGACGGCCACAAGGATCTTGCGATCATCAGCCGCCTTGAAGCCATCGCGACCTACCTTTCAAAGGGCAACGGCAACTTTACGGACAGGATTCAAAATAGCACGATTGCCCCCCATGGTTCGGTTTATTTCGGTGAAGTGAATGGCGACGGCTTATCAGATCTTATATTTGTCGGCTATAACATGATCACCTATAAGGCGGATGGACAGGGACATTTTGTTCATTATAGTCAGCAGATGCCATCGAACGGAATTTACAACCCCTTTATTACCGATGTGACAGGTGATGGCCTGACTGATATCGTTTCTGCTACCCAACCTGCCTGTTGCAATCCGCCAACTAGTGACTTTCAGATATATAAAGCCAACGGCAACGGGGCTGCCGATGTTGTAACCCGAATTACCGAGGACGCTGGTCTTGCGGAAGATATCGTCTATACCGCCGATACGCGGGCCTATTCAAACTCAAATCTGCCGTTTGTCGCCCACCTGGTTGATCGGATCACAGTTAGTGATAGCTTCAGTGTTACCCAAACCACTCAATATGATTATACCGGTGGCGTTTTTGATCGCATAGACCGTGAGTTTCGCGGCTTTGCCACCGTCACCGCCACACGGTCCGACGGCAGTAAAATCGAAACCCGCTACCACCAGGACGACTATCGCAAGGGCAAAGCCCATCGCGAAACCCTGCGAAGCGACGCCGACACCGACCTGACCCGCACCGACACCGTCTGGCCCGAAATCTCCGGCAGCCCGGCCTGGGCCTTTGTGCGGCCGGACAGCAGGCAGACCATTTACTACGACAGCCCCACCGTCAGCTCGCGCGAAGACTACACCTACAATGCAAACAACGGCAACCTGTTGCAAGTGACCGCCTCGGGCAGCGGCGGCGCGAACGTGATCAGCGAGTACGGCTGGGAAAACAAAGGCGACTGGCTCTGGCGCAAAAGCCTGGAGCGGATTAGGGCCGCCGACGGCACCCTCGTGCGTGAAACCAACTTCTTCCACGCAGCCGGCACCGGCAACCTGACCGCCAAAGCGTTCTGGCTGTCCGGCGGTGTGAATCCGCGCATCGAGTACACATACGATGCCTACGGCAACCTGACCGCAGAACGCGACGCGCGCGGGCACGAAGTGCTTAAAGTCGCGTAGTAAGCGTCAATTAAACCACTCCTGGTTCAGTAGCCGCATCAGTTCGGGGGCATGCCTGGTTTGTGGTTTATTTTACGCCTGGTATTGCAATCTGTTGT
>JANQIE010000027.1 GCA_028282295.1 Desulfobacterales bacterium | reverse complement strand
CGGGAAGGGAACGCTAAATCGTAAATTGTTTTGTCAGAAAGGTTATTATCGATTTGATTCTGGACCCCGGCCTGCGCCGGGGTGACGAGTGTTTTTTTTCGTTTTTAATCCGGTCCCAAATTTCCAGTTTCAAATTTCAAATTTCCAATTTCAAATCTCACCCCCAAACCAGGAGGGAGGCCATGGACAATCTGATTTTGATTCCGGCGCGTAGCGGTTCCACCCGTGTGAAGAACAAGAACATTCGCAGGTTGGGTGACCGCCCGCTTATCGGCCATGTGATTCAAAGCGCCCTGGACAGCCGGGCCGGACGGGTCATCGTGTCGACCAATTGCGCCGACATTGCGCGGACGGCCCGCAAGTTGGGGGCGGAAACGCCGTTCATGCGACCGCCGGAACTGGCCACGGCCGAGGCGGCGTCGATCTGGGTCATCCTCGATGCCCTGCGCCGGCTCAAACGCGATCAAGGCTGGACACCCGCCATGGTGGCCTATTGTCCGCCGACCAACCCGTTTACCACCGGCCACACCATCAAAGAGATGTTCACCCAACTAGCGGCCGGCCCTGCAGAAATTAATTCGATTGTCACCATCACCACCCCGCAGACCCATCCGTTCCGGATTGTCGCCAGGCAGTCTGATGGCCGGTTACAGGTGGGGCCCATCGAAGTACAAGGTCAAACGATTCTCGATATCGAACGGTCCCAGGACTGGCCGCCGGTGTGGGAGGGAAGTCCGGCCTGCCGCATGACGCGGGCGTCATTCTTCCTTGACCAACTGGCCAATGTCACCGATGTACGCACCATTGCCGGTAAAACCTACGATGCCGATCACTGCACCGGTTACGAAATCCCGCCCCGCGAGGCGTTTGACATCGATGACGAAGACGACTGGGCCCTGGCGCAATACCTGTTGGCGCAAAATCCGAAGCGGCACGCAGCATAAGCATGGGCGACGACCAACTCAACGCAAACCTGCGGCTGCTTAAGCAACACCGGCCGCAATTGCTACCCGCCATCGAACCGTACCTTCAGGCCGATCCCCCCGGCGTTTTAACGCAACGTCACGATGGCCGGTTCAACCTGCGCTGCCGGCTGCCCGGCGGCGCACTGCTCGATGTTCACCCGGCGCACGATCCGGCCGCGGCCGGGGCGGAATTTGTCGCCCTGACCGAAGAAAAAGAAGGCCAGTTCATTTTCTTTCTTGGTTTCGGGCTAGGCTACGAAGCCAAGGCGGTGTGTGATCGTTGCAGCCGGCTGAATCAAATCATTGTCATTGACAACGATGCCCGTTTCTTTGTCCAGGCCATGCGCTACCTCGATCTGGCAAGTGTTATCACCAACCCGAAGGTGCACCTTTATATCGGCGTGACGCTTGAAGACCTGGAAGATATTGTACTGCGGCTGGATCGCTGGCATCTGCTGCACGCGGCCCCCTATCTGCTGGTTCAACAAAATGTCGTCCAATGCGATCCGTCTTTTTTTCACGCAGCGGCCGAACGGTTGAACCAACTGGTGTCGGCCCAACGGCTTCAGGCTCAGGGCACCATGGACAATGCACGGCTTTTCCTGACCAACATGTTCCGCAATCTTGCCGCCATGGCCCAGGGCCTGCCCCTGGAGCAACTGAACGACTACGCCAGGGGCAAACCGGCCATTCTGGTCTGTGCCGGTCCATCGCTCAAAAAAAACCTGCACCTGCTGAAGCAACAGGAACACCGGGCGGTTATCATCGTGGTCGACACGGCGGTGCCGCAGGTTGTCGCCGCCGGTGTCCGGCCCCATTTCGTGGTCGCGCTGGATCATCGTCAGCGCAACGCCGATTACTTCAGCGGCCAGTGGGAAGCACTGCAACACGCGGCCCTGATCTACCTGAGCCTGACCACCGCCCTGATCCCCAAACAGTTTTTGGGGGATCAGTACTTCGCGCTGGACGAGGCGCCGACCAGCAGGGAAATCTTCGCGCCCATGCTTGCCCACAGCCAGACCATTCCAAGTATCTTCTCGGTGTCTCATCTAGGATTTCTCGCCGCCCACCGCATGGGCTGCGATCCGATTATCTTCATCGGACAGGATCTGTCGTTTGAAGGCGAAATCGATCCGGCCAAGGTCGAGGAGAAATATAAAATTCCGGTACCCGGCATCACCAAAAAGACAGTTTACACCACCGCCGAAATGCGGGCCGCCATCGAGCGGTTTGAATCCCAGATGCAACACCTGCCGGGAACGTTCATCGACGCCACCGAAGGGGGGGTGCGCCTGCGGCACACCCGGGTCATGCCGCTGGCGCAGGCCATGGCGGCGTTTTGTACCGAAGACATCGCGCTGCCCCCCCGGCCCCGAAATCGTGAGGTGCCCCGGACCGTGGATCGCTGCCGGACACACCTGGACCGGATGCAGCCGAAACTGGGTCAAATTGCGGCCGAGTGCCGGTTCATCAATCAAACGGCGGCCTGGGCCTACGAGCACCTGACCGGTCTGGCAAACCGGGCCCGTCGTGACGGTGCCCGCCAAATCGAGATGGACGACGACCTGGTCCGGGCGGTCAATGCGGTGCGTCAACGCCACTTTGCTTTGGCCGGCAAAGACGAAAGCAATCCGTTGAATGTATTCGGTCATGTGCTGGACGGCTACCTGGCGCAAACCCGCCTGGCGGCGCACCGCGAAATCCTGCGTTGGAAAAAACGGCAAACCGATACCGGTGCCGGCGAGGGCGTTGCCGGCCTGCTGGGCGAGCTTTTCTCCCATAAAATCCAAAGCGCCGGCATGCTGGAGGCGGCCGACTGGTTCAAGGCCACGATTGCAACTGCACGCAAACGGCTGGCATACTTAGGGCAAGAGCAAGCCCTCATCGAATCGTCCGCACCGGCGCATCTTGTGGAAATTGGGGAAGTATTTCTGCAATCGTTTGATCTGGAGGCCGCCCGCACCTGCTTTGCCAAAGCCGTCACGGAAAATCCGCGCAACGCCGCCGCGCACTTCGGGCTGGGATGTGTTTATTTGAAGGCGCACGATTCTCTGCAGGCAATGCGCCACTTCGATCACGCTGCAGCGCTGGATGCATCGATGGCTGCCGCCATCGCGCCGCTCATCAACACCTGTTCACAAACATTTATCGAGGCGGCGCGCGATCGCATCCGCCGCAAACGGGCCGGTGCCCGAAGATATCTGAGCGCTATTCTGCCCAATTTTCCGCATTATGAAGAAGCATCAGCGCTTTTGGCATCACTGGATAATCACTAAAAAAAAGCCGTATTCAAACACGACATGCTACATTTTCTCTACACACCATATACGCTGAGACACGGGGCGTACGAAACTTACGAGTTCTCCAACAACGAAATCGTGAAGTATGCCCAACAGTTTTTTGCGCAGGTGACCCCCACCCATATCGATACCTTTCAGGCATCCTGCGTGACCGACCGGGCCGAAGACATCCTGCTGGGCCACCCGACCTGGGACCCCGAGTACACCATCACCAACAACTGGGTCAAAGACAATGCCCTGTCCGCGCAGGCGGCCTGTCACCCCAACACCTATATTCTGATGCCGTGGCTGCCGAAGTTCCCCGCGGAATGGCATATGCCGTTTGTCGATGAGCAATTGGTCCAGGCCCGACAGATCTTTGCGATCTGTGGCGACATCTGGATCGACCAGACGCGCCAACTGAACGGCGATTCCATTCAAAGCCGCGTCAAGGACAAACTGGTACAGGTCAACATGGGCTGCGCCGCGCATTTACTCCCCTGCAAGAAGACCTTTGCGCGCAAGTCGCGTCGCAACCTGCTGCATATCAGCAACCTGGGCTCCACCAAAAACATCCCTCTCATCTTCCGCAGCACCCGGGGGCTGGATGTCACGGTTTACATGGCCAGCTTCGGGATCAAAAAAACCGGCAACTATGAGATCAACCTGCACAACGACGACGGCACCCAGACCCGCTGTTACTTCGAATCATTGGGACCGATCGACAACAACGACGCCCGGATGAATCGCTTTATCATCGACACCTGCGATTTTTACATCCACACCAGCACCTATGATGCCCAGGCCACCAGTATCCTGGAAAACTGCGCGCGCGGTCTGGTTCCGCTGGTGACCCCTGAAAGCGGCTTCGATTGTCCCCATGCCATCAAGCTGACCCAGGATCCGGAAGCCAATAAAACGATTATTCACCGGGCCGTCACCATGAGTGACGAGGAGTTCGCCACCCGCAGCCGGGGGGTGCGGCAGCACATTCTCGATCATCACAACTGGCAGCACATCTATCGGCAAATTTGGGAGCACATTCAGCAGGATCTGATCACAAGGCAAGACAATGGCGGCAAAATCCTCAACTGCATGTAGCCCGAAATCTTCGGGTCAGTCCACGCCCGACCTGCAAACCGGCCTGGCGCTGCATAAAGCCGGTAAGCTGGCGGACGCGCAAGCGGTCTACCGCGCCATTTTGGAACGCGATCCGCATCACGCCGACGCGTTCCACTATTCAGGCGTTATCGCGCATCAGGTGCGTCAGGACCGGGAGGCGGTCCGGCTCATCCGGACGGCCATCCGTCTTGAGCCGAACAAGCCGCTTTACTACCAGAATCTGGCCGACGCCCTGCACGCAACCGGCGACATCGACCAGGCCATCGGCGCCTATCAAAAAGCGCTGGCCCTGCACCCCACGCTGACCGCCGCCCATCATAATCTGGGCAACCTTTACCAGCAACGCGGCAATGTCGCGGATGCCCAGGCGTGCTATGAGCGCGCCCTTGCGATCGATCCGAACTACATCGCCTCTTTGCTGAATCTTGGTAGCCTGCACAAAACCAACGGCGCGCTCGATGCGGCCGGCGCATGTTTCCGGGCGGTGATCGAACGGCAACCCGACATGGCCGCGGCCCATTTCAACCTGGGTAACGTACACAAGGAACGCGGCGACCTGCAGGCGGCCGCAACCGGTTATCACGAAGCGCTACGCTGTGATCCCGGATACGGTGATGCTCATTTTAATCTGGGCTACATTTACTTCCGGCAAGGACATCTGGCCGAGGCCGCCGGCTGCTATCGCCACGCGCTGGCGCATGGGTCCGGGGACCCGCAAGTTCATCACAATCTGGGCAAGGTCCTGCGGGTTCAGGGGCGTCTTGACGAGGCACGGCAATGCGTTCAAAAAGCACTTGCCTTGCAACCCGCCTATGCCGGGGCCGCAGTCAGCCTGGGCAATATTTACTATGAATTGAAAAACCCGGACGAGGCGGTGCGCTGGTATCGGCACGCGCTGCAATGCGACCCGAAGAACGCCGAAGCAACGGCGTTTCTGGTCCACCTCTTTCAACAGATTTGCGACTGGCAGGCGTTGGCCGAGCTGGCCCCGCGCCTGGACCGGCTGACCGCCCGGGCGTTGCAGCTCTCGACCAAATGTGCCGAAACGCCGTTCATGAGTATTTGCCGCCGGGACGATCCGCAGTTAAACTTCACCATTGCCCGGGCGTGCAGCCGAAGGGTGGCAAAAAGAACCACCGGCCTGGGCACCTTGTTTACCTTCGACGACCGGCGCCCGGCCGGCGATAAGATGACCATCGGCTACCTGTCCAACCGCTTTCGCAACACGGCCACGGCCCATCTGTCGCGCAGTCTGTTCGGGCTGCACGACCGCAAGCGTTTCAATGTCTTCTGCTATTCTTATGGCGAGGACGACCGGAGCGAGTACAGGCGAACGATAGAAGCAGAGTGTGACCGGTTTGTCGATGTGCGGACCTGCGGGTTTGCCGATGCGGCCCGGCAGATTCACGCCGACCGGGTCGATATCCTGGTCGATCTGCAAGGCCATACCCACGGCGGTCGCATGGAAATCTGCGCCTTGCGTCCGGCCCCGGTTCAGGTGCACTTTCTGGTGTATCCGGGCACCACCGGCGCGGCGTTCATGGATTACATGGTCACCGACAAAATCGTCGCACCGGAAGCACATGCGGCCTATTTCAGCGAGAACCTGGTCCACCTGCCGCACACGTATCAGGTCAACGATCACAATCAGCCGGTGACGGCCGGTAAAATCACCCGCACGGATTGCGGTTTACCGCAAGACGAGGTGGTCTTTTGCTCCTTTAATCAGTCTTATAAAATTGAGCCGGTCATGTTCGCCGTCTGGATGCGGATTCTGGACCAGGTACCCGGCAGTGTGCTGTGGTTGCAGGCGGCCAGTGAACAAACCCAACGCAACCTGCAGGCTGCTGCTGAAGCAAACGGGATCGCGGCCAAAAGATTTGTCTTCGCCCCTAAAAAACCCAAGGCCGACCATCTGGCCCGCTTGCGGTTGGCCGACGTCTGTCTGGACACACGCATCTACAACGGCCACACCACCACCAGCGACGCACTGTGGGCCGGCGTGCCGGTGGTGGCCCTGCGAGGCAACCATTTTGCTTCGCGTGTATCCGCGGCCCTTTTGACGGCCTGCAATCGGCCCGATCTGGTAGCCGAAGATCTTCCGGCCTACGAACACCTGGCCGTGCAGTTGGCCCGCGATCCGGGCCGACGGCGGCGGTTGCGGCGGCAGATTGAAGAGGATCGCGCCACCGCGCCCCTGTTCGACACCCGCAGGTATGTCCGCAACCTGGAAAAGGCGTTCGAGGAAATGTGGCGCTTGTTCCAGGCCGGCAAGCTGCCGGCCCCGATCAAAATCACGGAATAAACCCGAACGTTGTCCCCAAAACAATGAATTATGAATGAAAACCAATACAACACTCTTCTAAAAAAAATCGACCACCTGCAAGCGTCGGTCGCCGGGATGGAAAAAGAACTGGCGCAACTCAAGGGGCAAACCCTGCCGACCCTGTTCTGGCAGACGTCCCAGCAAACCGAATACCTGGATTTACTTCTGCGCAAGCTGGACCGGCCGCGCGGCTGGCTGCCGCCCACCCGCGGCTGGGCGGCATCGCCCGATTTTTTACTGCTGGTGGCCGACCACATCCTGGCCGCCAAACCGCAAACCGTGGTGGAATGCGGCTGCGGCACCTCGTCGGTGGTCTTTGCGCGCTGCCTTCAGATCAACGGCACCGGCAAACTTTATAGCATCGAACATGACGACCGGTTCCGCGCTAAAACCGCCGGGATGTTGCAGACCCGCGACCTGTGCGCTTTTACGCAGTTATGCCATACCCCGCTGACCGACCTGAAGCTGCTGGATATCGATTTCAAGTGGTATGATTTGAGCCGGTTTCCCGATATTGCCATCGACTGCCTGATCGTGGACGGCCCGCCTTCGCAACTAGGCGCGTTCTCCCGCTACCCGGCCGGCCCGCTACTGTTCAACCGCTTGTCGCCCCAAACCGGGGTGGTCTTTGCCGACGATTTGTTCCGCGACGGAATCAGGCGCAGTTTTAACCAATGGAAACATGAATTCAGGCAGTTGACGGCATCCATCGAAGATACCGAAAAGGGGTGCGGTGTTTTACGCTTTGCGCGGCAATCAGCCTAAGGGCTCGCCGGAATGCTGCAGGACAACACCCCGGCGAAGGCCCGGGATGACAATTTTTTTTCTGTCATTTTTACCACCAACTCCTGGACCAGCCGTGGAGACGATCAGCGGTTCGCCAGGTAGCGTGGCACCTCATCTCCGTCACCCCGGCGAACGCCGGGGTCCAGAATCCAGACGATAAGATTCCTTTGTCGCATTCTCTTGGGCTTTGTGAATATAACCGCAAAACAAGGCTTTCCCCCGCTTCACGCTACCACAGTTCTTCACGCAGGTGCTGATAAAAGTCGTAGCGATCCTGTTCGCTTTGCAACCCGGTACGATTGTCGACCAGTTCCAACGCCATCTCCACGGCGCGGGCCATGGAGATATAGGCAAAAAGGCCCAAACGGCCGACGGTCAGAAAATTCTTCAGTTTGGCCGCCTGCCGGAAGAGCTTGGTAAGATTGGTCAGATTCGCCTTCGAAGAAACCGGATACACCCGCCGCTCGGACTCCACGGACCGGGCAATGATGTTGGCGCCGATTTCGTTTTTGATGAAGCGGTTGATTTGCGCCATCACCTCCTCCAGCGAAGGCCGGTGGTCGCCAAAAGGGATCGCGAACGACAGCAGGGTTTTGCCCTCGACCGGCTGGCCGGAGTGGCGGGGGTATTCCAGGACGCGGGTCCAGGGGTAGTGATTGGGAAACGTGGTGCTGTAAGACGGCATGACGCCCTCGCGGTCAAGTGCGGTGAAGACTTTGATCACCCCGCGCCAGGTCAGGTCGGTGGGAAAGAAAAGATCCAGTGGCAGGGTGTTGACGATCAAATCCTCCGGCCCCAATTCGATCCGCTTGCGTACCGGCGTACCGGTTTTTGGATCGACCTGCCCGTTGCGCACTTCCAGGGCCCGAATCGTGCCGTCAGCGTTGACCATGGCAGATACCGCGTGATTGGTGCGGATGGTTACGTTTTGGGCCAGCTTCTCAAATAAAGGCTCGTAGGAGCCGGGATGTCCCGCCCACAGGTCACCGAACATCTTCGGGTTGTCGTCTTTGAGGGTCAGCGGCCTGAAACGGGCCCACTCGGCCGACATCTCTTTGGGATCGAGTCCCCATTGCTTGATGTTGTAGTTTTTGACAAAGGTGTCGTAGCCCCGGCGACCGATCTGGCTGATCATGTAGTTTTCAAAATTGCTGTAATCCGGCGCGGTGGCCTGATGCGCGACGCCCAGCCGTTTTAGATTGCGCCGGCTGATGGGAAAATCGTACAGCTCATCATAGGTACCCAGTTTGCCGTTTACACAGCAACGTACCCGGTAGTCGATCAACTGATTGTCCAGGTAGGATTCCCAAAAGGCTTGCTGTGTTCTGGTCTTGGCGTACAGCACATGCGGGCCGAATTCGTAGTTGATCTGCTCGAGCCGCCGTGTTTGGCACAGGCCGCCAATGTAGTCGTTTTTCTCGAAGGCGACAACGTTTTCAAATTCTTCCGTAAAGCGGGAAGCAACGGTGAGGCCGGTCAGTCCGGCGCCCAGAATATAGCACGTAGACATGATTTCCTTTCTTCAGCGGTCCAGTATTTTCGCGACTTGGGCCAGTATTTGAGTGTTTTGCGGTGCGACCAGTTTGGCGACATCCTGCTTGGGATGCGGCATCAAGGCACGTCCCTGCGCGTCGAACATTTGATTGTACAGCACCGCCTTGACCTGCTTACCCACCGGTTCATAAGCGACCTTGGCAATGGTTTGCGTGTCCATGTCCCGGCAGTTTTCGCTGACCGTGTAATGGGTGCAAATTACCGGCGTGTCGCTACAGGCCACGGCTAGATGTTGCGGCGCGGAATGGCACCCGATAAATACACGGCTTTGCTGGATCTGCCTGATCTGCAGCTCAAGGGGCACCGCCTGTTGACTCAGATCGCGACAGTTTTGCAGGGGTGTCATGGACGGATCGCCCAGCCGCACGACTTCATAGCCGGGATAAACTTCTTTCAAGTGGTTGATCAACGCCTGGCACTGTTCAACGCGCACATTGCGCGTATCTCCTCCGGCGTAATCGGCCTGACGAAAATGAACGGTGATTTTGTCCTGCTTGTCATATGTCTGTTCAACGAGTTTGGGCAGTTCAACCTGCTCCTGTAGAAAAAGCGCGGCCCGCTTTTCCCAGATACGCCAGCCGGCGTTGTAGTCATAGCCGTCCAGCATGGGAAAGGGTCGCGGTTTTTCGATGACCACATCCAAACCCAATGCGTAGAGCTGGTCGAGGATGGTGTGGGTGACATACTCCTGGTGGGACAGATTTAAAAAAGCGCCGTTGAACAGGGAAATCGTCGTCAGCCGGTTTTGCTCCTGGTCGGGCAGCAGGGTGATATCGATCACGTAATCGACAGCAGTGTTCAATGCCGTCATTTCGGCCAGATCCGGCCGGTTCAACGGCGTTATCAGTAAAATGGCCGCATCCGGATGCGCTTGTTTTTTTTGTTTGATGAACTGATGGACCACCAGCATATCGCCGAAGGCCAGGGACCAAATCATCGGGTAGACAATCAGTTGGCGATGGTCATGCTGCAGCTCGGCGGCGATCTGGGCCAGTTTTGCTTTAAAAAGACCGGAGTAATCCGGGCGTGTGCGTTTCAGCGCCCTGGTTTCACGCAATACATGCAAGCCCACCTGAATCGGCAACTTGTTTTTCAGGTACTGGTAGTACATGTTGAAACCATCGGGATTGGTGTCGAGAACGTGCAACCGCTGATACATGGAGATGGCGTGATAGATCGCCCGGTCGACATAATTGGCGGAAAAGCAGCAGCGCACGAAAAGATTGTCCAGAAAGACAGTGCTCTTGCCAGTGGTGTTGATAAATTGTTCGATTTGATGGATGCAGTGATCGTAGTGGCCATCGGCGAACAATCGCTCCAACTCGATTTTGAGATTGTTGTCTACCATAAGCGGCTTTTTTCTCTTTTATAGTTGTCCATAAAGCCCAAGTTGGCGTATTAAAATATAAAAGTTTTATGGCGCCCCCCCCCCGAAGGGGGAATTAAAGGCTCGCGAAAAAATAAGTAATAAGGTCTCTTGTCGTTTAGATCCTGGACCCCGGCGTTCGCCGGGGTGACGGGGTATTTTTTTTTCGGCGTTATTCCCAAAATGTGTAAATTGCCTGTTCCGGTAGACCGCCGGAACACCCAATTTGTGTATTTTGAAAATTTTTCCGGATACCGG
>JANQIE010000290.1 GCA_028282295.1 Desulfobacterales bacterium | reverse complement strand
GTGTCCATCCGGAAATAGTAGATTTTGGTTCCCGGCAAGGCCCGAGCATTTTTAAAACCGCAGGCATAGCAGGCTATGTCACAAGAACGTGAATGGCTCCGCCATTATTTTAAAAATGCGAAAACGCCGCCGGGGGCCAAAAGATGCCAATTCCGGATGGACATAAGCTTGACGGCGATGGGCTTAAAGCCCTGCGCTACATCTCTTCGACTGATCGGATTGTTTAAGTTAATGACATTGATTTTAAATTTCATTTTGCCATGTCGCTGATACGTCTTCAAAAATTTCTCTCCTTGGCCGGTCTGTGCTCCCGGCGTCAAGGGGAGGCCTACATCCAGACCGGGCTCATCCGTGTCAATGGGCAAGTCGTCACCCAACTGGGGACGAAAATCGATCCGTCCGTTGACCGGGTGGCTTACAAGGGGCAGGTGCTGCGTGAAAAAGAAGAAAATATTTACGTGGCCCTGCACAAGCCGGCGGGCGTGGTCACCAGCCGCCGGCACCGGGGCGAGAAGGTGGTTATCGATTTGGTCGACCTGCCGCAGCGCTTGAACCCGGTGGGACGTCTGGACCGGGACTCCAGCGGCCTTTTACTGCTCACCAATGACGGCCGGCTCCACCACCAGCTCACCCATCCCTCCTTTGACCATGAGAAGCAATATGACGTCACTACACAGTTCCGGCTGACCGCAACCGCCCTGCGTAAGATGGCTCAAGGCGTTGTGCTGGACGCGGTCAAAACCCGGCCGGCCAGGGTGCGGCAGTTGGCCTCCCGGCGGTTTGAGATTGTTTTGAAGGAAGGCCGCAAACGGCAGATCCGCCGCATGGTGCGCAAGGTCGGCAATCGCGTGGAGACGTTAAAACGCACCCGCATGGCCAATATCAACCTGGGGGGTCTGCCGGAAGGGGCCTGGCGCTACCTTACCGCCGAAGAGAAACGTAAACTGCTCGACACCGTGCGGTAGTCAATCGCGACGGGGCAAATCTGACGGGGCTCCGGCGGCGCCCGGTTGCGACGGCTTTTGCATAGCGGTTTTCGATTCCATGCGAATGCCGATGATGCCCGGTGCAACCTCTTTTTCCGGTGTTGCCTGCATGTCGCTCAGTGTCTTTAGCTTTTGCGTTGTTTTTCTGATCGTGGTTTCCAGGGAATTCAGCGATTCCTGCGACAGACCGTTTTCGGATTCCGCCTCGATGCGGAATAATAATACAATGTTTAAAAAATTGTTCACGATATCGTTGACCGTCGTCATGGTGGCCTTCAACACCCTGAGACGGTGGGTTTGTATCTGAATTTGATGATTGTGCTTGGATTTTTGCAGAATTAAATCGATGAGCAGACCGCTGCCCACCAGGCCAACACCCAGTAGCAGCTCGTCAACTTCATAGTCCTCCACGGCTTCCAATAGAGCGACGATATGCTCAAAAAACTCTACATTGGCAAGATGTGAAATCGTAAATCCCACGATGCTTATAATGACTGCTATCAGCGTTGACCGATAAGCGTTGACTTTTGTGATGTACTTTTTCATTTGAAAGCTCATTTTTTGGGGATTTTGCGCGAGCCCTTAATGCCGCCAATCAGGGGGATGATCAGCTTTTGCCCGAACGTCAATGTCTTTGATGTCAGGGATTGATGACTTCGTGTAGCTTGGCGGCCAGCAATTCCGAATTGTATGGTTTTTGGATAAAGCCGGCGAGTCCCTTGCCGGCAAAGCGTTGGGTCGCGTCGTTTTCGTTGTAGCCGCTGGAAAGGACGACCTTGACGTCGGGGTCGATGCGGCGCAGTTCCGAGTAGACCTGGTCGCCGCTCAGGCGCGGCATGGTTAAATCCAGCAAAACACAGACGATCTCTTCGGCATGGTCGCGGAAGATATCGACCGCTTCGCGGCCATCGGCCGCGGTCAGTACGTTGAACCCGATCCGTTCGAGCATCAATTTGCCGACGGCGCAGACCGATTCCTCATCGTCGGCGATCAGCACGGTGCCCGTCCCGCTCCAGATAGACGCATCCGCCGGTTCGGATTCCTGGTGGTGTGCAATGGCCGTGGTGTCCGCCACTGCCGGGAACAGGATCTTGATGGTCGTGCCTTTGCTCACCTCGCTGTAAATCTTGATGGCCCCCTTGTGGCCCCGGACAATGCCCAGGACGGCGGCCATCCCCAGGCCGCGTCCGGTAAATTTGGTGGTGTAAAACGGATCGAACATTTTCTCCTGGGTTTTTTTGTCCATCCCGCATCCGGTGTCGGCGACCTCGAAGTAGACATACACACTTTCGGGCAGTTGGGCATCCAGCCCGGCCCGGGAGGCAATTGTGGCCGAGTTGAGGTAGGCCCGGTCGCAATCCATCGCACCGGTGGAGATTGCAATCACGCCGGATTTGTCGCCAATGGCTTCGGATGCATTCATGATCAGGTTCATGATAATCTGGCGAATTTGGGTGATGTCGCCGTCGAAGGGCGGTAGATTGTCGGCGAAGTTGTATTTCAGGATCGCTTTTTTTGAAATCGATACTTCGAGCATATTTCCCATTTCCGATACCAGCTCGTTGATCGCAATCGGCTCCACGATAAATTTGCCTTTGCCCGAATAGGCGAGCATCTGTTTGGACAGGCCCACGGCCTGGCGCGCGGCTTTTTCGATTTCACACACATTGTCGCGCACGGGAGAATAGGGCGACATGTCTTGCAAGGCGATATCGGCATTGCCGATGATGGTCATGAGGATGTTGTTGAAATCGTGGGCAATACCGCCGGCCAGCACCCCTAAGCTTTCAAGCTTTTGAGCGTGCTGCATCTGTTTTTCCAGTTGCAGTTGTTCTTTCTCCGCCTGTTTACGCGCAGTGATATCGCGGGCAAACGCATGGTTGTACTCCACACCGGCATACTCCAGATAGTTGGCGCAGACTTCCACGTTGATGGTTCTTCCGTCCTTGCATTTGTGTATGGTCTCAAACAGCAAGGTGCGCTCTTGTCTGAGTTCGACCCAATGGGCAACCCAGGTCTCGGCAGGATATAGTGGGTCGATGTCATGCATGGTCATTGTCAAGAAATCTTCGCGGGTATAGCCGAGATTACGGCAGGCGGCGTCATTGACGTATATAATGCGGGCATCGGGGCCCATCCAGAACGCGGCGTCCGAGGCGTGATCGATGGAAAACTGCGTCAGTCGCAGCATCTCCTCCGAACGCTTGCGATCCGTGATATCCAGGGCCGTGAACGTTACGCCCTGGGACAGGTCGTCGGTATCGATGGGCGTGGAGCTGAGCAATACGTGGATGATGCGGCCGTCTTTGCGCAGCCAGCGGGTCTCCACCGTCCCGGTGCCGCGCTGCTTGATTTGATTGTATTTTTCCTTGCCGACATACTCGTAGTCGGCGTCGCAGCAGTAAAGCATACGGGCATTGTTGTCGATAAGTTCTTCCTTGGTGTAACCGACCATTTCGCACATGCGACTGTTGGCGTCCTTGATTATGCGGTCGATGACAAACCCGATGCCGGTGGGCGCGACCCTGAAGATGCTCTGCAACTGGGTTTGGCTTTTTTGCAGGCGTTTGGCCGCCCGCTTGCGTTCATTGATTTCCTTTTTCAGGATCAGGGTTTTGTTGTTGACTTCTTTTTTTAGATACCAGAGCACCATACTTGAAAACAAAAGGAGTAGCGGACCGATGACGACAAGCGTGATCTTTAAAATCGCGGTCCAAGGGGCGGTGGGTGTGGGAAGGATGGGACTGAACCACTTGTTGTAGAGTTTTTCATAGGTTCCATTTGCCATGACGATGGCCAACCCTTCGTTCAAGGTTGCCAGCAGTTCCTGATCGCCGTCTTTGACGGCGATACAGAATTTTTGTTCAAAACCGGATAACGGACGCTCAATCGGTTTGAGGTGAATGCCCTGATAGGGGCGAATATCGACCACGTTGGAAAGTGCCAGGGATTTGATAAGTTGCAGGCCCACTAGCTGTTGTACGACAACGGCGTCGTGTTTGCCGGCGGCGAGCAGTTTCATGGCATCGGCAAAACTGTCGGTCAGTATCAAATCCGTTGCCAGCGCCTTGTGGACCAGATATTCGTGGGCCGTATCGCCGCGCATCACGATGACCTGTTTGCCTTTCAGGTCGTCTTCACTCCGGATCGATGTCTGCCCTTTGCGCACAAAAATGGTGCCGTGCATGCGCAGGTACGGCACCGTAAAATCGAAGATTTTATCGCGCTGCGGGGAGTAAGACACAAGGGGAAGCACATCCAGTTGCCCGTTCGTCAGATTTTGTTTAATTTGATGCCAGGGACCGACCGCGATATCGATCTGCATTCCCATGGTGTGGACAATCGCCTTGAGCAGATCGACGGAAAAGCCGTCCGCGCTGCCGTCGGGCCGGACCAGGGCGAACGGCGGGTAGTCCATCTCACTGGCGGATTTGAGAATGCGGATGCCGGTGTCTGAATGCGTGTCCGCGTGAACCGGCAGTGGCATGAGTCCGGGGATGATGCCAAGGATAATTAACTGCGAAATGATGATTATTCGATTCGTCAACATATGGAACCTTTTGGTTTGTTCAGGTTAACACAATGTGGGCGACCAAATCTGAAGCTGTTTCCGGATGGACACGATTTCGGAGGCATACTTTATAAAACTAAAAATCATTTCTTGTTTCACGCAGCGGCGCAGAGTTCGCAAAGACGGTAAAAAACGAAACCCCTTTGTGTGCTTTGCGCCTTTGCGTGAAAACTGCCGGTGCTCTGGTGTCAGCAATGCCGGGCGCGAACAGGTCGGGCGGCTTGATCAAAGCGGTTGATGACCGTTATCGCATGGCGTATTTGTTGACGAACCGCGTGCGGGTATTGGGGCGTGGTGATGGCGGCATCGACATAAAAGGGATGGACTTGAATCGGAACGCCCAGTGTTTTTCGCATTGCCCGGATTGTTGTCGCACGCCGTTTAGTCACCACCGCCGGCTCCGCGTAGCGGTCTGCTGTTTGTTCATTACTGCCGAAGTCATCGATGAGCAGAACCCGATCAGTGTCGGAAAAGGAGAGATTGTGCGCAATTTGACGCCAGAAATTTGCAGTGTTTTTATGATGGCGCAATTGGGCGGAATTGGCAATCAGAAATTTGGATGTTGCATCTATGCGGCCCAAGGGGCAGGCTCTGATGCGAAGGGCCGCCAGGTGGGCAATGATATGGCTGGTGGCTTCCAGGTAGTGATCCGTGGCGATCAGCACCCGCGTGGCGGATTGCCGGTGCAGGCGGTGCAGCACGGCCGACCAGCCCGGGTCGATGGCGGCGGCGGTCAGATAGTTGCCGGCAAAACGGTGTACCGCCCGCACGAGGTCCCGGTAACGTTTGCGATTGCGGTCCATGCCCGGATTGAGCGCCGCGATCTGCCGGATCAGCAGGGTTTTATAGGTGACCGGCGAGGTGCTGCCGATGTGCCAGGTGGGGTAAACGATTTTTTCCCAGAAAATTTCCGGCCGGTCCACCCCGAAGCGGGCCAGGCCGGTGCGGGTGAACTGCTCCGTCAGATTGGCGGGACGGCCGAAGGCGACCGCGCCAAGGCTCAGGGTTCCGGAGTAATCAAAGATCACGGTTTTGACTGGACGTTTCATCATCGGCAATGGCGAGCCCGAAGCCGGCCGGTCGTCTACTGCCACCAATGATGGAAATGGTGGACCGGTCCGTGACCGGCACCGATTTTATAATCGGCGCCGGCTTGCAGGGCGTCACTGATATAGGTTTTGGCGCGGCCGACCGCTGCGGCCAGGTCATATCCGCGTGCCAGCAAGGCTGCGGTTGCGGCTGAAAGCGTGCAACCGGTGCCGTGTGAATTCGGGGTGTCGATCCGTGCCTGTTCAAAGGTGCGCCTTTCATTGGTTTGCGGCATAAACAGCACGTCGGTACTGGTGGTGCCGCACAGGTGTCCGCCTTTCAAAAGCACGGCGTCGCATCCCAGCTTGGCCAGATCACGCGCGGCGTCGGGCATATCATTGTGGCCGGCCACCGGCCGGTCCAGCAGCACGGCGGCTTCCGGCAGGTTGGGGGTGATAAGGGTTGCCAGGGGCAGCAGCTCGGTTTTCAGGGCTTGAACCGCATCGGGCTGCAACAGTTTATCACCGCTTTTGGCAACCATGACCGGATCCACGACGATCATGCCCGGTCGATACAGCCTGAGTTTGGCCGCGACGACTTCTATGACCTGCGGGGTGTGCAACATGCCGATTTTGACTGCATCGACACCGATATCCGTAAAAACCGCATCCAACTGGGCGCCGATAAAATCGGGGCTGACCTGTTGGATCGCCGTGACCGCGATCGTGTTCTGGGCGGTCAGGGCCGTGATTACCGACATGCCGTAACATTGCAGCGCGGCAAAGGTTTTTAAATCAGCCTGGATACCGGCGCCGCCGCCACTGTCCGAACCGGCGATGGTCAAGGCCCGATGGTAGGTTTTCATGGTGTGCTTGCTCCTTGCGGGTGTCCGGCGGGTCGAATCCCCCGGCCATGGATTTGTTGATGCATTTTAAATTCAATTATGTTAACAAGCTGCCGTTGAGTATTGTTTGATACGGCTGTTGGTGATGCATCCGTGCCCAGCCGTATTATTTTAACGAAACCTGAAAAAAGCAACCGTAAATCGGGAATACCACCATGGTCACGTTTGATTCGTTAATAAAGAAAAAAGATAAAATCGCCATTGTCGGTTTGGGATATGTCGGCCTGCCGCTGGCGGTTCATTTGGCCCGGCACTTCGCAGTGGTCGGCTTTGATACCAAACCCCGGCGCATCGAGGAGTTGAAGGCCGGTCGTGACCGCACCCTGGAAGTGGCCGACGCGGAGCTGGCCGCGGCCGCGATCGAATTCACCAGCGATCCCGCCGTACTGTCGCACTGTCGTTTGATTATTGTTGCCGTGCCCACACCCATCGATGAACACCGCATCCCGGATTTGACACCGGTCAAGGCGGCCTCGACCACCGCCGGCAAGCATATGACCGCGGGAACCTGTGTCGTGTTCGAGTCGACTGTCTATCCGGGCGTGACCGAAGACGTCTGTGTGCCCATCCTGGCGGCGCAGTCCGGCTTGGCCTACCAACAGGAGTTTACTGTCGGCTACTCCCCGGAGCGAATCAATCCCGGCGATAAGGTGCATACCCTGGAAAAAATAACGAAAATTGTGGCCGGTTCAACACCGGAGAGTTTGCAGTTGCTTACGGCTGTCTACGGGCAGGTCGTAAAAGCCGGGATCCATCGGGCCTCCTCGATCAAGGTGGCCGAGGCCGCCAAGGTTATCGAGAACACCCAGCGCGACATCAACATCGCCTTGATGAACGAGTTGGCAATGATTTTTCAAAAGATCGGCATCGACACGCTTGAGGTTCTGGAAGCCGCCGGGACCAAATGGAATTTTCTTCCTTTCAGACCCGGCTTGGTCGGAGGACACTGTATCGGGGTCGACCCCTACTACCTGACCTTCAAAGCCGAGTCGCTCGGTTATCATCCGGAGATGATTCTGGCCGGCCGGCGCATCAACGATCAAATGGGCAAATACGTTGCGGAACGAACCATCAAGGCGCTCATCAAAGCCGACAAATCCGTGCGTGGCGCCACCGTGGCGATCCTGGGGCTCACGTTCAAGGAGGACGTGCCGGACCTGCGCAACACCCGTGTGATCGATATTGTCAATGAGCTTCAGGATTACGGTGTCATGGTCAAGTGCCATGATCCCATGGCCGATGCCGATGAGGCCCGTAAATACTACGGGATCACAATCGAGACATTTGCGGACCTCAGCGGGGCCGATGCCGTCATCCTGGCGGTCGGTCACCGGGCCTACAAGGAAAAAGGACTGGCGGCCATTGCCGCTTTATGCGCCGATCGCAAGCCGATTGTGTTTGACCTCAAAGGGGTGTTCGATGCGGATGCGTGTGATGTGATGGATATTGTTTACGGCCGCCTGTAGCGGTTTTTAACTGGTGTCCATCCGCAGATAGCATCTTTTGGTCCAGGCCGGCCTTGGCCTGAACCAAAAACTACTATTTGCGGATGGACATCAACTGACGTGTACTAAGGGAGAAAAGTTATGGCAAAGAGTTATAAAATCGCCGTGCTTCCGGGCGATGGAACGGGACCGGAAGTTGTTGCGGAAGGGAACAAAGTACTTTTGGCGGCGGCGGCCAAATTTGGTTTTGCTTTGGATCTGACGACATTCGATTTTGGCGGTGACCGTTACCTGAAAACCGGTGAAGTACTGCCTGAATCGGCGGTCGGGGATTTGCAGCAGTTCGATTCGATTTACCTGGGCGCCATCGGGCATCCGGATGTCAAGCCGGGAATCCTTGAAAAGGGCATTTTGTTGAAATTGCGCTTTGAACTGGATCAATACATCAATCTGCGTCCGGTCAGACTCTATCCCGGCGTTGAAACACCGTTGAAGGACAAAACCCCCGAAGATATCGATTATGCGGTGATCCGCGAAAACTCCGGCGGCATCTATACCGGGACCGGCGGCATTTCCATGAAAGATACGCCGCAGGAAGTCGCGGTGCAAAGCATGGTCTACAATCGTCACCAGGTGGAACGCTGCCTGCGTTATGCGTTCGAGTATACTCGCAAATTCGGCAAGAAGGCGCGCGGCAAGGGCGATGCCAATACCCTGGGGCTGGTTGGCAAAACCAATGTGCTGACCTATGTCTTTGATTTGTGGGAACGGGCGTTTCATCAAATCGGCGAGCAGGATTATCCGGATGTGAAGCGCGAGTACTACCATGTGGACGCCACTTGCATGTGGATGGTGAAAAGCCCGGAGTGGTTCGACGTGCTGGTTACCAGTAATATGTTCGGCGATATTATCACCGACCTGGGCGCCGAAACCCAGGGCGGCATGGGGATTGCCGCCGGCGGTAACATCAATCCGCAGGGCGTCAGCATGTTTGAGCCGATCGGCGGGTCCGCGCCGAAGTATACCGGCAAAAATATTATCAACCCCCTGGCGGCGATATGCGCCGGCGCCATGATGCTCGAGACGTTGGGCGAAACCGAAGCCGCCGTGGCGATTGAAGACGCGGTTAAAAAGGTTACCGGAAGTGAAATCAAAAGCCTGTCGGCGGGCAAGATGGGCTGCACGACCAGCCAAGTCGGTGACCTGGTGGCAGAACGGGTATAGTCCCTTCCTGAAATCGCCGGTTGGCTGTTTGTGGATGAAAGTAAATCGGTTGCCGAAGTAGTAGCGTCAAAGATATTGTGCTTGAAACGCCGTTCATGGAAAGACTCCAGAACGGCGTTTTTTTTGCACGAGCCCTACTAAAAGCTCAGGGAGATGCCCACGAACGGACCGGCGTTTGACTGTTGCAAGGTGTAGTCATCTTCGATCATATCGATGAAGAAAAAGCGATAGCCCCCTAGTAGATCGATACGCGGGGAAAGGGTAAGGGAGATATCGGCCTGACCGTCAAAAATCGATCCGTGTTTGTTTTCCATGCCCGAAGCCTGGACATGGGCCTTGACCGTGTTGTCGAAGATGCCGATATTCAGATCGACCCCCGGCATGGCGTATGATTTTCTAAATGGTTCTTCCTGGGCCGGTTCGTCATCGGGTTGCATATCGCTGTAGCCCTCGAATATTTTCAAGCGGCCCACCAGCCCCACCGAAACATTGGGCAACATTTCTTCCACGCGGGGTAGCGTGTATTGATAGGTTAAATCGAAGACATCGACTTTTAGCGGCTCTTGGGGTGGGTCGGTGGCGGTCAAGTCCGGTGCCGGGAGTTGGTTGCGGGAGGCGGGAAGACTGTGTACTTCGAATTGGTTGCCGTGGTAGGAAATGTTGAAATAATGATTGCCATGACGCCCCGCGATTTCAAACGGCGTGGCCTCATTGTCGGCGACCAGATCGGGTAGTGGCGACCGACTTTTTCCGGCCGGCGCACTCGCCGCCGGTGCGGTATCGGCGCCCATCCAGGCCAACCAATAACCTTCGCCACTCACGTCGTCCATGGCCGCCAGAGGCCGGCAAAGTGTGACCTGAACGGCGACCATCAGAATGACGATATATTTTTTTGATAGCGTCATTGGTTGATCATGTGTCTGGATGTTGGGTTAGTGGTTACCGGTTTGACCCCTGAAATCCGTCCTTTTCAATCTTTCCTGACCTTCCCGAAAAAAGCAAAAAACGAACCAACGCGTCTTAAAAAAAATGCTACCATTAACGGCCGGTTAGCGTGTCCTATTTTGCGACACGCCATCAATTGAGCACAAATTGTCATTAAAATGTGAATTTTTTGTCACTGACCATTCGGTGGGATACAAAAAAAGAGCGGCTCATCGGCCGCTCTTTTCGTTTCTGTTCGGTGCAGTCGCTTTAGGCTGTGCCGGCCTTTTTCTGCTTTGCCACTTTTTGCTTGAGCACGGCGATCAGCTTGTCCGGGCTTTCTTTCATCAAAAACCGGTGGAATTGTTTGCGGTAATTGCTGGCCAGGCTCATGCCTTCGATCACCACGTCATAGATTCGCCAGGTATTCAGCCTTTGCTTCATTTTGTAGTCGACGGCGATTTCGGTGCCCTGGCGCGTCATTTTGGTTTTTACCAGGGCCTTGGTCTCCGAAAAAAATTCTTCGTCCAGATAATCGACTTGAACATCCTGATAAGCCGCATCGATTTTGGAGATATAACTGGTGCGAAGTAACTCTGAAAAAACATCGATGAATTCCTGGCGCTGGACCGCGCTGAATTTTTTCCAGTTGCGGGCCAGGGAGCGCTTGGCGATTTCATCATAGTCGAACACATTGCGAATATGCGCCCACACCTGCTCCTGGAGTTGTTGCTTTTTGTTCGGATCCTGGAACTGGGGGTCCTTTAAAATGCCGAGCGCCTGGTCAATGGATTGTTTCAAGGTTGTGAGCGGCTGTTCGCCGAAGGCCGCCGGTGCGATCAAGAAACTCAATATGAGCAATACGGGCAAACTTTTTTTTAATAGCATGAGACACCTCCAAAAAAAATGTTGGCCGCATACCGTCACATTGTGTTTGCGGTCTTGGTTGGTCCGGCAGCACAATGAAAAGTATCCCATTTAAATAGTGTCCATCCGGAAATAGCATCTTTTGGCCCCTGGCGGCGTTCTCACATTTTTAAAATCCTCGGCAGTAGCGCGCTATGCCTGCGGTTTTAAAAATG
>JANQIE010000273.1 GCA_028282295.1 Desulfobacterales bacterium | reverse complement strand
AGCCGTCGCCGGCAATTTGTCGAACCTGTTCGATTTTAGTTGGATTTAAAATGAATGCCGCGTCATATTCCCCGGCATTCACAGCTTTTGCCGCATCTTTGGCAGTCGTGCAATAGCCGATTTTTTGGGCATCGTCCAGGCGGGCTTGATCGAAACCGAGCACTTCCATAAACAACAGACGGGTTAGTACCGTCACATCCAGATCCCTCAGCGCTGCGGGGAGTTCCCGCTCAAACAAATCCGCCATCACACCCGGCTTTAACGTCAACAGATACAAGTCCGGATTTTTTTTCATGAATAGGCCGATACAGGTCGTTTGCTTTTGGGCCTGTTGGGCTTTGGTGAATTGGGCCAAGGCCTGATCCAAGCCCGGTTTTTCCACCGGGAAATGCTGCTGATCAAAATAGCGGGCCGATTTTTGGAGCATCCCGGACAATGCTTCCGCGCTTAGATCCTTGATTAAACGATGTGCCGGTAAGATGGTCAGTCCCGGATCTTCCATGCTGCTCAAGCTCATCAGGACATAGTTGGCGGGATGGGTATCATTGAAATTGGCTTGCGTTTGCGCCAACCAGTTGCGGTAGTTCAATGCGGTTTCATAGCGGTGGTGGCCGTCGGCAATGTATATTTTTTGGTCCTGCATGGCCTTGGTCACAAAGGTGTGCATTTCAGTAGAACCGATGCGCCACATGCGGTGTGTCAGGCCCTTGTTATCCGTCAAAACCACGTCCGGCGCCACCCCGTGCACCGATTCGACAAGACGGTTCAAAATCCCCCGCCCATCGGAGTATAGGGCGAAAATCGGAGACAAGTTGGCACGGCACATTTTCATCAGGTCCAATCGTTCCGATTTTATTTTCGAGAATGTTTTTTCATGGGGCAAAACGATACCCTTTTCAAAAGGCTCCAGCCGAACGTTGCCGATCATGCCGTAGCGTGTGATCGACTGTCCGGCCAAGGTAAATTCCACGGAGGTCAGATAAAGGTACGGCACGCTGTCCTGTACCAGGATTTCATCGTCGATCCAGGATTGGAATAGATTTGCCGCTCGCGTGTGTCGATTGTTTTGCGCATTGTCGCCAGGCTCATCCATTCCCAAAATCAACCGGATGATATTGTAGGGGTGACGGTCGTGAAATGCGACTTGTTCATCTTTGGAGATAACGTCATAGGGTGGGGTGACGACATCGGAAAAGTCATCAGTTTTGTTGCTATTGTATACAAGCCCATTTAAGGGGACGACTTCAGCCATTTCAGAATCCTTTTTGAACATGTTGTGCGGTGAAAAATAGACTACGTTCTACACCGTAGCCAATTCAGACTCAAGGTTGCGAAAGCTATCAATTATTTCCATTCGAGTCAATTTTAATGTCCCTTCGATAGTGCAAATTAAATGTCAGGGGAGGTGCCCTTATTTGTCAGGCGTGTATTAAAAGGCACGCCTGTTTTGCCAATTTGTATACGATTCCTGTCCGTTTTAACGGACGTATGTGCGAACCGATTGAAATCAGCCTTAAATAAATCCGAGGCGTATGGCGCATGTTTTGCAAAATCAGTCGCGGGGTTACTGGGCAGCAGAATGAGGCTCATTGGCGATCTGGATCGCCTGGCCAGAGTGAGCCTCATAAGATTTGCTACAGTCGTCTTTTTGTTGCGGCGTTTCGCATGCCGGACAAGACACTGCCTAGTTCGTGTGTGTGGAGACTTCCGGTCAATCTGCACACCCATACTAAGAAACATTATTAACGCGTTAACCGGTAGACTATTCTGGATACCGGTGCCTGACCGGACTCTTAAGGAGGAGTTTATGCTGAGGAGGAACTTTTTTGCCTGTGCCTGCCTTTTGTTTTTTACTTCCTTGCTGATTCCCTTAGAGGCCCATGCCAAAGCGCTATATGGCCCGAAAAAGTATAAAGTCAATCGTTGGCACTATCACTTTTCGCGGAACCATTTTAAGGCCCAGGGAGGGGATGAGGGAGTTATCACCGTTTTCAAAGCCGCCCAGTTCAAAAAAATCAAATGGGGTTTTGTATACATCAACGGCAAATTCATTTCATTGCGCAAACTGGTCAAATCAGATGACCGGCTTATAAAGGAAAATATAAAACTTAAACGCTACAATCGGATGTATGTCTATTTGCGCGGTTACCGCAATGGGGCGATTCGTGTCAAAATCAAACAGAAAGTCAATTTACCGCCACCCAAGTTATCGGTTGCACTCAATCCCGACTCGATTACACCCGGCGGGGCCTGCGTGCTGAGTTGGAAAACCAAACATGCCAAAAAGGTTTTCATTGACCAAGGAATCGGCCAGATAACGTACAAGGAAGTGAAGACCGGCAGCCGTGTGATTTCACCTTCGGAAACCACCACATACACGGTGACCGCAAAAGGTCGCGATGGTAAAAAGACGACTAAAAAGGTCACGATCAATGTGGTTTACCCGATTCCCGCAGTGACTGCCAGCGCACTGCCGGATACGATTGATGCCGGTGGCTCGACCACATTGCGCTGGCGTGCCGAACATGCCGATTCTATTTCAATTTCACCCGAACCGAACACCGCGCCGGCTATCGATGGGGACACTGGCGCGGCCGTTTCCAGTAATCCCGACTATCCTGCGGAAGGTTCGCTCAACATTTTGCCGACGGCAACAACAGTATACACAATCGTGGCCACCGGACCCGGCGGGCAATCAGAACCGGTGCAGGTTACAGTTACCGTGCAAGAGAGTGATCCCTATATATACACTGTGGCAGGAAACCATTCGAGTGGCGGCTATGATCCTAATGACGAAGCAAACAATGCAGTTGCGGCGAGTTTAAATAATCCGGCCGGCATTGCTCTGGATGCGGATGGCAATCTATATATAGCTGACCAGGAAAACAACCGTATTCGCAAAGTCGATACCAACGGCATTATCACGACCATTGCCGGAAATGGCGTTTACGGATTCAACGGCGACGGACCGGCCGCCGCTGTTCAGCTTCGGTACCCGTCAGGTATCGCTGTTGGTACAAATGGTGATATCTTTTTTGCTGACAAATGGAATAACCGTATTCGTAAGATAGACAGTTCCGGCAACATTACCACCATCGCCGGTGCGGACGCCGCCGGCTACGATTCAATCCATGAAGGGGTGTTGGCAACAGGTGCGACACTAAACGGACCTGAAGGTCTGGCGTTGGATGCAAGCGGCAATTTGTATTTTTGTGATCAAATAAATAATCGAATTCGTAAAATCGATACGGCGGGTCACATCACAACCATCGCCGGTAACGGAAGTTTTGGTTATGACCCAAGTCATGAAAATGTTCTGGCTACCGGAGTCAGCTTGGGCTACCCGGTAGGCATTTTTGTGAGTCAAAATGGTAACCTGTACTTTAGCGACCATTACAACAATCGTATTCGTGTGATAAACGCAGATGGATACATATCGACGTTTGCCGGTAATGGAAATAGCGGGACAACTTATGATCCCAATGAAGAAGGCCGCTTGGCCACAGACGCCTCGTTGTGGTTTCCAACGGGTGTAACTGGAGATTCGTTGGGAAATATTTTTATTGCTGATTACTATCATCAGCGAGTCAGAAAGGTTGCGTCCGATGGCGTTATGACAACGTTTGCCGGCGCAAGTGACAATCCTGGCTATTATGGTGATAGTGGTCTGGCCGTAGAGGCATTTCTCAATTATCCGATGCATTTGGCCGTCAGTGCCGATGGGCGCCGGCTTTACATTGCCGATACGGACAACCACCGTATTCGAATGGTGGCGCCTCCCAGCCTGGCGCCAGCTCCATAAAACCGGCACACTGATACAAACCTGAAGCCCAAGGAGGCGCCCAGCGTATGCTGGTCGCCTCCTGCTTTTTTTGAAATTGTGTCGCTTTGCCGCCCTATTTTTGCTGGCATTCATTTTTTTAGTTCAGGATTGACAGCCGTTATAAAACACGCTAAAAGGCGCTGTTATACTCGTTTGCGCAAGGTGGGAAGCGCATGGAGAGGTGGCCGAGCGGCTGAAGGCCCTGCTCTCGAAAAGCAGTATCCTGGCTACAACCGGGATCGTGGGTTCGAATCCCACCCTCTCCGCCACTTTTTTTCAATAAAATCCAGTCACTTACACCCCTATTTCAATCATTCCAATAACTTAGTTTTTTTACCCAATAAT
>JANQIE010000269.1 GCA_028282295.1 Desulfobacterales bacterium | reverse complement strand
TTTCAGAATAACCGCATTTGGGAATTAGGAGAGCGTCAATTCTATTCTGGATGCCGGATCAAGTCCGGCATGACGAAGGCTTACATATTTAGTCGCCGGATTAATACAAAAAGACTTCCAACCACAATTCTTAATTTTCATTAAGGGGTTATTTTATGGCAACAGCAGCAGTAAATGATGACAACCAGGTTCCGGCCACGGTGTATCATCCGCAAACGGGACCGGAAGGAACCGTTATTGAAATCGATAAGTTCTCCCTGTGGTATGGGGCCAAACAAGCCTTGTTTGAAAATACGCTCAATTTTGAAAAAGGGTTGGTAACTGCGCTGATCGGGCCTTCAGGATGCGGTAAGTCGACCTTGTTGCGGTCCTTGAATCGAATGAATGATCTGATCGACGGGTTGCGGGTCGCCGGTGAAATTCGCCTGGAAGGCCAGAATATATTTAACCGCGACCTGGATGTTATCGGTTTGCGCAAGCGGATGGGGATGGTTTTTCAGAAACCGAATCCCTTTCCCATGTCGATCGCCGACAATGTTATCTATCCATTGAAAGTCGACGGCGTTCGCGATCGGAAGGTATTGGAAGAAACTGTGGCGCGCTCCCTCAAGGGGGCGGCGTTGTGGGAGGAGGTCAAGGACCGGCTCAAGGACAACGCCCTTGGGCTGTCCGGCGGGCAGCAGCAGCGGCTGTGCATTGCCAGGGCCATTGCCGCGGACCCGGAGGTGCTGTTGATGGATGAACCCTGTTCAGCCCTTGATCCGTTGGCCACCATCAAAATTGAGGATTTGATCAATGAATTGCGCGGCCGCTACACCATTGTTATCGTGACCCATAACATGCAACAAGCGGCGCGGGTGTCGGACAATACGGCGTTTATGTATTTGGGTACCATTGTGGAATATGGACAAACCGATACGGTGTTCACGCGGCCCAAGAGCGAACGGACTCAGGACTATGTCACGGGAAGATTTGGGTAAAAACAGTTGCGCGTATCCATTCCATGAAAAGCAGAATTTTTTGACCAAATCACGGAAAGGAAGAAAACATGACCCGGCATTTTCATCGGGAACTAGAGAAGATAAAAAAAATGATTCTGTCCCTGGGAACCATGGTCGAGTCACGGGTGAACATGGTGAGCGACGCCATCGGTGATTTCGACGGCAAGCTGGCCGTTAAAATTATCCAGGCGGATCATGAAATCGACGCCATGGAGGTTGAGGTCGAAGAAGAGTGTTTGAAATTGATTGCCCTTTACCAGCCGGTGGCGGTCGATTTGCGTTTTCTGATTGCGGTAATAAAGATCAATAACGATTTGGAGCGGATCGGCGACCAGGCCGTAAACATCGCCGAACGGATTGAGACCATCAGCGCCCAGCCCAAAGCCGAGTTTTTCTTCGATTACGCCCCCATGGTCGAGAAAGCCGAATTTATGCTGAAAAAAAGTCTCGATTCCCTGGTGAATCTGGATATCGATGAAGCATTTCGGGTGTTGCAACTCGATGATGAAGTCGACCGGATCAAAAGTGAGGCCTACGACAAAATCAAGGCCGCCATGCAACAGGCGCCGAATCATTTGGGTTACTTGATCAACCTGCTGTTGATATCGCGCCATTTGGAACGCCTGGCCGACCACGCCACCAACATTGCCGAGGAAGTCATCTACATGATCGAAGGCGAGATTGTCCGGCACGGCCGTTATTAAACCGTTTAACAATCGTTAGGGGTAGTAAACATGAGTAACGAAAAACTACTTGTAGTCGACGATGAAGAAGATATTTTAGAGCTGTTGCGATTTAACCTGGTGCGTGAGGGCTACGAAGTCGCATGTGCCGCCACCGGTGAGCAAGCCCTGCAGCAGATTAACCGCAACAGCTTTGATCTGATCATCCTCGACTTGATGTTGCCCGGCATCGACGGGCTGGATGTCGCCCGTCGTTTGAAGAAAAACGTCAAGACCCAGTTTATGCCGATTGTGATGCTGACTGCCAAGGGCGAAGAGGCCGACATTGTCGCCGGACTTGAGCTTGGCGCCGATGATTACATCACAAAACCGTTTTCACCGCGCGTGTTGATTGCACGGCTCAAAGCAGTGATCCGTCGCCGGGCGGTCACACCCGAAGATGTCAACCAGATAATCCAGATCCATGATATTGTTATCGACCCGGGCAAGCGCAGCGTCGTGATCGCAGAGCAACCCATCGATTTGACCTATACCGAATTTCAGGTATTGTACTACCTGGCAGGTCGTCCCGGCTGGGTATCGACCCGCACCCAGATCGTCGATGCCGTGCGCGGTAGCGACTATCCGGTCACGGATCGCAGTGTTGACGTCCAGATCGTCGGCCTGCGCAAGAAAATGGGTGACCACGGCAAGTTGATCGAGACGGTTCGCGGTGTCGGTTATCGGTTTAAGGAAAGCCTGCAAGCTGCGTTAATTTAAGGTTGCACCAACCCGGTTCGAGACAATCAATACGTTTATTCAAAAATGAAAAAAATTCGCCTCATTTGGCAGTTGTATCCGTCCTTTTTGGTGATCATCCTGTTGGCGCTGTTCGCCGTGGGTTGGTATACCTCGAAATTCGTGCGGACGTTTTACCTGGACCAGACTGGCATCGATTTGCTTACCCAGGCCCGTTTGCTGGAAAAACAGTTTCGTGATCAAATTGCGCCGGTGGATGCAACGGCCGTGGACCGGCTGTGCAAGGACGTGGGCGATTCGACCTCGACGCGGGTGACGGTTATTTTGCCCAACGGCATCGTGGTGGGCGATTCACGTGAAGATCCGCAGAAGATGGACAATCACAGCAGCCGCCCCGAGATCGTCGACGCGTTGACCGGCCGGGTCGGCTCGGCCATGCGCTACAGCGGCACTTTGCGTCAACATATGATGTATGTGGCCACACCACTGGAAATCGACGGGACGCTGCATGCTGTTTTGCGTACCTCCATACCGATCACGGCCCTGGATCAGGAACTCGGCCTCATTCAGTCTAAAATAGCGCTTTGCGGTTTTTTGATTGCGCTGTTGGCTTCGGTGATCTGCCTGTTTATCTCCCGGCGGATTATCCGGCCCATCGAGCAGATGAAAAAGGGCGCCCTGCATTTTGCCGCCGGCGACCTGAACCATCGGTTGCAGCCGACCTGGACGGCGGAAATGGCCTCGTTGGGGCAGGTCTTGAACCAAATGGCCGGTCAACTGGCCGAGCGCATCGAGATTATCCGGACCCAGCGCAATGAGTACGAAGCGGTGCTCGCCAGCATGGTGGAAGGCGTGGTGGCCCTGGATCTTGAGGATCGCATCCTCAACCTTAATCAGGCCGCGGCCGAAATTTTGGATCTCACTTCCAGGGACCAAAAAAAGCGCAGCATCCAGGAGATCGTGCGCAGTAACGATTTGAACGCGTTTTTAAGCAACCGGCCAACCGACGGAACGGCCACTCAGGCCGATATCGTGATCCGCCAAAATGGTGACCGAATCCTGAATGCGCACAGCATTCCCATGCGCAATGCCGAGGACAAACATATCGGCCGTTTAATCGTATTGCATGATGTAACTGAAATTCGCAAATTGGAGAATGTGCGGCGGGACTTTGTTGCCAATGTATCACATGAAATCAAAACCCCCCTGACCGCAATAAAAGGGTTTGTGGAAACCTTGGCCCATTGCTATGACGACCAGCCGGAACAGACGGATAAATTTTTAAATATCATCAAAAAGCATGCTGACCGGCTTGATGCCATTGTTGAGGATTTACTCGCCCTGGCGCGATTGGAGCGTCAAGAAGAACTCGGCACCGGGCGCACGGAGACTTGTCCGGTCAGGCAACTCGTTGAAACCGCCGTGCAGGTGGTGCAACCCCAGGCCGACGCGAAAAAGATTGTTTTTGATCTGAACTGCGACACCACGACCGTTGCCAACGTGGACACAACCTTGCTGGAGCAGGCCCTGGTCAATCTGGTCGACAATGCCGTGAAGTACAGCCCCGATCAAAGCCGGGTGGCCATCGAAACCCAGCGCGTCAATGAAGAGCTGGTTATACAGGTTTGCGACAACGGACCCGGCATCCCCAAAAAGCACCAGGCGCGTCTCTTTGAGCGATTCTACCGGGTGGATAAAGCCCGCAGCCGCGATCAGGGCGGCACCGGTTTGGGTCTGGCCATTGTCAAGCACATCGTGCAATCGCACAAGGGACGGGTGACCGTCGACAGCACCGCCGGTCGCGGCAGCACCTTTTCCATTTTTCTTCCGGCCGAGTTGATTGTCGACTCGCCGGCCTTTGCAAAACATGCTTAGGGCTCGCGCCTGAAATGTGAAATTGTTTTTTGCGCAAGCCCTTTGTCAACTCGCCCGCTGCAAACGATACCCCTCGTACTCACTGGTGTAGTCGTTGAAAAACGATTCTGCTTCCCGGACCGAATCAAAGTAGAGCCATTCGCGTTTTATGGTCGCACCGGCACGTTTTAAAATGCGTTCGATGGCCGTGCTGCCGTGATATTCGAGATGTTCTTGATAAAGATGATCGGCGCTATAACGGGTCATGGTGGTGTTCCTCCTTTTTTTGTGATGATAGGAGCACCATACCCGGCGGCATTGACAGATCCGGTCAATCAGAAATTTTTTTTTGTAGCGCCGCTTCAATCAGGGCAACCGCGTTGGCAACCCCGTCCTCGCGCCGCAGCCCCTCACCCAAAGCAGCCGCCTTTCGTCGCATCGACCGGTTGTCCACCGCCGTGCGCAAGGCCTGCGCCAGTTTTGCCACGGTCAGTTTTTTTTGGGCAAGCGGCGGCGGACCGGTGCCCAGGGCCAGCACGCGTCTACCCCAGTACGGTTGGTCCGCCAAAAAGGGGCAGATAACCGTCGGTTTGCCGGCGCGCAGGCCCGCGCCGGTAGTGCCCGCGCCACCGTGGTGCACAACCGCGGCCATGTGTGGAAACAACTTGTCATGCGGCGCCGTCTCTATTTTGAAGATGGTATCCGGCAACCGGTCGGCGTCAAGCCCGCCCCAGCCGGTGGCAAGGACGCCGCGAAGCCGCGCCTGTTGTAGTGCGGCGATGACAATGCGTGTCAGGCGCTGCGGACGGCGACCGGCCATGCTGCCGAAGCCGACGTAAACCGGGGGTGGTCCTTGGTGTAGAAACGCCTTCAGGTCCGCCGGTGGTTCCCAGGGGCCGGCGTGATCCAGAAACCAGTAGCCGGTGACGTGGGCCTGTGCCGGCCAGTCGCCCGGGGTGGGAATGACCAGCGGGCTGAATCCGTGCAGTATGGGATAGGGGCGCCCATTTGCCAGGCGCAGCGCACCGGAGGCGCGGGGAAAGCGACCTATCCCGAGGATGTCGCGGCGAAACGTGTCAAACGTTTTAAACAGGGTGCAAAAGGCAAGATGCACCATTTTGTGGGTAAGCCGGTTGTACCACCCACCGAGCTTCCATTCGGGAAACCCCATATTCGGCACCTCGGCCGAGGGAATCAACATTGGCTGTAAAGTCGCCATGACGGCCGGAATACCGAGTTTTTCGGCAATGTGGATACCGGCCATGCCTTTGGGATGAAAGAGCACTAGGTCAGGGTCCGACGTTCGGGCCGCGTCCCAGGAATCGATCAGCATTTGCCGGTGGATCGGTTTGGATTTTTTCAACAACCGGGTGATGATTTTTAGTAAACCGACCGGTCCCAAGGCGTTTTCAAGGGCCGCCCGTACCCCGGGGTTGTCAAAGAGTTGCAGCAGTTCATCCGTCATGTAACCGTAGGCGAGTCCGTGATCGAGGATGAATTCCCTGAACCGCGAACAGGTGCACAGTGTGACGGTGTGTCCGGCCGCACGCAGGCCGCGGCCCAGGGCCACGTAGGGTTGAACATCTCCGCGCGTGCCGACTGTTATGATCAAGATATGCATGCCCGTTGTAAGCCTCCTGTTTGCAAGACCGCTGCTCGCCATTTCCAGATGACCACCAGCATAGCATTTCAAGTAAAATTGGCAACACTTCCCGAGGTGACCAGGGATCGGCAGTACTTGGTCTTTAAATTGCAAAACCAGAACCCGTTGATTGATCCGATTCCTTTTTTTTCCGACCGGTTTGAGATTGCTATAGGTACAACCATTTGAAAATACAACATTAATTTTATTTGGTAAGGCGGTGGTGAAGAACCGGCGGTTAAGTGCGCTTTTTTTTGCGTTACCATTTTTGCAACACGGACCAGCCCGAAGGCCCATTTTCGTAACCGATTCACGCACCAAAGGAGTGAAACCATGCATTGCACGTCAACACGATCTTTTTTACTACTACCTCTGTTCATATTGATCAGTACCCTGCCGGCCGCGGCCTTTAACATTGAATTGAATTTTACCGGGGGGCTGTCCGGCTCCCAGCAGGCCGCATTTTTCGAGGCGGAAAGATTTTGGGAGGAGAAAATCACCGGCTATCTGACCGATTTTTCCCAACCCGGTCTGACGATCAATGCCGGTGGTGCGGTGATGGACGGTGCCGGCGGTGTGGTGGGATCGGGCGGTGTTTCGCGCACCGAGCGAAGTGGCGGATTTACCTTGGCGACCAGGGCCTCGATTCAGTTTGATATCGATGATGCGCTGACCCTCGAAGACGACGGGTTGTTTTCGGATATGGTGTTGCACGAGATGGCCCATGCCATGGGATTCGGCACGCTCTGGGGCGCCAATGATGTCTATGTTGCCGGAACCGGCCAATACACCGGGCAGCATGCGCTCAACGCATACCGGTCGGAGTTCGGGCAAGAGGGCGCGGCCTTTGTACCGGTCGAACTCGGCGGCGGCGAGGGGACGGCCAACGGTCATTGGGATGAAGTCGACCACGGTGCGGAACCAACGTTTATTGCCGACACCCTGGGCCGTGATATGCGTGATGAATTGATGACCGGTTGGCTGAGCGACGATATTTTTGTCAGCAATACAACGCTGATGTCGTTTGCAGATATTGGTTACGAAGTAAACGCCGTGCCGCTGCCAAGCAGCCTGCTGCTGCTTGGGCTCGGCTTGGCCGCCCTGTTGCGCATCCGCGCCAACCCTATGACGCCTGGTCGGAAAAGAACTTAAAAAAGTGCGCCATAATAAAACGCACGGTCTTTTTGTTGACGTGGAAGCATTCCTTGCCGTCGGAAAAATAGGTGCGGTCCATGACCGGTTGATAGATGGTGGCCATTTCATAGGCCGGGAAGTAAAAGGTGTTGTCGTGGGCGCAGACAAATTCATCCACGGCGGCGCGCAGGGTGGATTTGGAATTGCAACTGGCGCTGATCACGTCCAGGTCGGTGCGGAAGGTGGCCCACAGGTTCACCGGTGAAACCGTGACCAGCAGTTTACACTGCGGGTTGTGGCGGGCCATGATTGCGTGAATACGTTCCAGGTTGGCCAGATTCTCGGCATAACGGCTGACCCGGAAGCGGTAGCGGGCCATGTCGCCCCCTTCGTTGGGGTAGGGGCCGGACGGCAGGCAAATGACCGCGCCGTCAACGGTATCCTCCCAGATTTCGGTCAGGCCGAACGTCAGAATCAATACTTTTGCCCGTTCAAGGGCCCGCCGGGAGTGGACGCGGTGGCGGGCAAAATCTTCTTTTGCCGCTGCCAGGGATTCGTAAAGAAATATCCGGCGATAAGGATCCTGGATCTGGTTCGATTCCGGGGTGTGCCACCAGCGCAGATCCGGCTGCCAGTCTTCAAATGTGTATTCAAACACCTGGCGCATGGAGAACGAATTGTAAAGCCGCTCCCAGGCGGCGCTGGCGTGCACCGACAAGGGGTGGTGCGTTTCTTCGGTGATGTAGTTGTACTTCTCGGCGAGCAGTACTTTGCGAATTTCTCTGGCAAAGCAGGAGCCCATGGAAGCGATGGGGGTTGACTTGTCGATGGTCAGCCCCTGTGGGCCGGGCCAGGGATAATTGCCGTCAGCCGGGGGGTTGCGGTACGAGCCGGGCCAGACCTGCCAGGTTTCAAAATGGTGGACCGGATGAACTTTGGAGCGTGCCATGTTTTTCTCCTGATCTTCAATACTCGGCAAACTGTTTGGACAGCATGATTTTTAAAATGGTCCGATCGGTTTCGATCATGCCCTGGGTGCTCAGGGTTCCCAGGTTCTGCATGGTTTCTTCAGGCGACCGGGCAATGATGCCGTCCGATTCGTGGACCTTGACCCCTTGCAATGCGAACAGCGCAGCTTGCACCGCGTTACCCGCGGCCGTGGCCAGCTTCAGGGCGCAGCCGTGTTTGGCGCCGTCGCAGATAACACCGGCCAGGTCTTCGGCGACATTTTTGATGGCCCCGGCGATGTGTGCGACGGTGCCGCCCAACAGATAGGTCACGCCGGCGGCGGCCCCGGCCCCGGCGGCGATGGAACAGCCGCAAACGGCTGAGAGGCGGCCGGTGTGGGCTTTGATGTAGGCGGTGAGGATGTGACTCAATCCGATGGCCTTGAGAATGGTTTGCGGGTCGCAGTCGGCGTAATTCTTTACCGCCCAGATCGGCAAAATGGCGGTGAGTCCGTGGTTGCCGCTGCCGGCCGAACTCATGGCGGGCAGTTTGACGCCGGCCATGCGTGCATCTGCCGCTGCCGAGGTTAAAATGCGTGCGGCCTGGATCATGTCCCGCCGGATGATGCGTTGGCGCACGAGCCGATCCAGGGTTTTGCCGACTCCCAGGCCCGAACCGTGCTTCAACCCGTGCTCGGCCAGGCGGGTATTGATCACCACCCCTTCTTCCAGAAATTTCAGATCGTCCTCATCCAACTGATCGAGCAGGTCCACTAGCTGAGCCAGTTTCAACCCCTTGAGCCAGTCTTCCAATCCTGCCAGCGGGGTCTGTTGGGGGGCCGGGCCGGCCGGTTTTTGCAGCAGTGCGCTTTCCGTCACCGGTTTTTGGTTGCGCGTGAGTTGGACCAGGTTGTCGTGTAAATCCCGAATCACGGCTTCGGCTCTGTCTTCACCCGCCTGCACGCCGGCTTTTACGTAAATGCCGTGATGGTCGGCCAGCAGGTGGACCTTAACCTGTTTGGCCCGGACCAGTTCACGGGCACGGGCGACACTTTGGGCATCGATGGGATCGAGTACCTGAAGTTTCAAGGCCGGATCACCGGCCAGGGCCCCCAGGGCTGCGGCCATGTCCAGGCCGTTGAGACCGTCGGTGCCCGGAATCGAAACCGCCACCCCGTTTTTGAAAAGATTTGGATCGACCTGGATGTCGATGGTCTCGATGGGGCGATCGGGCAGCAACGAGGCGGCGGCCGCCGCCGCCAGGGCGATGGCGGCAGGTTCGGTGCACCCCAGGGCCGGGGCGACTTCCAGTCTTAGAATATCTTTGACAGTGTAGGGCACGGGACGCTCCTTGTACAGTTGCCGGTTTGCACCGGCGGGACGTTGTTTTCTCGCCGCAGTGAAAAATATCGGCGTGACACGCTAATCCGACTAAGGTATAGCATTACCATATTCGTTGAAAAAATATGGCACAAGCGCCATCGGGATTCAACCAATTAAGACTTGAGATGTACGGCATGAAACACACACAGGGAATGCAAACGCCCGGATGGGGCTATGTTTATGTGGCTACGGCCGCGTTGTTATGGGCGGTCGCCGGGTCAGCCGCCAAGTTTTTGTTCAACAACGGGGTGTCGGCCCATCAGGTGGTGCAACTGCGGTTGACCATTTCCGCGGCGGGCCTGTTGCTGTGGATCGGTCTGTACCGGCGGGCCTTGCTGGGGATCACTTTGTCGGATCTGCCTTATTTTGCGATTCTCGGCTCCCTGGCCATGGCCGCCGTACAGTTTACCTATCTATTGGCCATCAGCAAAATCAACGTGGCCGCCGCCATTTTATTGCAATACCTGGCCCCGGTACTGATCACACTTTACGCGCTGCTGTTTTTGCGTGAACGGCTCACCTGGGTTGTCTTCACGGCTGTGATCTGCGCCACCCTGGGCTGCTACTTCGTGGTGGGGGCGTATAATTTGAAGCTGCTGTCGATGAACAAGGTGGGCATTGCCAGCGGGCTGTTGTCGGCAATCGCGTTTGCCTGGTATTCACTGCAGGGGGAATACGGCATGCGACGGTACCATCCCTGGACGATTCTTGTGTATGCCCTGTTGTTCGCGGCGATCACGTGGAATATCATCCATCCGCCCCTGGAAGCATTTACGCATGATTACTCTTTGGCCCAGTGGGCCTGGATCGGTTTCATCGCCATATTCGGCACCATCGCGCCCTTTGGATTGTATCTGGGCGGCATCAACCTGATACGCTCAGCCCGTGCAAGCATCACCGCCACCCTCGAACCGATTACGGCCGGTGTGCTGTCTTTCCTTTTCCTGGGAGAAATCATGACGCCGTTGCAGATTTTTGGCGGGATGATGGTTATCTGCGCGATTATCCTGCTGCAACTCAAAAAAGAACACGATCCGAATTCACCGGCGGCGCTACGAGCCCAACGATCCAAATAAACCCAATATTGGATATTGCAAGAAGCCGTAGTTCTTTTGCGAGTCCCCGGAAAACGTAAAGACCGGCCTTGGCGCCGTGGCCGGTCTTTTTTTGTGCGCCCGGCATGGCGCACTCACTTGGAGGTGCAAGTCCTCTACAGACCCGACAGGGGGAACTGTTAGCCGGACGGCAAGGGTGTCCACCGC
>JANQIE010000268.1 GCA_028282295.1 Desulfobacterales bacterium | reverse complement strand
TTTCAGAATAACCGCATTTGGGAATTAGGAGAGCGTCAATTCTATTCTGGATGCCGGATCAAGTCCGGCATGACGAAGGCTTACATATTTAGTCGCCGGTTTAATAACAAAGATAGGACGTGGTCAGAACAGGTATGGGACTGCAGGTGCTTCAATCGGTTTGATTTGAGGCTTCGAAACGATTGGAACAGGTTTACCATTGATCTGCTGAAGATCGAAGATCCCATCCACCTGGACCCATTGATCGTTTGCAAAAGCATCTGCCTGATCCGAATCCAGCGCAATCGCCAGGGGCAATGCGTCCGCGGCACAGCAGTTGATCAGGAAACGATACACCGCCGTGTCCCTGCCCCCGAAATGCGATTTGAGCTGCTCATCGTGCAGGATCATACCCGTGACAATCACCCGTTGGCCTTTATACAAATCGGGGTTGCGAAAAATATCAAGGATGGTTCGCTCCTGGGGCGTTTCTTGCCGGGCGCCTCCTGATTTTTCCGGTGGTGACGCAACGTGCGGATCGTTTCCTGCTCCCTGAGGTGACAGTATGGATGGCGCCTGGCGACTGATAGCGCCGTTATTGGTTCCAATGAATCTCTTTTTAAACGCTTGGTTACCAAGCATGGCGTCCGGAATTGCCACAAAATACAAAACCGGCATCAACAGCACCAACGAACGCAAAACAGCGGATGTGTTCATCTCTTCTTTTTTGGGACGAATCATGGCTGCAAGCATAAAGCCCATGGCGATAAAAAGAGCTAATGCCAGCAGGATACCAAATTCCGGCCGCAGGAAAGCGATATAGCGCCGGCTGACCAGGATATAGATCAGCAACCCGGTCCAGGTGGCGAACACGGCAGGGTGCAGCCACCGTTTCATCGCTTGTTCCGGCGTTTTCATTGGAGTACCCCCTTGAGCATTTCAAGACCGGTTGCAGTTAACAGAACTGCTGCAAGAATGAGTGACGCGAGGACAACAATGACTTTCCGCGTGAAAACGCTTTGATACATGAGCAGAAGTTTGAGATCGAACATGGGGCCGGTCAACAAGAAGGCCATTTGAGCCGGAATGGGCATCAAGCCGCGGAAAGACGCGGCAATGAAGGCATCCGCTTCGGAGCAAAGATTCAGCAGGATCGCCAACGCCATCATCAATACCACGGACAGAACCGGAGCGGCCGCCAAGCTCAAAAAACTCGAACGATCAATGTAGGTCTGCGCCAGTGCGGCAATGAAAGCGCCAATGATAAGATAGTGCCCCACCGCCAGGAAATCATCCATGGCGTGGGTAAAGGCCGCCCCTGCCTTGCCGATCCAACCATCCGAAACCGGATGACTGCAACCACAGCCACAATCCATGGAATTGCCTGCCGGATTTGCGATGGCCAATGGAAAGGGTTGCGATTTTTCGGAACGGATCTTGTGATGCGTATGCACCAATGGAATATGATGACAGCCACAGGCTAAGGCGTTGTTTTGGGATGCGGCCCCGCTGTCTTTGATGGCTTCGGCACGAGTGAACAACCTGCCCATGAGCAGCCCGATTGCCACTGCAATGCCGTAACCCAAACCCAAGCGCAGCACGACTATGCGCCAGTCAAAGGCATAGGCTAACGCCGTTGAGGCCGCTACGATAGGATTCATGATCGGACCGCCGAGAAGATAAGCGATGGCCGCCGAGAACGGCAGGCCTTTGCCGGTCAAACGTCGAACCACCGGCACCACCGCACATTCGCAAACTGGAAAAACAAGCCCTGCGCCGGCCGCAATACACACCGTCAACCAGCCTTTGCGGGGCAGGAGGGTGGCCATGCGTTCCCGGCTCACAAAAGCTTCTATGAAACCGCCGACAAGCGATCCGACCAGCATGAACGGGATGGCTTCGAGTACGATGCTGATAAAAACAATGGCCAAGGCGTTAAGAGAGCTGGATTCCGGGTCTGAGAGCAGAAAAACAATAGCGACTGTCAGAAAAAGCACGGGTAGGGAATCGATTGACATTGCGCGCGTCGCCTTACTGTTTGTGTGACTTGCAGTTTGGGCGATATGGCCTGATTTTTGAGGTTGCACCATAGCTGATTACATTCGATTTCTAAAAAAATTGATTACCTTTAACCACGTCAGCCATTATTAAACCGGCGACTAAATACCTGAGCCTTCGTCATGCCGGACTTGATCCTGCATCCAGAATTGACGCTTGATTCCGGCGCTCGCCGGAATCACGATTTTAAAGGTATTTTATTGCCGGGTTAATATTGTTGGCTGCGCAAGCCCTAAATCACCTTGCGGGAAATCGACTCCTTGTTGAAAGCGGCTGTGATTCTTCTGCCCGAATGCCTTGCACCGGCGATGTTTCTCGCTGAAGGGCCAACCTGAAGTTCTGAAAGAGGGCCGGTAACGAAAATCCGCTCATGCCACTGAAGGGACGGCCCGATCACTGGAAATCCACAAGCCGCTGCTTTTAAATCGAATTCTTTTATTGCCTGGTTGATAAACCCGTTTCCCGGGCGGTTTTCCGTAAAACCGGTGGCCAGAACAATTTTTTGACACTCGTATTGGCCGTGCCGTCCAATCAGTAAGGCGCCGCCGTTTTGGCATTTCGCGTCGGTGATATCGTCGGCAATGCACGTGAGTTGATTCATTGCCGCTGCTTTATCCAACGCAAGCTTCATGTCCCGGGGAACACTGCCTTTGGCTCTGGCAGCCATTATCTGCTGCCGGCGCTGATCATTCGATTGACGGTGGAACCGGCCCAAATACTTTGGACCCAGCCAGCCCGGGTCAAAATCGAAGTCGCTTACCTGGATGGCCCTTTTTGAGATCAGCAGGACGCTTTCAAATCCTTTTTTTGCCAGATGCAGTGCCAGTTGCCCACCGCTGATCCCGGCACCGATCACCGCAATCGGGCCGCCGTCCTGTATGTCTTTCAGACGGAAACCGGGATCGAACACATGATTCACCAGTACCCCCTGTTCTCTGAGGCGGGCCGCCCAAGGCGGCCAGAGTGGCTGTTCACCCATCCCCAGTGCAAACAGCACAAACCGGGCCAGGATCGTTTCCTTTGCGGTCACGACGCTTACATGGCCATTCCCGTTTAGCATTTCCAAAGCACGCCCCCTGATTTGCAGAGACTCCAGCCGATGGTCATCGATCACCATTCGGCAATGACGATGAAACAATTCCACAGATGGCCTACTTTTGGGTGGTATGAAATTGGCGTCCTGCCTGTTTGCTGCCAAAGCAGCGTACTTGTCCAGGGAAAACGGATTGATGTCGATATGGTGCACCGAAGGCGACCGCAAATACTGCATACCGCAGTTTCGCACGCACCGCCACCATTCATGCAGCAATTCATCATGAGGGTCTAAAATTCGGATGTCATCGTGCCTCAGCGGCGACTGCTGCAATAGACAATGCGCAAGATGAACACCGTGTATACCACCGCCGATGATCAGCATTTGGAGCATCATAGGATTTTCTCCAAAATTGGATGGTTGCCTCGATGAACCCCGGCGTTGCATCTGATAGAGTACCACATATCAGCGATTTACCCTCTCGTTGCCATGTTTTTTATGCAACGTTGGGGTTGAACTTGGCAGCGACCAAAGTCACCACCGCATCAATGCTGAGAGCCTTCATAGAGGGTCTCTTCGAAAATCTACCATTTCCGGACGGGCACCAGCACAAACGGGCGGATTCGTTTCACAGCACAGTCTGAACGATGCGTCAGAGCCGGCCGTCTTCGAAAAGCTGCCGGTAGTGCGGCTGGGGCATCAGGCCTAAAAACGCCCGTTCAATAACTTCGCTCAAAGACGGATGAATGTGCATGCCGACAACGATGGGATCGATCACCCGCTGGGGGGTGTACATCAAATTCACTACCTCTTGTATCAGTACGGATGCCTGCGGGCCGATGACGTGGGCACCGAGGATCTTGTTGCCATCGCCTGCAACGACCTTGGCAAAATATCCGCTCAGTCCCATCGCATCCCCTTTGGTGGTGTGCTCAAATCGCTGAAACCCGATCAGCACATTATCGGGACCAAAGCGCCGGACCGCATCGGCCTCTTTCATTCCCACCGAGGCAATCTCCGGCCAGGTGAACACGGCATGGGGTACGGCATGGTAATTGACCTTGACCCGTTCCTTCAGCAGGGCGTTGTAATAAACGATCTGGGCTTCATGGTTGGCGGCGTGCTTGAAGAGGTGCTTGCCGTTGGCATCCCCGAAGGCCCAGATATTCGGCTGGCTGGTCTTCAGGTACTCATCGGTGACGATCCAGCCGGCCTCGTCGACCTCGATGCCGGACAGTGCGGGCTGCAGCAGATCAGTATTGGGTGAACGGCCGGTAGCAATCAGCACCTGCTCGGCTATCACCGAAATACGGCGGTTGGAACTTCGGTGCAGCACCTCCACCTGCTTTAGCCCGGATGGATCCTCCGACAGTCGCAGGGCCTCGTGATCGGTGAGGATTTCCATGTGGGGCGACATCTTTGCTGCCGCCAGCCGGCTGACTTCAGGCTCTTCTTCCGGAAGAAATTGCGGGTTTCGGCCGATGAGGGTGACCTCGGCGCCCATGGCCGCAAAAAAATGGCCGTATTCCGCTGCAATGTAGCCGCCGCCGATGATGGCAACCGATTTCGGCAGGGTGGTGATGTCAAGGATGGTATCGCTAGTGTAATACGCGACGCGATCGAGCCCTTCTATATCCGGCAGATGGGGTCTGGATCCGGTGCACAACATGATCAGCCGGGATTCGATTCGCTCCTTGCCACCAATTTTCAGGGTATATGGTGCCGTGAACTCAGCCGGTGCCCTGTAGTAATCGATGTCCTTGGCCTTTTTGAGACCGGAGTCGATCCGTTGGATTTCGGTTCCGATGCTGCTGCGCACGCGCTTCATGATGCTTTCAAATTCCGGGACAATTCTATCCGTGCGGATGCCGAGTCCTTGTGCTTCTTCAATAGTGCGAACGACCTCGGCCGGATACAGCAGCATTTTGGTGGGCACGCACCCTTTGGTCAGACAGATTCCGCCCGGAGGGTCCTTGTCGATCACGGCGATTTTGGCACCGGGATGCATCTGCCGGTAAGCTTCCACCAGTACCATGGCCGAACCGGTGCCGATGGCGATCAAATCATAGGTTCTCATTGGTTACCTTTTCGGCGTTACCCAGCGCTCCGGCGCCTATGCATATTGAGGCCGATCGTCGGCCCGGTCGCCAGGCGGCTTTGGTCGTTGGATTGCCGGTACCTTTTACTTTGATTCGCGAAACAGGACGTGCTTTCGGATAATGGGGTCATACTTGCGAAATTCTAGTTTGTCCGGCGTGCTACGCTTGTTTTTGGTAGTGGAATAACAATATGCGCTTCGTGTGCTTTTCAATTTAACGATGATTCGATTTCCTGATTTGGCCATCTTTTGTCTCCCATATACCGTTAGACGCGGTTCAAGCCAGACACACCTTGAACCCCATTATTGATAAAATCGCGCTTGAGGTTTCGACTGATAAAGACCGGATTGTTCCGGTGGCCCTTGCTTTTTCGAGGCGCGATCGAACTTCCCCTCAATGAGCATGTGAACGCCCTGGAATATAGCGCGCTCCGTCATGGTCCATATCCATCGTTCTTCTTAAGGTCGACAGGACAAATAGAGTGTCTGAGTTTGCCCAACGCCTAATTTCCCCTGCGTCTTTCTGTCGCCTCGTGAGCCTGTTGCGCCTCCAGAGATAAAGTCGCTATCGGTCGGGCATCTAAGCGCTTTACGCCAATGGGTTCGCCCGTCACCTCACAATAGCCATAGGTGCCTTCCTCGATCCTATTGAGAGCGCCCTCTATTTTTCCGATGAGTTTACGATGGCGGTCTCGTGTCCTTAGTTCCAAAATTGTGTCCGCTTCCTTCGCGGCGCGGTCGGTTGGATCAGAATACCATTGGCTTCCTTGGACCATTTTGGCTACTGTTTCCCGCGATTCTGCTATAAGGTCTTCACGCCACCTCATAAGTTTATCGCGAAAATACTGCCGTTGTCTTTCGTTCATGTACGGTTCGTTTTCTGACGGCCGATAGTTGGTTTCGGATTTGGCTTTCATATTTGACACCCATTGCACCGGAACCTGCTGAGCCAGTCCCGGCCCTTTCAAATTGCAGTCGATATTCATCGATCTTATAATCAGACCTGCAAGCGCCTACTTCAAGGCCGCCTCGAAATTGTCGGCCACATGACGCAAGTTGGCCATCCAGTCTGAGGCCAAGGGATCGGCAAAAGTAACCTTGCCGCCGATCTCCCGGGCTACGAGTTTGGCACTTTTGGTCGAAAACTGGGGTTGGACGAAAACCACCTTGATCCCGTTTTCCCTGGCATGCTGGATCAGCTTTTTCAACTGAGCCGGTTTGGGGTCCTTGCCTTCAATCTCAATAGGTACCTGCTTCAGCCCATAGGCATGCGCTAAATATCCCCAGGCTGGATGAAATACCATGAATTGCAGATCCTTTTTTCCTGCGAAGGTCTTTTTCAGATCGGCGTCCAGTTGGTCTATCCTTGCTACAAAATCCTGGAAGTTGGTTTTATAAGTGCTGCTATGCGCCGGGTCGGCCTTCTGCAGTGCGGCCAGAATTGTGCGGGCCTGGATTTTTACCAGTTGCGGTGACAGCCAGATGTGAGGATCAAGCCCGGCATGCTCGTGATGGTCTTCATCATGCGCCGCCTCGTCATGGTGTTCCTTTTTTTCATGATCATGATCGGCTTCGTGGTGTTCGTCTTCATGATGTTTTTCCGCTTTTTCATCATGATGGTGGTGATGGGCTGTCATGGCGATTTTTTTGATGCCGTGGTCGGTATGGACCAACCGCATATTGGGGTTGGTGTCGGCTATTTTTTCAAGCCAAGCGTTTTCGAACGGGACGCCGATGGCAAAATAGATTTTTGACTTTGAAAGATCGGCCATCTGTTTGGGTTTAGGCTCATAGGTGGCGGGGCTGGCCCCAGGCTGGACCATGGCCTGTACTTCTACCAGATTTTTGCCGATTTGTTGCACGAAGTATTTCTGCGGTACGATGCTGACAAAGACGGGAAGCTTGTCCGCTGCGGCACTATTTCCCATAAATATAGGTAATAAAACAAATGTAATCAAAACCAGCTTGATTAATCGATACATTTTGAGCTTTCCTTTCTCATTCGATAGATTTTTCCGGTGCGTTTTTCTAAAAAAGTGCGCCGCCCCAAGCCAGCACCAAACAGCTGAGAACGGCTGCGGTTGACTGCCGGGCCATCATGCGAAGCGCGAACAGCCAACCGAGTTCGCGGACGATGGCAAGCACCGTCACCAGACACGGCAGGAAAATGCCCGCCAGTGTTACCGCTGTGAGTACCTGCACCGGGCTTTCAAGAGGTACCTTGAGGGTGCCGGCCTCCATGTTTAAAAGTCCGATGGCCAATCCGTCTTTGCGGATGGAGCCCAGAACCACGGCCAGGGCTGCTTCCGGCGGCAGATTGAAAAGTGACATCAACGGTCCCATCAGCCGGCTGCAGGCGTCCAGCACTCCGGACCGGGCCAGAATCGCAGCCAGGACGCAAATCAGAAAAAAGACCGGCAGCGCCACCGAGAAGAACTGTTTCGCCACGTGAACCGCCTCGCGCCGAATTGCGCTCCATTGGGGCCACTGTAAAAATGCGCGTCCCTCAATCAACAAATGGTTTTGGGGATCACGGGAAGTGCGGGAAGCGGACAGCGCCAAAAGCGCGAGCGTGGTAACTGCCAGAAACAGAAGGTATGGCACGACCAGATACGTCATGCCAGCCGCTGCCATGACACTGACGGTTGCCGGCAATTGATAGGAACACGCCGCGCCGATGCCGATGGCCGTGACACAATTGGCTCGGGAGCAGGACGAACAGGCGCGGGTGTTGACCACCGCCGGGACGTTGCAGCCGAATCCCATCATGACGCGAACCAGATCTCGCCCGGCCAGGCCGAAGGGGCGCATCAGCGGATGGAGCGACACCGTCATTCGGTCGACCAGGCCGGAAGATTTGAGCAGCGCGATGATGACGGCAAAGAAGAGGACCGTCGGCACGGAATAGAGCAGTAGAAAGGGCAGCATCGCCACAAAGCCGTAGTCACCGCCGAATATCGCGGCGAGCGGGCCGGGCCACCCTTCGACCGTCCCGAGCAACGGCGCGATAAGCGCGCTCAGCGGCTCGAAAAGGCGGTCGGCGAGGGCGTTGGCGTATTGGGCGGCGAACCAAGCTGGCAGGGTCAACAGCACCAGTGCCAAAACCTGCCCGATAACCGGTTTGTCGAACAGTGTCGGCGAAGGTTCCACCGTCCACCCGGTCCGCTGGGAAAGGGGGCTCAGCGGAAATTTTCGTCCTTCACCCACCGCCCGGCGGATGCCTTGGCGATGGGTTTCGGACAACCGCCGGGCGTCCACGGGGATGATGGGAATGGCCGCCCGTCGGCTCAACTCCGCCAGGCGTTCACCGGCATCCGGTATGCGGACCACCTTGTCCCAGAAAGTCACAACAACAGCACCGTGTTTGTCTTCGACCAATCCGAGAAGATCTTCCAGGTCCTGATCGATATGGGTCGCGTTGACCACCAGCAGGACCCTATCGTTTTCGGCAAGCGCCGCGAGGGTTTCACGGGACGCATCGCTGTCCGAACGCTGCAGGAGACCGGGCGAATCAATATAGTTGTAGAACTTATCCGCATAGCAGTCGCAAGCGATGGTCGAACCTGGAAAGTTGTAGCTTTCAGCCCACCGGCCGGTAAGCGAGGCAACCAGTTGCGACTTGCCGACGCTCTCCTTGCCGATGACCAGGACCCTGGGAAGACTTTCCGAACAGTCCATCTTCACCTCCGTCAGGACGGCGCTTCGAACTGGAGACTCACGTTGCTGATGTGGGTGATCCAGATTTTTTTCGTTTGCTTCTGCTCGATTCGCACGAAGCCACTGGCAATGCAGTATTCCACCTGGTCGGCTTCAATTTCGTTGTTACCGCATTCCGTGCATTTGGTAGCCAGGAAGCAAACCTTGACGTCTTTGAGAAGATTTGTCGCAAATGCGTCCATTAATACTCCTTTCCGTTGGTTGATGTTAATGAAAAAACAAGGGCAAAGGGTTATGTTGATTGCATCAAACGGTGATAACAATGCCGTCTGTCAGCATGAACATCCCGATCCGCAACAAGTCGCCAGATCCCGCAACACCATGTTGGTGTCGTCGTATTCCGACAGGGGCGAGGTGTCGAGTTGCATGCGCGATGCGATCGTCGCCGCTATCAATGCGAAGCGCATGCGGAATTTGTAAATAAAGCAGAGAATCGCCATGCCGTTTGCGGTCCGGTGGCGGACCATGGGGCCGCAGATGAACAGGCCGGGGGTCCGTGTCGATTCATCGGCCGCTTGTGTCAGAACCGGGAAATTCTCCGCCGAATCCCAGGCCAACAGGTCGCGGATCAAGGTGAGGCTCCCCTTAAAGCCGGTCGCCAGCACGGGGCGCGAATCGGTCGGGATGTCGAGCGTTTGGGTCCGAATTATGAATTGGCCGTTCAGTGCATCGACCCGTTGCACCTTTTCGGCGATGAAACGGACCAGCCCTTCGGGATGCTGCGCCTCCATCTGGCGAAACCGTGCCATCGTGTAAGGCGATAGGACGAGGCTCGGATCGCTTTCACCTCTCTTTTTCCAAGGGCCGGCCGGATCGATCACCACCACCGATTTGCCGGCGCGACTCAGATGCCAGGCGGCGTCGATACCGCTCTCGTAACCGCCGATGACGGCAATCGATTCTCCTTTCCAGGAACGCCACGAGTCCACCTTGGTGTTGTGGACGCAATGTTCGGCTCCCGTAAAGCCTCCCTTGTGCGGGTATTGGAATTCACCGGCGGCCCAGACGACGAAGCGCGCGCTGTATGCACCACCGTTCGTCTCAAGCGAGAACCCGTTATTCTTGAGCGCTATCGATCGGACATCGACACCCGTTCGCACAGGCAGATCGGTGTAGCGGACCACGGCGTCAAGATACTGGGCGTATTGCCGGCCTCCGGGATGCTCTTCTTCCAGAGAAAATGCGGGCGAAGTCGAAGGGTGGACGGCATTCAGGTCTACCAGCCCCACCGCGTTACTTGTAAAAGACGGTGTTATAAACCGCATCTCCTCCGGCCAGCGGCGAAAGCTCTCACCCACCGCCCCGCGCTCTAAAAGGAGCATCGATTCCACACCGACGCGTTTCAGCGCCATGCCAACCCCAACACCGGCCGCGCCGGCGCCGACCACGATCACGTCAAAAGATTTTTTAGATTTCATTTAGAACAATTTCTCCCTGGTTTGCCGGCACGTTTTGTTCGGCAGTGCCAGCCTTTTCCAGTGCCGGAAATTCTGTTAATTTTACAAAAATACAGATAGTTAGCAGCGATAAGGCCTATTTCCTGCGCATCCATTGTCGCGCTTTATGAAGGAATGTTAACGCTAATGCAAATGCATTTGCAACAATATGTCTGAGGACAACGCATGTCAAGCTTATTGCGAAGACACTTGCAATAACAGTGGGAAAAACTTAGACTCTACAAAAAAGGAGGTTCAGACCTTGAGACGTAACACGACACAGAGAATGGCCATAGAGCAGGTCTTCAGGGAACATGATAGACCGTTGGGTGTAGATGAGGTTCTAAATTACGGCCGCAAGCTCGTGGAGTCGCTCAACCAGGCAACGGTCTACAGGAATCTTAAGCTTCTTATCGATGACGGGTGGTTGAAACGGATCTTCCATCCATCTCTCGGAGCTTTGTACGAACGCACCGGAAAGGGACATCACCACCACTTTCATTGCCGTGAGTGCAACCGTGCCTTTGAGCTTCCCGGCTGCGCCCTGAAGGAAGAGGACGCGGCTCCCGATGGATTTGTCGTGGAAGATCACGAAATATTTTTATACGGTGTCTGTCCGTCTTGCGTCGGGGTGACCAGGTGACCTTTTCGTTTCAACAATACTATTTTCGGATGGGCCGGGCGCCTAAAATGTGAAATTATTTTTGCGTGAGCCCTAAGGAGAGATCATGGATTTGAACGCCACTTTGACATGGACGCAAAAAATGCAATTCGTGGCCCAGGCGGAACACGCCCCGGCCTTGGTAATCGATTCGCCCGAGGGCGGCACCGGCCCGAGCCCCATGCAACTGGTGCTGATCGGGGTTGCCGGCTGCACCGCCATGGACGTGGTTTCCATCTTGAAGAAAAAGCGGGCGCCGGTTACAGGTGTCACCGTCAATATTTCGGGCCAACGGGCCAAGGACCATCCCAAGCGATTTACGCACCTGGACGTTGAATTTGTGGTTCATGGGCAGGATGTTAAGCCCCAGGCAGTCGAGCGCGCGATCGAATTGTCGGCGGCCAAATATTGTGGCGCCATTGCATCGATCAATGCAACGATTGCGCACGCCTTTCGCATTGAAGCGTAACGTTGTCGCTGGAAAATAGACTTATTGTCAGAGGAATACCAAACTCAACTGGAGCAGGTAAAAACTGCGATGCTGTTTTTTCGGAGTGGCAATACGCGAAGCAACCAATACGGTGTGATGACGACAGGCCGCCCAAAACATTTGCCAAGGTGACCTTAAGAACCGCTATCCTCCTCCGGCTCGGCGACATCGTCCACCCAGACACTCATCCAATCGTTGACCCTGACCCAGCCCTGTCGACGTTCCTCACCTGAGCGGCGCTCATCTTTCCTGCGGCGCTCAAGCCCGCCATTTTCAAGATACGCTTTGCTCGACTTGGTACGCCTGTCTTTGCCGCTACGTCGATCTTTTCCGGAGCGCTTTTTTTGTACCATCTCGCCTCCTCTGAATGGGTCTTTTAAACCTAACGCTTACATCAAATGTGCCCTCATTACTGAAAATTCCGCAGCAGAACAACATTTTTTTGCAGGGCAATCGTATGTGGAGATTATCCAGATAATGTTGGTGGGCACGGCCCACCAGGTGTCCATCCAGCAAATGGCATTTTTTGGCCCAGGCCAAGGCCGTAGCCAAAATCTACCATTTGCGGATGGACACTACCTAACTATTGCCGTTGGATAGGTTTGTAGGGTGGGCCATGCCCACCAGATTGAACTACGGGCCGATCTCTTACCTACCAAAATTATTATCGGCAAACCGGGCCTCAAGCTTGACAAACAGCCCCCCTGCGCAAACGCTGGGGCCGGCTATACGTCCTCCAATAAAAAAGGGAATCCAACAACCCGTCGGATTCCCTTTTTGTAAGGTTTAACTTGCGGCGCGATTATTTGCGTTCCGCGTATTCGTTATAGGCCATGGCTGCTGTCCGGTAAACCAGGTGCGCCAGCTTGGAATACGGTGTGTAGGCGAAAAGCGCCCACACCAGGATCAGATGCACGTAATAAATCACCGCCATCAGATCATACATGCCGCCCAAACGGATCATTTCGGTCAGCATGCCGGTTACCCCCAGTCCCATGACCAGGCCCAACAAGTACCAATCTTTGTAGCTGCTCAATTGGTCCGTCTTTTTCATGCGGTTGGCGATCATCAGACCAGTGCCTATGATCAAAGCAATACCGCCCACATTACCCAACCATTTAACCGGATTGATCTGGCGATAGGGGCCGTCGATATGCAGCACCCATTCGGCGAAAAAGAAGCAGCCGGTTACAATAAACAGGGCGATAAAACCGAAAAGCACCATCATATGTGCGGTGGCGCGTTCCTTGTTTTCGCCGCAATCACTGAACTGGTTATGCTTCATAATCGTTGGCGCAACCTTGATCAGTGCCTGCACAAAGCCGCGCGGATCGATGGTTGCTTTGGCTGTTTTTCCGTCCGCCAATGCGTTGGCGTGCATGTCGCCGATAAATCGTTTGAGCCCCAGCGCAAACACACCGATGGCCGCAAAAAACGTGGGCACCATGATGATATCCACCATGTAGTTGGCGATGTAATCGTCGCCCCAAAGCTGATCACCGACCGGGTTGAAATTCAGCCAGTCGAGTCCCACAATATTAAACAGCAGCCCCACCACAAGGATCAGGACCGCCGGAATTCCCAACAAAAGTGGCAGGCTTTTGGGATCGTTGACCATTTTGCCCATTACTTTGGGCGTTGCGTATTCACTGATGGCATACGCCCGTACGGCACCAAGGACATCGCCCGGCGCGGCGCCGCGCGGGCACAGGGTCGTACAGTCTCCGCAATTGTGGCAAAGCCATATATCGGCATTGTTGACCAATTGATCCTTGAGACCCCAGGATGCGGCGATCATCTCCTTGCGCGGATAGGGTTTGTTTTCCGGCGAGATTTTACAAGCCACACTGCATGTGGCGCACTGGAAACATTTTTTTAGCGTTTCGCCTCCGAGCCCGACCACTTCCTTTACAAATCCGACATCCGGCTCGAGTATCTTTGCTTCCGCCATTTGATACCTCCTAACTTGATTTATCTTTATGGCCCCGCGGGCTTTATATTTTCAATTAGGACGCTCCCGGCTTAAAAGCCCTTGAACGGGTTCGGTCCGAGTTCTTCGACCTCTTCAACGAACTTATTGATGATCTCAGGCGCCTTGTCGTATTCGTCAATGGCGATCTGGAACTGCGCTACCCGTTCTTCTTCCAGTGCCAGGCTCGCCAGGGCGTCGCCGATCTTCTTCATACGGATCTCGGCCAGTTCGCTACCCTTGACAAAATGGCACTGGTAGTCGTCGCCGTGCTTGCAACCCAACAGGAACACACCGTCCATGCCCTGGCTCAACGCGTCCTTGATCCAGATGACGTTGACTGAACCAAGACAACGCACCGGTATCAACCGCACATCAGCCGAATATGACAGTTTGTTCATAGCCAGGATATCGAGGGCCGGATAGGCGTCGTTTTCACAGACCAAGCCGAGAATCCGCAACGGCGGCTCGTCGTAATCGTCCTCGGACGGCACGCCGATGGCCTTGACCTGCGAACCGATGCTGTCAATGTTGTAGTCGGCAAAACCGATGATCCGTTCCGGGCAGGCGCCCATGCAGGTGCCGCAACGACGGCAACGGGTCGGATTCGGTTTGGGCGTACCTTTTTCATCATCATCCAGGGCGCCGAACGGGCATTCTTCGGTGCAGCGTTTGCATTGGGTGCAGCGCTGGAAGAAAAAGTCCGGATAGGTCATATCGCCGCTACGCGGATGGACCGCAATCCCACGGCTGGACGACTCGATCGCCTGGATCGCTTTCAGGGCGGCGCCGGCGGCGTCTTCGATGGTCTCCTCGACGGTCATGCTGCGGCGTACCGCACCGCAGGCGTAAATCCCGGTTCGCTGGGTTTCATACGGAAAACAGATAAAATTCGAATCCGCGTATTCGTCGAACAAGGCGTTGTCCCGGAAGGCCGGTCCTTGCCGATAGGCCAGATTGACCACCGGCTCATCCTTGGTTACCGGCACCATGCCGGTTCCCAGAACCACCATGTCGGCTTTGACCTGAACCTTTTCGCCCAAAAGGGTGTTGTCGGCTTCCACCACAAGCCCGCCACCATTTTTGGCAACACTGATGACGTCCCCCTTGGTCATGAAAATACCGGGGTCCTGTTGGGCACTTTTGTAGAAATTTTCGTTCAGGCCGGGGGTGCGCATATGTTGATAGAAGACATAGGCTTTGCCGTCGGTGTAGTCTTCGCGCACATATTTGGCCTGTTTAAGTGCTACCAGGCTGGTTACCGATCCGGCATAGTCGAAATCGGCATCATCATCTCCTTTACCGGGGCTCTGAATAAACACCACCGATTGGGCGGCCTTGCCGTCCGATGGGCGTACAATTTTGCCGGCCGCGGCAATTTCCTCAAATTTGGTGTTGGTTATTACATCTTCGATGGTGCCGAAGCCCAAATGAGCCAGTTCTTCAGCCACGGGTTCATCAGGGCGCCAGCCGGCCGCCAGCACGACCGCACCGTATTTTTCGCCGTTAGGATCGGTTTGCAGAATATCCTGACGGCCTTCATTGTATTCCAGGTACTTCTCGTGCAGCTTTTCAACATCCAGCTCCTTGCCCTTTTCATCGACTTTCATTTCATCGGGCAGTGGAAACGGCACGTCGAATTCGATTTTTTCACCCGGTTTTTTCAAGGTTACCGTAAAATCACCCGGTTGACCGGCAATGCGGGCCACCACCGTATTGGTTTTGACGGTAATCCTGGCATTGCTTTCCACGGCCTGGATTTTGTCCTGAACCATTGGAGCAATCAGGGTTTCATAGGGATCTTCCAACGGCAACTGCTTGCGCCAGGTCGCCGCCTTGCCGCCCAGGGCGTCTTCTTTTTCAACGAGGGTAACCTCGTAGCCGGCCTTGGCGATATCTTCGGCCGCCGTCAACCCGGCCACGCCGCCACCGATGATCAGGATTTTGTTGCTGAGACTGTCCAGCTTGAACGGCTCAGGCAGGTCGACCTTTTCCAAACGCGCCATGCTCATTTTCAGATAGTCTTCGGCCATCATTTGAACCCGGTCGAACTTGTCTTCGTCCTCTTTCTCTTCTTCGGTCAGGGCCGGAAACTCGCTCCGCGGATGCGACCAGGCAACGCCTTCACGCAGGTTGACCCGGTCCACGATACAGCCGTCAAACCGGAAAACGTCAAACATCACCCGCCGCGAGCAGGCGCAGATGGAAAGCGCATTGACACCGTCGGCAATCTCTTTTTTCAATAGGTCAATCCCGTCCTTGCCGCACAGGATATCATGGGTTTTGACCCCTAAACCTTCTTCCTTGGCCACGTCGCCCAGGGCTTCAATATCCAGCGATTCCCCGATGCCGCAGCCTTTGCAGATATACACACCATATTTTTTATCCATGGATAAACCTCCTACCTATTCACCAGGGTTTGAATCGCCTTCAAGGCCATACCGGTTGCATTCTGGTTGGACGAGACCACATCCGCCGGTTTGTTGGCACAACCGGCGGCAAACAGCCCGCCTTTGGTAAAGTCATTAACGATGAAACCGTCCGCATTGTACTTCAGGTCGGCCGGAAGTTTATTTAGAGCGGTGCTCGGCTGCATGCCGGTGGCCAGTACCGCCATTTCGACTTCCTGTCTGACTTTTTCGCCGGTCACGGCGTTTTCGGCAACCACGGTGACATTGCCATTGCCGGCATCCTCGTCAACTTCAGCCACCTTGCCCTTGATAAAGAAAACATTCTCGTCTTCTTTAAGTTTCTGGTAAAATTTTTCGTAACGATAACCAGGGGCGCGCATGTCAATATAGAAAATGTAAATTCTGGCTTCCGGGTACCGTTCCCGCACATAGGTGGCCTGCTTCAACGATGCCATGCAGCAGATATAGCTGCAGTAAGGTAGGTGATTTTCATCGCGCGAGCCGGCGCATTGCACAAAGGCTACGCTTTCGGGGCCTTTGTCATCGGAGGGACGCAAAATCCTGCCGCCGGTCGGCCCATTGGGCGACGCCAGCCGTTCCATCATCATGTTAGTGATGATATTGGTGTAACGGCCAAACCCCAGATTGTCGATTTTGGCTGCGTCGTAGGGTTCCCAACCGGTCGCAAACACTACCGCGCCGACATTCAGATTGATGGACTTGGCTTGCATGTCCAAATCAACAGCGTCATATTTGCAGGCCTCTTTGGCGCGCCGGGCGTCCTCGGTGCCTATAATTGCCGGACTTAAAATATAGCGTGCCGGAAAGGCCATGTTGTAAGGCAGGTGAGCCGCTTTGATCTTTTGCATCTCAAAGTCAAAGGGACTGTTGATTTCGGTTTGGCAGGCGTCGGCGCACGCTCCGCAACAGGTGCAGTTTGCATTGACATAGCGGGGATTTATCTTGACGGCCACGTTATAATTGCCGGGCGTGCCGTCAACCTTTTCAATTTCCGCCAGGGTAAATACTTTGATGCGAGGATTATCTTTGATGCGCCTGAAATTGATTTCAAGTCCGCAAGTGGGGGGGCACAGTTTGGGGAAATACTGATTCAATTGTGCGACACGTCCGCCCAGGTAGGGATTTTTTTCAACAATAAACACCTCGTACCCGACTTCGGCCGCTTCCAGGGCCGTCGTCAGGCCACTGATTCCACCGCCAACGACCATGATGCTGCCACTTGCTGGGGCAGTTTTTTCTTCTGTCATGCTATCCCTCCGTGCAAAAAATTACGATTTGGGGTGAATTTTTTACACCAGCCGCCTGCTTGCAAAGTTTTTCCGTAAGCGAAACTGGAATTTGGAAAAAAGATGGTGAATCAATTTCAAATTAAAAAATCCAAATGTCAATTGAATGCCAAATCATTAACCCGGCAATGAAATACCTTTCTGTTTTCCATATTCCAGTTTCTACTTCGAAAAATCCTCCAAGGGCGGCAATATAGTGTGCATTAATTAATAGAAAACCTCCAGGCGCCTTACGGCACCTGGAGGTATGCTTGACTAGACGTTTCGGCAACAATTTCGCCGGTACGGTTTTAGTCGGGGATGATCTTGATGTATTCTTTCTTGAAGATATCCCATTTGGCTTCTTTAGGATCGTACTTGGAGTTGACGAAGCAGAACCAGTTCTCATCATCCTGACCCGGATGGTCAGCTTGATAGTAGAAGCCCGGATAACGGGTTTCTTTACGGTACTGGATGTGACGCAGATGCGCTTCAACGGTCCAGATACGATGGTAGATTTCCCAGGCGCGCATCAGTTCGTGCAGGTCGCCGGCAGCCATTTTGTCGCAGTCTTCGCGCATGGTTTGCAGCAGGTCCATAACCACTTCCAGATTTTTGCTGCTGGTCTGGTAGTAGGTCGCGGTACCGGCACCATACTCATGGGTGGCCTTCATCAACCGGTACATCATGCCTTCGGGTTTGATGTAGTTCGGGTTGATGTCGACGGCGGTGGTGTATTCGCAATTGTCGAGGAAGGTACGAACCGGTTTGTAAACCAGGTCGACCAGTTCTTCGTTGCTCTGGGCCAGGGTCGGGGTGAAGTCGGCAAAGTCCTTGGCAAAGCGAACCATCTGTTTGGCAGTCGTGCGGCCTTCCGAGTGTGAACCGGAAGAGAACTTGTGACCGGAACCGCCCACGCCGTCGCCGGCGGTGAACAGACCTTCAACCGTGGTCATCAGTTTGTAAATCTTGCCGTTACGGGCTTTGATTTTATACGCATCCGGCACCCAGTCATAATCCGGACCGGAAGCCCACAGACCGCAGCAACCGGAGTGGGAACCGAGCAGGTAAGGTTCGGTCGGCATGATTTCGGAATTTTTCTTTTCCGGTTCACAGTCCTGGGCGCACCACAGGTTGGCCTGACCGCAGGTCATGTCCAAGAAGTCTTCCCAAGCTTCGGATTCAAGATGCTTGAGTTCTTTTTTGTCCATGGTTTTACCGAGTTCGGCCAATGCGGTCACGGTGTCCATCATGATCGGGCCGCGGCCTTCTTTCATCTCGAACAGCATCAGGTGGTTACGCAGACAGGTCGGAGTGATGGCAGCCGTTCCGTAAGGTGCGTATTTTTCCAACTCGGCCTTGGCGGCATCGCTGCCGGCAAAGGCTTCGCCCAAGCCGTTGAGGGTTTTGGCTTTGAACAGCAGGAACCATGCGCCAACCGGGCCGTAACCGTCTTTAAAACGGGCCGGGGTGAAACGGTTTTCCATCATGGTGAGCTCGGCACCGACCTTCATGCACATGGTGTAGGTGGAACCGGCGTTCCATACCGGATACCAGGCACGGCCTTTACCTTCACCAACCGAACGCGGTTGATAAATGTTTACAGCGCCGCCACAGGCAACCATCATGGTTTTACATTTGATGATGTAGACTTTGTTTTCGCGAACGGAGAAACCGACCGCGCCGGCGATTTGGTTTTCAACCTTGGCGTCGAGCAGCAATTCAACGATGAATACACGCTCGAGAATGTTGTCATCGCCCAAGGCGAGTTTGGCAGCTTCGGCAACGATCCGTTTGTAGGATTCGCCGTTGATCATGATCTGCCATTTACCGGTGCGTACCGGGGTGGCGCCGGATTTCAGGGTGCCCATCTTCTGGCCTTTTTTGCCGTCCAGGTTTTTGCCGTCTTCGGTTTTTTTCCAAACCGGCAGGCCCCATTCTTCAAACAGGTGCACGCTGTCGTCAACGTGGCAGCCCAGGTCGAAGATCAAGTCTTCACGCACCAGACCCATCAGATCGTTGCGGACCATGCGTACATAGTCGTCCGGGGAGTTGTCGCCAATGTAGGTATTGATGGCGGACAGGCCCTGGGCAACGGCGCCACTTCTTTCCATGGCGGCTTTATCGACCAACAAAACGGTTTGGTCGTCACCCAACCATTTTTTTACTTCAAATGCGGTACCGCAGGCAGCCATACCACCGCCCACGACCAGAACATCTACTTCTTTTTCGACAACTTCGGGATCTCTTACGGCTTTGAGTTCACCCATTGGTTTGTTCGGTAATGCCATATCTTAATCCTCCTTATTGCTCATAAGTCAATTGGATGATTTCTTGGAGTTGTTTCATTTCTTACGAATCTACAAAGATTACACAGTGGCCTGCGGTCTCGGAATTTCGTAGCCGTCAGCCTCTTCCGTGGAAAGCAGGTAGCTTTCGAGATCTTTGCCTTTCAGATCCGCATAGGCATTGGCTTGGCCTTCGGGGGTGGTCCGAATGGGGAACTTGAAGCGTTTGATGGTACCGTTACGGAACTTACAGGTCCACATAACATCCTCGGTACCCATCATCGGCATGATGGAGCTTCCCAGCGGCACGAAGTCGGCGTAGCCACGAACTTCAATCGCTTGGGTCGGGCAGATTTTTACACAGCTAAAGCATTCCCAGCACTGATCCGGCTCCTGGTTGTAGGCCTTCATTTCATTGGCGTCCAGAACCATCAGGTCGTTGGGGCAAATATACATGCAAGCGGTTTTATCGCCACCCTTGCAACCATCACACTTTTCTTGAATGACAAAACTTGGCATCTACTGTACCTCCTAATTAGTATTTAAGAGTTTTCGATTCCATCCTAAAATGGCTTAGTTGCGCACAGCGCGCGGGTTTAAAAAGTTTGCACCTCCCTTCATCCTCACCGTCGAAAAGGCCCAACCTTTCCGACCTTCTTTTATTTCAATACCAAAACGTTAACCGTTCCTATTTCCATTGATCTTAACAGATCGGATTTTTTGGAAAAATTGCCGATAACGTGCTAATAAACCTTTTAAATTCAGTAAGATAACCATCTTGAAAAATCAAATTCAGGTTATTAGCATCCGGTGTGGGGCATGTCAAGGTTTTTCGGCAAAACCGATTCCGCTTGATGCCCGCCACGAGGGCGATTGGCCTAGTGTTCACCCGGATATTGAGAAACACGTATTTCAGGTTGACATGATCCCTGAAACTGATACCTCAGAAAAAAACATTGAAAGGCTGGAGACACACGATCGTGACCGAACCGTATAGACCGATACAACCGGATGAACCGTTCTGCTTTGATTGCCATGCACAGGTGCCCTGCTTCAACGCCTGCTGCCATGATCTGAACCAATTCCTGATGCCATACGATATTCTGCGGTTAAAACAAAACCTGCAAATGTCATCGCAGGCATTCTTGTCAAAACACACTTACGAACACATCGGCCCTGAGTCCGGTTTGCCGGTGGTCACTTTGAGGCAAAGGGCCGATCGTGACAGGGCGTGCCCGTTTGTTACGGCGGACGGCTGCCGGGTATATATCGATCGTCCCGCTTCATGCCGCACGTATCCCCTGGCCCGACTTGTGCGGCGGGATCGGGGCACCGGAATCATAACCGAAGATTACGTCCTGATTCAGGAGCCCCACTGCCAAGGCTTTAAGCAAGCTTGCGCACGGACGGCGAACGATTGGGTCAAGCACCAGAAGTTAAATTCTTACAACCGTATGAACGACTACATGCTTGAAATCATCAGCCTGAAAAATCAGCTCAAACCCGGCCCGCTCACCCCTGAAAAGCAACAGCTTTTTTATACGGCCCTTTATGATCTGGACACGTTTCGCGAACAGGTTTTTAAACTGCATTTGCTCGACGGCCACCGGCTCCCGGCAAATCTTCGGGAACCGGCGATGGAGAGCGACGACGGTTTGTTAAAATTAGGTTTCTGGTGGGTCAAAAAATCACTGTTCGGCAAATGATGCATGGCAACCCTCTCCGTCTCGGCAGATAGTGGAATTAATCGATGAACCTTCAAAATAAAGTCGCTCTTGTCTTGGGTGCCGTCAAGGGTCTCGGCAAGGCCATTGCGCTGTCGCTGGCCGGCCATGGCGTCCGGACGGTGCTGAACTACTGGGATTGGGAAGATAGTCTGCCGGCCTTGCAAAAGGACATGGCCGCCATCGGCACGCCCCATCTCATTACCCGGACCGATCTTCTGAAAACCGGCCGGATCCAGGGACTGTTGGAACAAACCATTGCCACATTCGGGCGATTGGATATTTTGATCAACAATATCGAACGGGGGGGCTGGCCGGTTGTGCACGGAGCCTACAACCAGGATCAATGGGATCTTGAGATGGCAACGACCTTGCGCGCCAAATGGTGGGTGTTTAATGCCGCCCTGCCGCACCTGAAGGCGTCGGGCGAAGGCGCGGTGATCAATCTGTCGTCCATCGCGGGCGTGGTGGGCCGTACCGGTCCGGCCAGCCTGGTATTCAATGACGGCTATGCAGCTGCCAACCGGGGCATTGGTCAACTGACCGAAACCTGGGCCCGCCTGGGTGCGCCCGAAATACGGGTCAATGAAATCATGCTCGGCTTGTTCGAGACCCGCCATGGCGCCCAAACCCGCGGCTGGGGCTTGTTGACCCCGGACCAGCAGAAGGCGTTGATCGACCATACCCTGCTAAAGCGCACTGGCCGGCCCGCCGATGTGGTTAAAACCGTTTTGTTTGTCCTCAAGGACGCCCCGTTCATGACCGGCAGTACAATCAGGCTGGATGGTGGCTATGTACTTGGCGGGGAAGATATTGCGCCGATGCCCAAAGGGGTTGTATAGGCCGGCGGTTCTACTTCAGGGGCGCGCGAATCGATTTGGTTTTGATACCCCACAAATACAACTTGACCCAATCAAAGCCAAACCGGAGCAGTGCAGTGTCGTTGTGCTTGAGCTTTTTTTTCAGGTCGGGTTTGATTTTATAACGTTTTAAAAAACTGCTGTTAAAAAGGAACTGCCTGAAGCGGTCAATGTTATAAGTCGCCATAAACGCCATTTTGGCGCGGGCACCGTCAGGCCCCTCCCCTTGCCAGGGGTTGGATAGAAAAAGTCGGCGTAACGCGGCCCATCGCTCGGTCATTCGGTTATAGGTGGCCGCCTCCTGGTCCTGCGTCCAGGCCGCAATTGTCCATTCGGTATCTTCTTTCTGTCCCAGGCAAAAATCCGGCGGTTTAAAAAAATGAACGGCACCCCCCGGTTGTCCCTGGTCATCATATATAAGCCCCTGTTCAACCGGAAAGCGCCGGCAGGTATCCGGCCGCTCAGGGTAAACCGAGCACCCTTTGTCCGTCAAAAATGGACAACGCTTTTCGGTATCTTCTGCCATGCGCAGCAAAACATCGGGAAAGTGCGCGCCGGGCCTGAGAACGACATCCACGTATTGAGAGATAAACGCATCCGAATCGATGTTGAGATAGTTTTTTAACCGCACCACATCGTAGGGATACAAAAACAGATTGAGGTTGCGGCAACACTGATTGAAACATTTTAAAGCCGCATGACAGCGGAAGTTGAATCGGCTGTCCTCCGATAGTTGCCGCCCCGGCAAATTTTTTATTTCGTTTCCTTTGATCGATCTCATTGCGTCCAATCTTAACCCAAATCCAGGCGCCTAAAATGTGAAATTATTTTTGCGCGAGCCCTAAAAGGTAACAATCATTTCAGCTATGGTCATTTTGATTTTGCGGGCCGCGGCGATTTGCGTGCGCAAGTCTTTTTCCAACGCAGCCATCCGGGCATAATAGGGGGTTCGGTCGAAGCGAATGTAGTTTTGCCCCTTGGTCACCTGGCCGAACTGCTTACACCCCGGTCCGAACCGCGTCGCCCCACCCGGTCTGCGCATTTCAAAGGCGATGCCGTGTAGACGGCAAATCATCGGTCGATGGGCATAGATCAGGCAGCGTCCCCGGTTGTTCAGTGGGCACATCAACCGAACTGATTCGTTGCGCTTGATGAGATGGTAAGTCTCTCGCAGGACTGCCCGCGCTTGTGTTTGGATGTGGGCTCGTTGTTCTTCCGGCAGGCGAAGAAAGCCTTGTTTCAGAAAAAGATACTCCGCCACGGTGTGGTGGTGAAAGCGCGTCAGGCAGCAGTTTTCCGTGCAGCCGTCACATTCAAAGCCATAGGCCGCAGCCACCTCGGTATAGTGGGCATCCATGGTGTCGAAAAGCGCTTCAAGTTTTTTCAGGTGGGCTTCGACACCGTGCTCTTTCAGGATCGACGCGTTTGCCAAAAAATTCTGCATGGATTAACTCGCCCCTCTAAACCAACGGCGATGGAAAAAAAAGTTTTTCATAAAGATCCAATGCGTAGCGATCGGTCATGCTGGCCAGCAAATCGCAAACGAGCCTTTCCTTGGACTGCCCGTTGGAGTGACAAGACCCCATTTCCATTCGCTCGAATTCCCGGCACAGTGTATCTTCGTTATCTAAAAGGTAATGATACAATTCCGAAAGAATCTTCTTGGCTTTGATAAACTCACGATGCACTTTGGGGGAACGGTACACTTTTTCGTAGAGGAACTGCCGCAACGATTGCATCGCGGCACTCATTTCAGCACTCATTTTGAGCACCAGCCGGCCACCCTGCTGTTCGCTGGCATAAATCAGATCGCTGATCATGGCGGCGGCTCGTTCGGAATGGGTACGGCCGATTTTTTGCGGGCATTCGGCCGGCAACTGCTCAGCATGGATAACCCCGCTGCGAATGGCATCATCCAGGTCATGATTCAAATATGCGATGATATCGGCCACCCGGACAATCTGGCCTTCCACAGTGCGCGCCATTTCGTCCGGATGATCGGGAATGATCTTGCCATGCCCCTTGGAATGCTTCAGAATACCGTCGCGGACTTCGACGGTCAGATTCAACCCGCGCCCGTTGTTTTCAAGCTGATCAACAACACGGTAGCTTTGCTGGTTGTGGGTATACGTTTCCGAATAGATTTCCTTTAAGGTCGTTTCGCCGCCGTGCCCAAAGGGCGTATGGCCCAGGTCGTGACCCAGGGCGATCGCTTCGGCCAAGTCTTCGTTCAGGCGCATGGCCCTGGCGATGTTACGGGCTATTTCAGCCACTTCCAGGGTGTGGGTCAGGCGTGTGCGGTAGTGATCCCCCAGGGGAGACAGAAACACCTGCGTTTTATACTTGAGCCGCCTGAAAGCGTTCGAGTAGACAATGCGATCGCGATCGACTTGAAACGCGGTGCGGATGGGACACGGCGCTTCGGGCTTTCGGCGCCCTAAGGATTCGGCACTCAGGCACCCGAAGGGGGACATGAAACTTTTTTCACGTTTTTCAAATTCTTCACGAATGGTCATTTTTAGTTACCGTGACGTGCCGTGTGTGGGCATTTAATTGGCGACGGACGGCAACGTCTTATAATATATATAATGTAACCTCAGAAACATCGCACAGACGGGTGCGATTGTAAAGAACCGAACCAAAGTGCCGGGATCCGGCGTGCCGCGAGGCGTTATGGCAGGACATCATCTAATATTAGGCCGCTTGGTCGATGTTGTTACCGGAGAAACAATTACCGATACACACGACGAAAGATTGCGCCAAAAAATTGCCCAATTGCTTCTGGAAAAAAAGGGGTACCACCGTACAGAGATACTGCCGCGTCAACCGCTGGTTGTCGCCGCCGACCAAAACCGCGCGCGCATCAAAATCGATTTTCTGGTTCAGTTGAACCACCGCATCGGCATGCTGATCAAGTACGGTCCCGGGTCGATCGTCACCCGTCACCGGTCGGCATTGGCGGCCGGGCGATTGGTAACCCCTTACCAGATTCCGGTCATTGCCGTCACCAACGGCTGTGACGCGGATATATTAGAGGGACCCACCGGCATCAAAATAGCCCACGGTATTAATGCCCTTCCAGGCAGACAACAGCTCATTCAAATCATGGCGGCCACCGGATTTCAGCCGGTCGATACCCGGCGAGCCCGGCTCGAATCCCGAATTTTGTACTGTTATGAAGTTGATGGCAGTTGTCCGTGCGACGATGACATTTGCAAACTGTAGTGCCTGTCGGCTATCCACGGCCCACTTCACACACCGAATACCGCAAAGCCCCCCGGCATTATCAATAAGGCGCTTCATTTCAAATGGTTGGGAATAAACCACCGGCCGTGACAAACAATTTCATATGATGCGGGCCGCATATCCGTGCTTGTTCCTGCGGATAAAGCGTGTTACGCATTTCTTTTTTAGCCAGTGTCGATATTGATTCGTACCAAAAAGACTTACGATATCCATTGCCCCATGAAACAGCACAAACAATATATGTCTACTGCTCTGGACCATGCCAGCAAGGCGTTGGCAGTGGGTGAATTCCCGGTTGGCTGCGTCGTTGTGTACGATAAGCGGATTGTCGCCGCCGGTGCGCGCCGGGGAAGTACCGGCACTCGGCCCAACGAACTCGATCATGCCGAGATGGTGGCTCTGCGCAACTTCGCATCCTTGGAAACGCCGGTTGACGCCAGCCAGGCGACCCTTTACTGCACCATGGAACCATGCCTGATGTGTTTCAGCGCCATCATGCTAAGTGGGATCGGTCAAGTCGTTTACGCCTATGAAGATGTGATGGGCGGCGGAACGAATTGCGATTGCACAGCGCTCAACCCGCTGTACCGGGCACGCAAGCCGCGCGTGGTCAAAAGTATCCTGCGGGCCGAAAGCCTTGCGTTATTTCAACAGTTCTTTAATCAACCGGAAAATATTTACTGGCAAAATAGTTTGCTGGCGCGTTACACACTGAACCAATAGACCGGTTTCGAGTTGTTAATGCGACTGCAACAATTACCGGCATTTTGGCGCGAATTGTTTTTTTTCTTGCATTTCATCAAGTTGTTTTATATGGCACTTAAAACCCAGGCCAATCAATAAGGACACGATAACCAGCCATGTTCCGATTCGAAATAGGCTTTTCCTGTTGAAGAATCCGTTAAATATATTAAAATAGGCGAATATCGCGCGGCAAAAATTTTGATCTTTTTTAGTTGGTGTGCCCGTTCACGGCCCGTACAAAGCGGCATGACGGACAGGTGTACCGACCGAATGCCGCTCCAATTTGCGTTTACGCCCAACTCGACCTAAAAGACGAACAGGGCACAAGGTGCTTATTAACACTTAATCAGGAGGAAGAAGCATAGTACATCCCAAGCGACCACCGAGATACGGCAAAAATCGTACGAACATTAATCGGAGAATTCGTGCCCGCGAAGTCAGGGTCATTGATCCCGACGGCAATCAGGTAGGTATCATTCCAACCCAGGAAGCGCTTGAAAAAGCCGCCGAATTCGGTCTTGATCTGGTAGAGGTTTCACCCAATGCAAACCCGCCGGTTTGCAAAATTATGGACTATGGCCGCTACAAATACGAACAGACCAAGAAACAGCACGAAGCCAAGAAAAAGCAGACCACTTTCCAGGTGAAGGAAATCAAGGTTCGGCCCAAAACAGGCGACCACGATCTGCAGACCAAAATCGGCCACATAAAAAAATTTCTCGGTAGGAAAGACAAAGTCAAAGTCACCGTAATGTTTCGGGGAAGGGAAATTACACTGGCGGACCGTGGCCGGCAATTGTTGCAGCGAGTGTTGGCGGAAGTTGATGAATTGGCCGTTGTGGAGCAGCATCCCAAGTTTGAAGGCCGCACCATGGTAATGATCTTGGCGCCCAAATAAAACTGCCACGGCATGAGCTTCCGTCTCCGGCGACACCACCCACGCCCCGGCTGACGACGACCGAATTTATAAGGATATAAAACCGTATTCAAACTGAACGGCGCGGCTGAACTAGTCCGCGCCTTCTATTTTTATGATAAATATCAAGCTGTTATGGTTTGAATTGGGTTAGAAATGCCTGTCGAAATGGCGCATATTTTTTTTATTGAAATGGTGATTTTCCTGTGATACCGTCATTTATTTTTTGATAAGGAGAATGAAGCTATGCCGAAAATAAAAACAAACCGTGCCGCAGCCAAGCGTTTCAAAAAAACCGGAAGAGGAAAATACAAGTTTTCCAAGGCGAACCACAGTCATATCCTGACAAAAAAAACAACCAAGCGTAAACGCGGGTTACGGGTTGGTCAAATCATTCGCAAATCCGACATGAAAGAAGTGAAGTTGCTGTTGCCCAACGGCTAACGGCGTTAGATGAAAAAAGGAGCTTTCCCGGTCTGCCGTTTTGTTAGAATTGTTGCCGACAGCACCGGAAAGTCTTAGCGCTTGGCCGGACGGACTGAATTGAAGGAGCTAAAACATGCGTATCAAACGGGGCTATAAAGCCAGACAACGACGAAAAAAAGTACTGAAGTTAGCCAAAGGGTATCGTGGCGGCAGGAGTAAACTCTATCGCACCGCCGCCGATGCAGTCGACAAGGCGTTAATGTACGCTTACCGGGACCGCAAGGCGCGCAAACGGGACTTCAGAAGACTGTGGATCACGCGCATTAACGCCGCTTCCCGGATGAATAATTTGCCGTATAACAAATTCATGCATGGGCTCAAACTTGCCGGCGTCGATTTGGACCGCAAGGTTCTTGCCGAGTTGGCCATTTCCGATCCCTCCGGCTTTTCTCGCATCGCCGACCTGGCTGCCGAGCAGCTTACCTAACACGCGCCCATCCGGATGCAGCACCTTTTGGCCTAATGGCGTATCCGCGTTTTAACGACGCTCGGAGTAGCCCGCTATGCCTGTGGTTGTAGAAAATGCTCGGGCCTTACCAGGAACCAAATTCCACTACTTCCGGATGGGCGCCAATACGCTTGATACCGGAAGGTTGCGTCATATTTCATATTCAGTGGCAAATTGGCATTCCCGTAATCAACGGGATTGCCGGCGTGCCGGCCCGACACCATGCCAACCGTGATCGCCCATCGGCGAAGGTCGAAGCAAAAATTTAAAGTTGACCGCGCGGCTTGATCCGGCTTCCAAATTAAGTGCCGACAAACCGACTAGCCCATTAACCCTATCCTAAAGAGCATCAAAGTGGAAAAAACGATCGCGCAAATAAAGGCCGATGCCCTTGACGCGCTTAAAGAAAATGATATGGCTCCGCAGGCGATTCAGGACTTGGTGGTCAAATTCCTGGGGCGCAAAGGTGAAGTTACTCAATTTTTACGCAACATCTCCAAGTTGCCGGCCGCTCAGCGCCCAATGGCGGGCAAGCAAGCCAACGCGCTTAAAAAAGAACTAAGCGCGATTTTTGACGAAGCCCTCGACGTTGCCAACAACCGTGCCGGTCAAACCGAAGCACCAATTGACGTTTCGCTTCCCGGTCGCAAAAAGCCCCGCGGCACATATCATCCGATTACCCAGGTGAACCAACAAATCTGCGACATATTCACCAAAATGGGTTTTGACATTGCCGAGGGACCGGAAGTTGAGAACGACTATCACAATTTCGAAGCCCTCAATATTCCTAAAAACCATCCGGCGCGGGACATGCAGGATACATTCTATGTTTCCGACAATATCGTCCTGCGCACACACACCTCGCCCATCCAGGTCCGGGTGATGGAAAAGCAGCCGCCACCGGTGCGCGTCATTGCACCGGGCAAAGTATATCGCTGTGACTCGGATTTAACCCACACCCCCATGTTTCATCAGGTGGAAGGCCTGTTCGTGGATGAAAACGTTTCGTTCGGCGATTTAAAGGGCGTGCTGACCGCCTTTGTGCACCAGATGTTCGACGACCAAACCAGCCTGCGGTTTCGCCCCAGCTTTTTCCCCTTTACCGAACCGAGTGCGGAAGTCGATATTTTATGTGTGATGTGTCGTGGTAAAGGATGCCGGGTCTGTTCGCGCACCGGTTGGCTGGAAGTTCTGGGTTCGGGCATGGTCCATCCGGCTGTTTTTGAAAACGTCGGCTACGATACAAACCGATATGCCGGCTTTGCCTTCGGCATGGGCGTTGAACGGATCGCCATGCTGAAATACGGCATAGACGACTTAAGGCGTTTCTTTGAAAATGATCTGCGTTTTCTGAACCAGTTTTGATCGGGTGCAGACAGAATTAGGGTAAACCAATATGAAAGCAAGTCTAAGCTGGCTTAAAGTATATGTCGACAACGATATTCATGCGCAGGAATTGGCGGATGCCTTGACGATGGTCGGACTGGAGGTAGATGGCGTAATCGACCGATATGCGTTTTTGGCGACGGTGCGCGTGGCGCGTGTTTTGGAAGTCAAGCCGCACCCCAATGCGGACAAATTAACCGTCTGCCGCGTAAGTATCGGCACACGCGAAGTACAGGTGGTTTGCGGCGCACCCAACGTCAAACCGGACCTGGTCGCCCCGCTGGCTTTGCCGGGAACGGTGCTGCCTAACGGTTTGGAATTGAGCTGCAACAAAATTCGCGGCGAGGTATCCGAGGGCATGCTTTGCAGTGCTGCCGAACTGGCCCTGGGCGATCAGGCCCAAAATCTGATGGCGCTTGATCCTGCGCTTCCGATCGGTGAACCTCTGAATCAGGCCATGCAATTGGCCGACCCGGTCTTTGAAATCGATTTGACCCCCAATCGGCCGGACTGCCTGAGCATTGTCGGCATTGCCCGGGAAATCGCGGCGATTCGAGAAACGGAATTGCGCATCCCCGATCAATCCATAGAAGAACAGGGCGAGCGCCGCATCGAGGCCCTGACCTCGATTACCATAGACGCCCCGAGCCACTGCCCCCGGTACACCGCCCGTTTGCTGACCGATGTTAAGATCGGCCCCTCTCCCTTCTGGTTGCAGGACAAACTCATCTCAGTCGGATTGCGTCCCATCAACAATATCGTTGATGTGACCAACTTTGTAATGATGGAAACCGGCCAGCCGTTGCATGCGTTCGATTTCGATCTTTTAGCCGAAAACCGGATTGTCGTGCGCACCGCACAACAGGGTGAAAAATTCACTACCCTGGATGGTAAAGAGCGCGTGCTCGATCCCGAGATGCTGATGATCTGCGACGGTGCAAAACCGGTGGCTATTGGCGGAGTCATGGGCGGCGCCAATTCAGAAATTAACACCGGCACAACCCGCGTCTTGATTGAAAGCGCCTATTTCGATCCGGTCAGCATTCGCAAAACCGCGAAAAAACTATCGCTGGGAACCGACGCATCCCATCGGTTCGAACGCGGTGTCGACCCGGACGGCACGCTGAAGGCTTTAGACCGGGCGGCCCAATTAATGCAACAAGTCAGCGGCGGCAAAATCGCACCCGGCGCCATTGACGCGCATCCCCAAAAAATTACACCCCCGTCGATTCACTTAAGCATCACACAAACCAATCGTCTTTTGGGCACTGACTTCACGCAGGACCGTATGGCCGCTTTATTGCAATCCATCGATTTTAAGGTCAACAAGAATACTCTCGATGAATTGCAGGTTCAACCTCCCAGTTTTCGCGTGGATGTGACTCGCCCGGAAGATCTAATGGAAGAAATTGCGCGTCTATCCGGATACAATAACATACCGACCACCTTCCCGATGATACCGTCGCACGGCGGCGGCATTGAGCTCGCAAAACAAGTTCCCTTCAAAGCCCTGTTAAAAGACCTGATGACCGGTTTGGGGTTCAGCGAGGCGATCACCTATAGCTTTATCCATAAAGGGACGGTGGACCGTCTGGCACTGCCGGCCGACGACCCCAGACGCGGCACGCTGACCATCTTGAATCCGCTAAGCGAAGATCAAGCGGTCATGCGCACCTCTTTGCTACCCGGTCTGCTTGAGGCGACCCAACGCAACCAGGCCCAGAAAAACATGGATGTCAAACTTTTTGAGCTAGGCAAAGTTTTTATCGTCAAGGCCGACGAGGAACTACCGACGGAGATCGAGACGTTAGCCGGCATCTGGTCCGGTGCTCGTCACGTCGACACCTGGCTCAATCAAAAAGCCGACTGTGATTTTTATGACACCAAGGGCAGCGTGGAAACCTTGATCGAAACCCTGAAAATCAACGATGTCCGGTTTACCCAACTCCCAAAAGACCAGTGCCTGTATTTCAAGCCGGGCCATGCCGCCCAAATCATGCGTGACGACACATGCATCGGCCTTGTCGGACAAATACGGGCAGACGTGATCGACGCTTTTCAAATCAAGCAAAACGTGTTTTTCTATGAACTTGAATTGGCTGGCTTGCATGCCCAACTGCCCGCAAACCTGCAATTCAGAACGTTACCGAGATTTCCGGCGGCATCGCGCGATGTGACCCTGATAATCGACCAAGGGCTTGAAACACAAACTGTTCTGAATGGGATCGGAAAATACAAGGAGGCTTTGGTGGAATCGTGGAGCCTGTTCGATGTCTTTGAGGGTGAACCGATTCCGTCGGGAAAAAAGAGTATTTCATTCCGAATAGTCTATCGGTCCGCGGAAAAAACCCTTGAAGACGAGCAGGTCAACGATATTCACAAACGCATTACCGATCGCCTCATTCGCGAATTCGATGCAGCCTTGCCGGCTTAGAATTAATCGGCCTTGTCTTCATGCCGCCCCTGATGTACCACTGATGTAAGAAATTCGAAAACTGCCCCTTTAGCAAATGGAAGGTGGCGCTATGCAGGATCAAGAAGCCATAGATCTGCAAATACCGGATAAGCTCTATTTTAAAATCGGCGAGGTTGCCCGCCTAGTAGATGTACCAACGTATGTCCTGCGGTTTTGGGAAACCGAGTTTGCGGCCTTGAAACCTAAACGAACCGAAGCGGGGCAGCGGCTCTATCGCCGTAAAGATGTTGAATTGGTATACAAAATCAAACACCTTTTATACGCGCGCCGTTTTACGATCCAAGGTGCCCGACGCCATCTAAATGTTCGAACGAAAACGGATGCCCCGCCTGCCCGCAAAGACACACAAGAAAGTGCCTCCGGCATTTCAGTTGCGGAAATTCGCAAGACTCTTGAAGAGATACGTGACCTTTTAAACTAGTGCCCATCCGGAGATGGCATCTTTTAGCCCCCGGCGGCGTTCTCGCATTTTTAAGATCCTCGGCAGTAGCACGCTATGCCTGCGGTTTTAAAAAAGCTCGGGCCTTGCCGGGAACCAGAATCTACCATTTTCGGATGGACACAAGCTCGTGCCTTTCACTTTGCAAACAATGCCGTCCAACCGGGCAGCCTCCTTATCGTAAAAGTGCCAGCCCACCGATATCGTTGCGTGTCGATAATCATAGAAAATAAGGTAGGTTAGGTATTCATGGCAAAATAAACAAGGCAGGGTTTAAACATATTGACAAGCCTGGTTTTTTATCCTATTTTACCCACTTGGAAAAGCGGGCATAGCTCAGTTGGTAGAGTACAAGCTTCCCAAGCTTGGTGTCGCGAGTTCGAATCTCGTTGCCCGCTCCATTTTCGTCCGCCTTTATCGGAGGTCCAGCGAGAGCATGTTGCGCAGTTTGACAAACCGGTTTGAGACCTGCTCAAGCCGCGTAACGAAAATGAGGTCTCGGGACTCGATAGGTAGCGATTTTGATGTGATTGAGGATGTGCGAGTGAATCTCTTGCTGGTGGTTATCCAATGAAACGTTAATTACTCTAACCACAACCTACAGTCTACCTATCGTGAGGAACGGGCAATTGCCCGTTTTTTGTTTTATTAAGGAGCAGTTTCGGTGCCGGCAAAAAAGGACAGGCAACTCAAAAATTCTAAAAAGCGCAGCAGGCGGCGATCCGAATCGAAAGCGGGCGGATTCGATTATAAAAAACTGGTGGCTCAAGTGTGGGAATTGGCCGAACCGCTATGCACCGGGGAAGGTGTTGAATTGGTGCATATTGAACACCAACGCGAAGCGGCCGGACGAATACTGCGGCTCTATATCGACAAACCCAACGGAATAACACTTGATGACTGCGTGTATATCAGCCGCCAACTTAACGATTTGCTGGATGTTGGTCTGGATATCGATCTGCCCTATAATTTGGAAGTGTCGTCACCGGGGCCGGAACGCCCGTTAGGCAGAGAAAAAGATTTTGAGCGCTTTAAAGGTCAGGTAGTTAAAATAAAAACATCGCAACCGATCAATGGTCAACGAAATTTCAAAGGAATTCTTGAGGGCCTAAGCGAAGGCTATATAAAAATTTTGATCAACGGCCAACCCACCAACATCCCTTATCCATTAGTTGATAAGGCGAGGCTGACACCGACAGACGGAGTGAAATAATGTTTATCGCCGATATCAAACGCGTGATTGAACAAGTGAGCCGGGACAAAGGTATCGATCGTGAGGTCCTGATCCAAGCACTCGAAGAAGCGTTGCGCTCTGCAGCTCGCAAAAAGTACGGTAGCAAAGTCGATATCGAAGTGCAGTACAATGAAGAAAGCGGCGAAATCGAGGTCTTTCAATTTAAGGAAGTTGTGGCGGAAATAACCGAGCCGGATCTGCAAATCGATCTTGAGGAAGGCCAGGAACTTGACCCTGATTGTGAGATCGGCGACAGCTTAGGGACCAAGATGGACACCAGCGCCTTTGGCCGAATCGCTGCCCAATCAGCCAAACAGGTTATCATTCAGAAATTGAAAGATGCCGAACGCGATGCCGTTTATTCCGCATTCATCGATCGCAAAGGTGAAATTATCAACGGCATTGTGCAACGCATGGATCGTGGTGATATTATCGTCAATTTGGGACACACCGAAGGCGCCGTGCCCCACCGTGAACAGGTGCCGGGCGAATCCTACCGTCGTGGCGACCGCATCCGCGCATACATACTCGATGTGCGCAACGATACACGCGGCCCGCAAATCCTTTTGTCGCGAACACATCCGAATTTTCTCATCAATCTATTTAAAACCGAGGTCCCGGAAATTGCCGAGGGTATTGTATCGATCATGGGCGCTGCTCGCGAGCCCGGCAGCCGCGCGAAATTTGCCGTTTCATCCAACGATGCGGATATTGATCCGGTGGGCGCTTGCGTCGGCATGAAGGGGAGCCGGGTACAAAACGTCGTTCAGGAATTGCGCGGTGAGAAAATCGATATTATTACATGGCATGTCGACGCTGCCAAATATGTCTGCAACGCTTTGGCGCCGGCCGAGATATCACGTGTCATTATCGATGAGGAAAATCGCTCGATGGAAGTTATCGTCCCGGATGAGTATTTGTCGGTGGCGATCGGCAAACGTGGGCAGAATGTTCGTCTGGCATCGAAATTGACCGGCTGGCGATTGGATGTGCAAAGCGAGTCGAGATACAGTGAGGCTTTGCAGGACGGTTACAAGTCTCTCACGGCGCTGACCGGAATCGGTATAAGCATGGCGGATGCACTTTATGAGCAGGGTTTTTATTCCGCCGAAGAAGTTGCCAGTGCAACGATCGAGGATTTAACACAAGTCCGCGGCATCGGCGAAGGCAAGGCCCGGCAGTTGATCGAGGCGGCGCGTGAATATCTGTATGAATCGCAAAATACGGATGAAAACACAAATAATTCCGATGAAGGCGCCCAAAACGAATCCGAAGAAGCAAAAAACGAAGAAGCTGATTCAAACGACGATGACGCGTCTCCATCGCCGCAGGAAACGGATGATGAAACGGCAGCCGAATAACACAATGCGGTGGCCGTTGGAAGGCTTGCCCACGCCATTGAAGGGTGCCGGACACCCGCAGAATCCAGGGGGAATGAATGGCAAAAACCAGAATCTACGAACTTGCCAGAACGCTCAATATGACCAACAAAGCGCTTCTTGAAAAGTTGACCGAATTGAACATTTCATTCAAAAGTCATATGAGTTCGGTGGATGATGAGGCTGTTGACCAGATCAAGGCCGCGTTATTGAACAAAACCACCGATAAGATTGTCGAAAAGCGTATCAAACCCACCGTTATTCGTCGAAGACGCAAACGTATCGTCAAATCGGCGGAGGAGGCACTGGTAGCCGAGGAGGAAGCGTTGCAAGTGGCGGATGAACCGGAACCGGAACTGGAAACGGTTGTTGAGGCGCCTGCTGAACAGGAGACTGTTGCGGCGGCTGAGGTTCTCGAATCCGTTGAACCTTCCCCTGAAGTAACGCCGGCGCCTAAAAAGAAGGAACCGGCGGCTAAGATTATCAAACCGGCACCCACCCCACCCGAGCCGGAAGTGCCCACTGAGCCCGAACCCGAAACGCCCGCCGAAGAAGAAGCGAAGGAACCGGAGGCCGCCCAACCGATTGAGGCAGAAGCCCCGGCTGAGGCTCCCGCGGTCGAAGAACAGGTGCAACCCGAAGCGGAAGCGAAACCGGAGCCGGAGGTTGAACCGGAACCCGAGAAGAAAGCACCGGTCAAACCTAAAAAGAAGGTCAAGAAGGAAGCCGCTGCGAAGATCATTCAACTGCCGGTCAAGCCGGTTGCCCCCAAACCGAAACCGGCGTCGCCTACCCAAAAACCCGATCGACGTGCTGCGCTTGCCGGAGAGAAAACGACCGGAGACAAGGACGCCGGCGCCAGGGGTAAAAAACGCAAGAAAAAGGGACAGGCCGATGAAGCCGGTCTGGATCGCAAGTTCTTCAAGAAAAAAATATCATTTCGCAAAAAAGCGGTGGTTGAGGGTGCCGATTTGTACGATTCCGGCCGGGGCCGCAAAACGCGAAAAGGCGGCAAAACCAAAAGTGCGCCGGCCCAAAAAACCCAGATCACAACTGCCAAGGCCATCAAACGCCGCATTAAAGTCGACGACGCCATTGTGCTTGCCGACCTGGCGAAACGGATGGGTATCAAAGCCAACGAAATTATCGGTAAACTGATGGGTATGGGCGTCATGGTCACCGTGAACCAGACCATCGATCATGATACCGCGGTCGTGGTGGCGGCTGAGTTCGGCTATGAAGTCGAACGCGCCGCATTTGAAGAAGAAACCATCATCAAGCAGGTCTCTGACGCCCCGGAAACTTTGAGCCCGCGCGCACCCGTGGTTACGATCATGGGGCATGTCGACCACGGCAAAACCTCTCTTTTGGACGTCATTCGCAAAACCCGGGTCACTGATTTGGAAGCGGGCGGCATTACCCAACATATCGGCGCTTATCATGTAAAAACCGAAAAGGGCCAAATCTGCTTTCTGGATACACCTGGTCATGAAGCTTTCACCGCCATGCGTGCCCGCGGCGCCAAAGTCACGGATATCGTTATTCTGGTGGTTGCCGCTGATGACGGCATCATGCCGCAAACCACCGAGGCGATCAATCATGCCAAAGCCTCCGATGTGCCGATCATCGTTGCCGTCAATAAAATCGACAAGGCTGATGCAGATCCTGAAAAAGTGCAGCGCCAGTTGGCTGAAATCGGATTGGTGCCTGAAGACTGGGGTGGTGAAACCATTTTCGTAAAAGTGTCGGCCAAGGAAGCTATCGGCATTGAAGACCTGCTGGAGATGATCCTGTTGCAATCGGAAATGTTGGAATTGAAAGCCAACGCTGGCAAACTGGCGAGCGGCTATGTGGTTGAGGCCAAGTTGGATTCGGGGCGTGGCGCCGTGGCTACCGTGCTGGTCAAGGAGGGCACCCTGAACGCCGGCGACCCGGTGGTTGCCGGTATCCATTACGGGAAAATTCGTGCCATGCTCGATGACCGAGGTACCCAAGTAAAGAACGCCGGGCCGTCGATGCCGGTGGAAATTATCGGCCTTTCGGGTGTACCCATGGCGGGCGATGAGGTGGTTGCTCTGCAGGACGAAAAAGACGCCAAGCAAGTCAGCGCCCATCGGGCCCAGAAACAACGCAGTAAAGAACTGGCCAAAACCAGCCGCATGAGCCTGGAAGGCTTGTTCGAGAAGATGCAGGAAGAAGAGCTAAAAGACTTGAACCTGATTATCAAGGCCGATGTGGACGGCTCCATCGAAGCCTTGCGCGATTCAGTGACCAAACTCACCAACGAGGAAGTCAAAATCAACGTCATCCATTCCGCCACCGGCACGATCACCGAGTCGGACGTTTCCTTGGCGGCGGTGTCGAACGCCATTATTATCGGATTTAACGTCCGGCCGAACCCCAAGGTGCAGGAATTGGCCTCGGAGGAGAATGTCGATGTGCGCCTGCACAACGTTATCTACGACGTAATCAAGGAGATCAAAAGCGCCATCGTCGGTATGATGGAATCGACTTACGAAGAGCGCGTCACCGGGCGCGCAGATGTTCGCGAAGTGTTTCATGTTCCCAAAATCGGCGCCATTGCGGGCTGCTATGTAACCGACGGTAAAATCGAACGCGGTCTGTTGGTTCGTCTGCTGCGCGACGGCGTTGTGACGTATCAGGGTAAAATCGGCTCATTACGCCGTTTCAAAGATGATGTCAAAGAAGTGCAAAGCGGCTATGAGTGTGGTATCGGTATTGAAAAGTATAACGATATCAAAGTCGGCGACAATCTGGAATGCTACTACCTGGAAGAGATTCGTCCGGAGATAGAGTAGTAAAATCAACTTATGGTAATCGGTTACGGAATAATCAGCTTTCGACTTCATGACTGCCGAAGCTTAAAGGCCAAACGCAAAGTGGTTCGCGCCATTGTCAAGGGCCTGCAAAACAGCTTCAATGTTTCAGCAGCCGAAGTGGGGGCCAACGATAAGCATCAACGCGCCGAAATTGGATTTGCGCTGGTCGGGAATGACAAAAGCGTAATTAATTCCAAAATCGATAAACTTTTCAACCGGGTTGAAGATATGGGGCTGGCCGAAATCGTCGATTCGGAAATGGAAATATTCAATTTATGAAACCGTATGCGCGTGCCGAAAGGGTCGGCGGGCAAATCCAAAAAGTACTTTCGGAATTACTGCACAAGGAAATCAAGGATCCGCGCCTGGCACTTGTCACCATTACCGGTGTAAAAATGAGCCGAGATTTGAAAAGTGCCCGAATCTATTTCAGTACGACCGGGTCGCAATACAACCAGGATGAAATCGCTAAAGGGTTGGACAGGGCCAAGGGGTATATTAAAAGGAGCCTGGCGCGCGAACTCGGCTTGCGGTATATGCCGCAAATTAAATTTTTTTATGATGATTCGTTCGACTATGGCTCTCACATTGATCAGCTATTTCGGATGCTAAAGAAAAATGATGGACCCGATAATCAACCACCTGAAGACCAGTAAACACATTCTGGTTGCGTCACACACTAACCCCGACGGCGATGCGATCGGTTCGCTCATCGCCATGGGCCTTGCACTCGAAGCTCTGGGAAAAAAAGCAACGCTGTACAATGAAAGCCCCATTCCAACCGTCTACCGCTTTTTGCCGCGTGTGGACAGCATCGTCAACAAGCTGCCGTCTGATCACGAATTTGATACAACGATCATACTCGATTGCGGCGAACTCGACCGTATCGGTGCCGCCGCCAAGCAGGCGGGACAAACACCGGCACTGATCAACATTGACCATCATACAACCAACGATGGTTTCGGGCAGTGGCGGTTGGTCGATACATCGGCTTGTGCGACGGCTGAAATTGTCTACCGCCTGATCAAGGAACTCAATGTCGCATTTACGCAAGAGCTGGCTGTTTGCATTTATACGGCAATTTTGACCGATACCGGCTCGTTTCGTTTTCTCAACACAACCAGTTCGGCGTTTGCCATTTGTGATGAAATGGTTGCCAACGGTGTCGAACCTTATAAGATCGCCCAGCATGTCTACGGCACCTTTTCCATTGGCCGCCTGCGGCTGCTCAATCTGGCGCTTGATTCCATCGAGATTTCGCTTAACGGCAAATTGTCGATGATGACGGTTACCCAACGCATGCTCAAGGATACCGAAACCTATCCCGAGGATGCGGATGGGTTTATCAATTATGCTCGCCGGATAAAAGCGGTGCGCGTTGCCGCTTTGATCCAGGAACTGCAAAATGAAAAGGGACGTTCCAACGGCAAGCGCAAGTTTCACGTCAGTTTACGTTCCGACGGGACGGTAGATGTGGCCGATATTGCCGCATCTTTCGGTGGCGGCGGGCATGTCGCGGCGGCCGGGTTCAATCTGGATACAACCCTCGTCGAAATGAAAAAAACGTTGTGGCAACTTGCCGATAAGCTATAGAAATTTGCGGGTAACGATTTAGAACAGTTATGCGGCCGGAAGTATTAAGTGGAATTTTAATTGTGGATAAACCGGCCGGTATGTCGTCGGCCAAGGTTGTCGCCGTTGTCAAGAAAATGCTTAAGGTTCAAAAAGCAGGTCATACCGGCACGTTGGATCCTTTTGCCACCGGCGCGCTGATACTATGCCTCAACGATGCCACCAAACTGGCGCGTTTTTTTTTGGAAGGCGAGAAATCATACCGGGCCAGATTAAAGCTGGGGGAAGCAACCGAGACCCAGGATGCCACAGGTCGAATAGTGGGCCGCCGACCGTGGGACAACGTAACTGAGGCAAAAATTACAGCTCTTTTTGAGCGCTTTAAGGGGCGCCAGACGCAAACGCCGCCCGCCTATTCCGCGCTCAAGCACAATGGTGAACCATTGTACAAATTGGCACGGCAAGGCCGGCCGGTACAAAAGCCGCCACGGGCAATCAATATTACCGCCCTTGAGATCCTTAACATTGATCTGCCGTTGATCGATTTTGACGTTACCTGCTCGGCGGGCACTTACATCAGGACACTGTGTGCGGATATCGGCGATGCCTTGGGCTGTGGCGGCCATTTGGCGGCCCTGCGGCGCACTGCTGGCTGTGGCTTTTCCATCCGGCAGGCGGTCGATCTGGCTTGTATCGAACAATTGGTCGCCGAAGGTAAAATCGGCAAATATGTTATCGGCAAAGCCGCGGCGTTGAAAACGATGCCGTCCATTCAAGTCAACCCGGCCACGGCTCGCAAAATACGTTACGGCCAACCCTTGTTGGTTCAGGAAGCGGATTCTGTGATGGTCGACCAGCCGGGTGGTTTTTATAAACTAGTGGATAGCGAGGATAACTTGCTGGCGATTGTCGAGCACGCCCTCAATGCGGAAAAACTAAGCTATTGTTGCTGTTTTAACAGCGCCGGATGATCCTGAGGCGCACACGGCGCTGTTTTTTTATAGATGAGAGGCCATATAACTATTGTTTGTTGGCGTTTAAATCGCTATAGAGTATCAGTTTAGAGGTATTGTAAGGGCGTGTGCCCCGAATCGTTCTGCCCAAAGCGCCAAATGCCCCCTTCAACTGCCTCGCAAATGAATGCAATGTAATGTGAAAGAGGAGGAATTTCGAAAGTGGCTTATACAACGGAAGATAAGAAAACGTTGATTGAAAAATTTAAAACCCATGACACCGACACCGGTTCGCCCGAAGTGCAGGTCGGCTTGCTGACCCACCGTATTTTATATCTGACTGAGCATTTGAAAGTGCATAAAAAAGACCACCATTCCCGTCGCGGACTGCTGATGCTGGTCGGCCGGCGCCGTCGTTTGTTAAACTACGTAAAAAACAAAGACGTAAAACGCTATCGGTCCATTATCGAAACATTGGGACTGCGACGTTAGCACGCTCGGTCGCTATGGGCCCGCGCAACCGCCACGATTGTTTGCACTCCGACAAGGCGTATCGGACGCGTTCGGAGTCCGGCACATGATTGACATGCATACAAAAAAAACATCCCAAATCAAATCAAACGGCCATTTAGATTGTTTAAGGCGACCTGTCTTAAACATCACGTCAATTCGTGTGGTGGTTCGTCAATGGGCGGCTGTGTCTGCCCTTTTAGGAGATCAATATGGAAATTTTATTAAAAGCTGAAATAGGGGGCAAATCCCTGAGCATCGAAACCGGCAAGGTGGCCAAACAGGCCTCCGGTTCGGTGGTTGTGCAATACGGCGAAACGATTGTACTGGTAACCGTGGTCTCGGCCAACGATGAGCGGGACGTCGACTTTTTGCCGCTCTCGGTTGAATATCAGGAAAAAATATATGCTGCCGGGCGTATTCCGGGTAATTACTTTCGAAGAGAAATCGGGCGGCCCAGCGAAAAGGAAACCTTAACCGCGCGTCTGATCGATCGGCCGATTCGCCCCTTGTTTCCGAAAAAATACCGCAACGAAACCCAGGTAATCGCCACCGTACTGTCAATGGATCAAGAAAATGATCCGGATATTCTGGCGATGAACGGCGCATCAGCCGCCCTGACCATTTCGGATATCCCCTTTGCCGGTCCCATCGCCGCGATTCGCGTGGGGCGGGTAGACGGCACCCTGATTGCCAATCCGACCATTGAGCAACGCGGTCAAAGCGACATCAACCTGATCGTGGCCGGCTCGCGCACCGGCGTGGTTATGGTTGAAGGCGGTGCGGATGTGGTGAGCGAACAAGAAATGCTTGATGCCATCTTCTTCGGTCACGAGCAATTGCAGCCGCTCATCGACGTGCAGGAAAAACTTCATGAGACCTGTGGCGTCGAAAAGCGCGCCTGGGAACCGCCTGCCAAAGATGAAGCCCTGGCCCAAAAACTCGCCGAGATGACCACGGCCCGCTTCGCCGAACTGATCACCATCCCGGAAAAAATCGAGCGGAATAAAACCCTGCGTAATTATAAAATCGAAGTTTTTGAAAATCTCGGTGAAGAATTTGTTGAACGTAAAAACGAGGTTTTCGAAATTCTGGGTGATTTGCAGAAAAAAGCCTGTCGCGATTTGATTCTTGATGAAGGCCGCCGCATCGACGGACGTCGTTTTGATGAAGTCCGGCCGATTAACTGCGAAGTCGGCATCCTCCCCCGCCCGCACGGCAGCGCGCTGTTTACACGGGGTGAAACTCAGGTTCTGGGCGTCTTGACCCTTGGCTCCGGTCCGGATGAACAACGGGTTGAAACGTTGATTGGCGAAGAGTTGCGGCCATTCATGTTGCACTATAACTTCCCGCCCTTTAGCGTCGGTGAAGTCAAACGGGTCGGCGGCCCCAGCCGCCGGGACATCGGCCACGGCGGTCTGTCCACCCGTGCACTGGAAAACATTCTGCCCGCCAAAGAAGATTTCGACTACACCATTCGATTGGTTTCGGAAGTGTTGGAGTCCAACGGCTCATCCTCCATGGGAACCGTCTGTGCCGGCACACTGGCCATGATGGATGGCGGTGTTCCGATCAAGGCGCCGGTTTCCGGCATTGCCATGGGGCTGGTCAAGGAAGGCGATCAGGTGGTGATCCTTTCCGACATTTTGGGTGACGAGGATCACACCGGCGATATGGATTTTAAGGTCACCGGCACCAAAGAAGGCGTCACCGCGCTGCAGATGGATATCAAAATCCTGGAACTGTCCAAGGATATTATGGAGAAAGCGTTAGAACAAGCGCGCGCCGGACGGCTGCACATCCTTGATAAAATGCTGGTTACACTGGGCCAGGCGCGACATGAAATATCCCCCTATGCCCCGAAGATCCTTACCATTAAAATCAATCCGGACAAAATCCGCGACCTGATCGGTCCAGGCGGCAAAGTGGTACGCGCCATTCAAAGTGAGACCAATACCCGGATAGAGATCGATGATGAAGGCACTGTCAAAATCGCCGCCACTAGCCAGGAAGACGGCATCGCAGCCGTCAAGCGCGTCGAGGAAATCGCCCTTGATCCGGAAATCGGCCAGATTTACGAAGGCAAGGTCGTGCGCGTTATGGATTTCGGCGCATTTGTTCAGATCACACCGGGCACGGACGGCTTGGTGCACATCTCGCAACTGGCCAACCGGCGCGTCAACAAGGTAACCGATATCGTCAACGAAGGTGACGTCATCAAGGTCAAGGTTCTGGAAATATCACCGGATGGCAAAATTCGCCTCAGTCATAAAGAGGCCCTGAAAGAAAGCAATTAACCTGTTCGGGGCGGCTCGAACATGAACGCCTTCTCATTATTGGAATCCAAACCGTATCCTATCCAATGACGGCAGTATTGGTTTTGCGCCAAACGCCGTCATTTGTTTTTTGGAAACATCGTGAATTAATTATTTTGCGCGAGCCCTTGGCAGCAAGGTATGAGGCCATATGATAAAAGATGTTCGCAAAACAACCCTCGACAACGGTGTCCGTATCCTTACCAAACACATCCCCCATGTTCACAGCGTAGCCATGGGGGTTTGGGTCAATGTCGGCGCACGAGATGAAACCGAAAAAGAAGCTGGCCTGTCACATCTGATCGAACATATGATCTTCAAAGGCACCCAGCGGCGCAGCGGCTATCAAATCGCCAAGGAATTTGATGCAATCGGCGGCCAAACCAACGCCTTCACGACCATGGAAAACACGTGCTACCATGCCAGCGTTATGGATACACACCTTGCGACCATGGTCGACATTCTTTCGGACATCTTTCTCAATTCGGTTTTCGAACCGCAGGAATTGGAGCGGGAACGCCCGGTAATCCTACAGGAAATCGGCATGGTGGAAGACAGCCCGGAAGAGCATGTTCATCTGTTGGCAGCCAACACGGTTTGGGACAAGCATCCGCTGGGCCGTTCTATCTTGGGCCGGCGCCGAAATATCCAATCGTTTGAAGCCGCCGACATTAAACGGTTTTTCGATACACACTATCAGCCTGATCAAATCGTGATCTCAGCCGCGGGCAATGTCGATCCGGATCGCTTCGCAGACATGGTCGGTCCCGCGTTTGAAACGATTCCCTGCAATCCGTTACCTTCCCGCCGGCAAAAACCGACCACCCATCAACGCACGGCGTTGTATCCCCGCGATATTGAGCAAACCCATATCTGCTTTGGGGCCGGCGGTTTGCCGATTACCGATCCGGCCCGTTACGCCTCATCCCTGATGAACACCATCTTCGGCGGCAATATGAGTTCACGCCTGTTTCAGCAAATTCGCGAACAACGCGGTTTGGCCTATTCCGTCTATTCCTATATCACTTCTTATGTGGATAGCGGCTTGTTTGGCGCCTATGCCGGCGTGGATGCCGACAATGCCTTGGAGGCAACGGAAATTATGCTAAGCGGGCACAAGCAACTGGCCGAAGAGCGCGTCACTGCCAATGAACTGGCCGACGCCAAAGAGTACACCAAAGGCAGCTTGATGCTGGCTTCCGAAAGCACCGAGAATCAAATGGCCCGTATCGCCCAAAACGAAATTCACTTCGGCTGTTATGTGCCGTTACAAAAGGTGGTCGACCGTGTCGATGCCGTCAGTGTAGACGACGTCATCGAGCTGGCCCAACGCCTTCGCAGCAAAGGCTTTTCCGCCCTGACGCTGATGGGACCGCTTACGGATCAAAAGCCCTTTGATGACCTGTTGCGCAAATACAAATAAATGCAGCTTAAACCTTCATGCAATCAACGCGATTGTAGGAGCGACGTCCCGCCGCGATTAAAAAAAATGCTAATAATATACGCCAATCGCGGCGAGACGCCGCTCTTAAGTTATTAACATTGTGTTTTCACATGCAGCAGGAAACAGGACATGCCCTCAAAGAACAGCCTGACATTGAAGTTCAAACGCTTGCGACCACAAGACGATGCCGATATCCCCTTGCCCCGTTTCATGACCGCCCAGGCCGCCGGCATGGATGTATGCGCAGCGGTTCCAGCACCTCTTGAGTTGGTGCCGGGCGCGATTGCCCTTATTCCCACCGGTTTTGCCGTTGCGATTCCGTTCGGCTATGAGATTCAAGTCCGCCCCCGTAGCGGGCTGGCCGTCAGACACGGCATCGGCCTGATAAACTCGCCCGGCACCATCGATGCGGACTATCGGGGAGAAGTGATGATTGCCGTAATCAACCTTGGCTGCGAACCCTATCGCTTTCAACGTGGTGATCGCATCGCCCAACTCATATTGAAGCGGGTCTATCATGCGCGTCTTGAAATTGTCGAAGAGTTGGATGAAACCGGACGCAATCGTGGCGGTTTTGGACATACCGGTAAGCAATAACGCACTGATATGAAAGAGCACGCACAAGACATAGCCGGAACGTCACCGGTCGCAACACAAAAGACGACCCCCGCCGATTTGCAGGTCTGTGTGCTGGCCAGCGGCAGTAAAGGCAATGCCGTTTATGTCAGCGACGGAAGCACACGCCTGCTGGTCGACGCCGGATTGTCGGGAATCGAAATCCAACGCCGCCTGGAAACCCACCAGTTGAATGGACCTTCCCTCGATGCCATTGTGGTGTCGCACGAACACAGTGATCATATCCGCGGCGTGGGAATCCTGGCCCGGCGGTTCAACCTTCCGGTATATTTGACCCGCGCAACGCATCAGGCGGCCCAATCACAGTTGGGTGCCATCGAAACGCTCCGCTATATTGAAAGTGGCAACGATTTTCAAATCAAAACCTTGTGCATCCATCCGTTTGCAACCTCGCACGACGCCGCCGATTCGATCGGTTTTACCATCACCGGCAATGGCGCCAAGGTGGGTATCGCCACGGATTTGGGCATCGCCACCGGCGTTATCAAGCAGCATCTCAAGGGCAGTGACATTCTTGTCATCGAAGCCAATCACGATCCGGTCATGCTGGAGTACGGCCCCTATCCGTGGCCGTTGAAACAGCGGATCAAAAGTCGTAGCGGACACCTTGCCAATGCCGATACACAAAACCTGTTGCACGAACTGCAGCATGACAAATTAAAGCATATTATCCTGGCCCACTTGAGCGAAACGAACAACACGCCTGAAAAAGCCCTCGAAACGGTCAAGCCCGCACTGACCCGCTGCAAGCCCGAAATTCACGTCGCCCTGCAGGATACCTGTACGCAGGTTTACCGCGCCCGGTAATACCGGCAGCCCCCTTGCGTTCTTCTAACATGTCGTTATTTTTTGAATCGGCATAAACTTTTGAATACAGTACCATTAACCGACAATTCGCTTGCACACCCCATCGATGTGAACTATATTTTGAAAAAGAAAAAAGTACGCCAGCGCCGCCCTCACCTTGTCCTAAGCTGAAAACACACCACAAGACCCAAGTTCATCTTTTCCTAACAGTGACCAACCAGAAATAGCTACCAGCATAGCTTTACCTGTCACCGGAACAGCTTGATTCAGGCGCCAATCCATTCAGGCGCTCCCCACGTTTATCGATATAAGTGGTCCCAACATATCACCTGTTCAACGTAAAAAAGGGTCGAATAATGATCTTGCGACCAAGAAGGCAACGTTTGAAATTACCAATACAATGCTCTCCATGAAGCGGCGGGGCACGAAATAACCGTTGAGGTATACCCGTCCCAGTCCGCTTTTTGGAGAGAAACACCCATACGGCAAATTCAAACAACCCGGCGCAGGTCTCTTTGCCCATGCGCCACCCCGCATACCCTGAATTAAAAGAAAGGAGGGCATTATGAAATTTTCAGACCTGTTCGTGCCTCGATGGCAGCACTCCAACCCGGAAGTTAGGATCAAAGCCATCAGCCGCATCACCGACATTTCCCTGCTCACCCAAATCTCAGAGAAAGATGAGGAGGAAAGTGTTCGTCAGACGGCCGAACATCGCCTCGCGGAATTGCAAACCGAAAAAGTCACTGTGGACACGTAACAGCGCCAAACAGCGCGTTGCGAATTGTAAAGGAGACTTTAATTTGCGGCCATAAGGAGACCGGACGCAGGTTAACGTCTCCACCACCGCCCCTCCCGGACCGACTAGCGACATCGGCCCTTCAACCAACGCTCAACGGCCGGGCTTTTGCGCCACCAGCGCAGCCACCCAATTAAAAACCCGCAACTTGCGCCTGCATCGGCAGTGCCGTGGCATTGGCTTGCAGCACCCCCTTATGACAGAATGACCGTGCAACCGTTTTCAGGCCAGATCAAGCATGCGCGTATATAGATCAAAGACGTCGATGCGGGTCGGTTTTAAATGGCGATACATGGACAGGGATTGAACCTGACGCGCCAACAAATCAACAAAATTTCACTCTTTTTAAGAACAGCGCTCCAACAGTCGAGTTGAAGTAATCCGGTCAACCAGAGAAAAGCGCTTTGGTCCAACCAGAAAAAAAATGCGTATGTCCGGATTTTTTGTTGAGGTATTTGAGTTATGGTTTTAAGATTCAAATGAATGATATGCTTCAGAACGCCAACAACGGCGTGTGCGGACCGGCAAGGACCATGCCGCCTAAATCCAAGAGGAAATTTATGAAAGATATCTCGATAAATGGAAAGAAGTTGCACGAACTCTTGTTGCCATTGGTGCCATACGAAAACTGCAATTCAATAGTATCATTGCAATACCCGAAGCATTGAATATTTATAGAGCAAGATGATAGGGGGTTATTACGGTTGTCCCTACCTTCCAATTTGGCACTTGAACTGTATCGCGTTGGGATTTTACCCCAGGATATAAATCGTAGTTTTCCAGTTAGCATAAATGAAAAACTGGTCGGCCAATATAAAATCGTTAGTTTTTTATATCCAAACAGAACCAGTGATAGGGACAAAGTATTTATCAGAATGCAAAGAGAGTAAAATCGATAGCGCACGGTTTTCGCCGGATAGCGATGACCATGCGCTCGCTGAAACCGGTTATGACAAAATCAAGTTTAAATGTAACTATTCAGTGTAATTTCGAGAAAACTGCTACTATTACTTCGAAAATTCCGGCAACTTGCCGCTGAACAACTGATCCAGCGCGTGGCTCGCCTTG
>JANQIE010000254.1 GCA_028282295.1 Desulfobacterales bacterium | reverse complement strand
CAGGCGGGAATCCAGGAAATGTAACTAAATGCGCAAATTGCTCGTTCCGGCGGCCCGCCGCAACGTAAGGGCGTTTTAAAAATGTCGGCAGATTCGGATTCGGGGGCCTGCCTCGGAGCCGATTCGGGGTTCGTGGCAATGGCGCAGGAAAAAATTCCGTCGCCCGTTGCAGGCCGGGGGCCGGCATCAAAACGGCAAGCAACCTTATTCCGGATTCCGGGGCCTGCCTCGGAGCCGATTCGGGGTTCGCGGCAATGACGCAGGAAAAAACCCCGTCACCCCGGCGAAAGCCGGGGTCCAGAATCAAAACGGTAAGATACCTTTTTTTGCTTGTTTATCGCCTTAGCCTGGCGGCTACGCCATTGAGGGAGATAAAGGGGGGGGACGTTGAACAAAGGAAGAACAACCTCCTGGAAGGGGGCATCCCTGCGACGGAAGTTATACCTATGCCGAACTCACCAGGATTTTTCGGATACCTGTAATCCTTGCTGAAAGGAGGAGCGCTTTTTGGAAAGATTTTTCTATTCGGATAACCTAATAAGAGCCGTTGCGTCGGGTATTCGGGCAGGACGCCGGTTCTGTAACCAACAGCAAAAGGATCGATGACATGCTAAGTTTATTCAACCGGCAGGCTGTGGATGAAAATCTGCAGCTCAAAAACCAGGTTACGAAGCTCGAGACCCGGCTTCAGGAGGCAACCGGACAACTCAAAACCGTAACCCATGAAAACGATCACCGCAAAGTGGTCATGGACGCCATGGCCGCGCCCATGTTCACGGTGGACAAGGATCTGGTGGTCACGTTTATCAATGACGCCGCGCTGCGGTTTATGGGATTCAGCCGCGAAGAGGTGGTCGGCAAGATGACCTGCGGCGTGCTGAGCAAAACCCCGCTGTGCGGCACCGAAAACTGTACCTTGAAAAACTGCATGCGCACCGGAGAGCCGGTTATCGGTGAAACCGTGGCCGAGACCCGCGACGGGCGCAAGGTGCCCATCAAGGCGTCTTGTTCGCCATTGCGCAATGCCGATGGCGAGATCTACGGCGGCATGGAAGTCATTGTCGATCAAACCGACGCCGTGCGCGCCAAGTGGGAGATCGACAACATTCTCAAATCGATCGCCGCCCCCATGTTTGTCGTGGACAAAGAATTGAAGATCACGGCCATCAACGACGCCGCACTGAATGCCATGGGGTATTCGCGCGACGAAGTGGTGGGGAAAATGACCTGCGCCCACTTTTCGCAGACCCCGCTGTGCAGCACCGGCCAGTGCACCTTGAAAAACTGCATGCGTACCGGTGAACCGATCTTTGGGGAAACCGTGGCCAAAACGCGCGACGGCCGCGAAATTCCGATCAAGGCGGCCTGTTCGGCCTTGATGGATGAACAGGGAAAGCCTTACGGCGGCATCGAAGTCATCATCGATATCACCGATGTCAAGCGTCTTGAAAAAGAAGCCAACGACCAGAAAGACTACCTGGAACGGCAGGTCGCCATGCTGGAAGAGAATCTCAACGCGTTCAGCCTGGGCGATCTGGATATCGTGATGGCGGCCGAGCGCGACGACGAGATCGCACGGGTCATCGACAGTTTGAACAATGCCTTTGAAAATCTGCGCGACCTGGCGGCCGTGGCCGAGCAGATCTCCCATGGGGACGCCTCCATGGCGGTGACGCCGCGTTCGGCCAAGGACAGCCTGGGACACGCCTTTGCCGGTATGGTGCAAAGTTTGAAGGCGCGCACCGAGCTGGCGGACCGCATCGCCAACGGCGACCTGGATGTCAAGGTCAACATCCTTTCGGACCGCGACTCGCTGGGCCAGTCGTTCGCGTCCATGGTGGCCAACCTGCGTGACATCGTCATGGCCGTGAAAAACGCCGGGGGCAACGTGACCGCCGCCGGCCATGAACTGAGCGCCAACACCGAACAGATGTCCCAGGGTGCCACCGAGCAGGCCGCGGCGGCCGAGGAAGCCTCATCGTCCATGGAGCAGATGGCGGCCAACATCAAACACAACGCCGACAATGCGGCGACCACCGAGAAGATCGCGTTGAAAGCGGGTGAGGACGCCGGTAAATGCGGTCAGGCGGTGGAGCAGACCGTGGGGGCGATGAAGAAGATTGCCCAGAAGACATCGATCATCGAGGAGATCGCCCGGCAGACCGATCTTTTGGCCCTGAACGCGGCCATCGAAGCCGCCCGGGCCGGTGAACACGGCAAGGGCTTTGCGGTGGTCGCCTCGGAAGTACGCAAACTGGCCGAGCGCAGTAAAGACGCCGCCGGTGAAATCAGCGAACTTTCGGCCACCAGTGTCGATGTGGCCGAGCGTAGCGGCGAGATGCTGACCAGGATCGTGCCCGACATTCAAAAGACCGCCGAACTGGTCCAGGAAATCGCGGCCGCCTGTTCCGAACAGGATGCCGGTGCCGAGCAGATCAACAAGGCCATTCAGCAGCTTGACGAAGTCATTCAGTTGAACGCCTCTTCGGCGGAAGAAATTTCGTCGACCTCCGCCGAATTGTCCGGACAGGCGGATCAGTTGCAAAACACCATCGCTTTTTTTCACATCGACGAAAACGATCATGGCGCCAAGCATTGGCAACCGCAAACCGGTCACGCTCCCGCCGGCAACAGCCTGCCCGCGCAGACCGGCACCAACGGCGGCACGCACGGACTCAACTGCTGGGAATACAAAAAGTGCGGCCGGGAGACCGGCGGCGCCAAGGCCCAGGAACTGGGCGTTTGTCCGGCCGCCACCCATCAGGCGTCGGACGGCTATCTCAACGGCAAGTATGCCGGACGGGCCTGTGCCTACGTGGCCGGCACCCTGTGCGGTGGCAAGAAACAGGGCGCTTTCAAGGACAAACGCAAACAATGCGCCCAATGCGATTTTTTCCAACTGCTCAAACAAGAGCACGGCGCTGCCATGAGCGTGCTGTCCTTTAACAAGCATGTCCAGAAAACACAGCAGGAGACCCCCGCGAAGAGCGCTTCCGGCGGCAGCGGGGTGCATCTGATTTTGGGAGATAAACATGCTTCGGATAACGATTATGTCAAATATTGAAAAGGAGAACCCGAATGAGTGAAACCAACAAGACCAAAGCAGTCCAATATCTTACGTTTCGTGTCGGTGAAGAGGTGTTTGCCCTGGACGTGAGCCAGGTGCGCGAAGTGCTGGATATCAGCAATATCACCAAAGTGCCCCGTGCGCCGGAATTCATGCGCGGCGTGATCAATGTGCGCGGCAGTGTCGTGCCGGTGGTCGACCTGCGGTTGAAATTCGGCTTGCCCCGCACCGAGAACACCGTTGACACGCGCATCGTGGTGATGGAGCTGAACCTGGACGATGAGATGACCGTGCTCGGCGCCATGGCCGATTCCGTACACGAGGTCATGGAACTGGAACCGGATCAGATCGAAGAACCGCCCAAAATCGGCGCGCGCTGGCGCACCGAATTTATTAAAGGGATCGGCAAAAGGGACGATCAGTTTATTATCATCCTGGATATCGACCGGGTGTTTTCATCCGATGAGCTCGCCCTGGTTGATGCAACGGCAGAAGAACTGGCAGCGTGACAATCGCCGCACTTGTTCCCCCGAATACGGCAAAGGGCCATTTTATGACACAACCGCTTATTGTACTTGTAGACGACAGTGTTGCCGCGCGCGCTTATCTGAAAAAACTGTTGCAACCGCTTGATCCCAAGGTACTGCTGGCCACCAACGGCAAAGAGGGGCTTGAGCTTGCCCTGACCGAACCGGTCGATGCGGTGGTGACCGATGTGCACATGCCCGAATTAAACGGCCTCGATTTCTGCAAAGCCCTGAAAAAGACCAAGGACGGCCGCAGGGTGCCGGTTATCATGGTCAGCGATTTCAGCGGCCCGGTTGATATCAACCAGGGCTTTGAAGCCGGCGCCGATGCCTATGTGGCCAAGACCGAGGCCGAGGACCAGCTTTTGAACACGGTGCGCAAAATCCTGAGCCAGGTCCCGCAGGATCGTGACCGCACGGTGTTGGTGGTGGATGATTCCAAGGCGATTCGGGCGGTGGTGGAAAAAGGGCTTGTCAAAGCCGGTTTCAACGTCGTTACCGCCGAAAATCCCAAGATCGCCATGAAGATCCTGCGCAACCGCAAACCGGATCTTATCCTGAGCGACATCACCATGCCGGAGATGGACGGCTTTGAATTCTGTAAACGGGTCAAGGCCGATCCCGACCTGGCCGGGATTCCGTTTCTGGTCATGAGCACCAATAACGACCGCACCCACATGAAACGCATGATCCAATACGGGGCGGCGTCCTATATCATCAAACCCTTTAACCTGGACCAGTTGGTCATCCTGGTCGAGAAAATGCTCAGTGACCATTTTCTCAACCTGATCAAGGACCGGGAGCGGCTGGAAACCGAGCGGGCCATGATGCTGGCCACCATCACCAGCCTGATCTCGGCCCTGGAAGCCCGTGATACTTACACCCGCGGGCATTCGGATGCCGTGGCCGACATCATCGCATCGCTGGCCGAACTGAGCGGGGCCGAAGCCGGGGAGACCGAAATCGTGCATCTGGGCGGCAAGCTGCACGATATCGGCAAAATCGGCGTGCCGGACAACATTTTATTAAAACCGGGCAAACTGACCGGTGATGAATTTCAGGAAATCAAAAAACATCCGGTCACCGGTCTGCACATCCTGAACACCATCCCCAGCCTGGAGCCGATTCTGCCAATTGTCCATCATCACCATGAACGCTGGGACGGCAAGGGGTATCCCGCCGGACTCAAAGGCGAAAAGATACCTTTTTGGGCGCGTCTGACCGCCGTGGCCGACACCTATCATGCCTTGACCAGTGACCGGCCCTACCGCCGGGGAATGCCGGCGCAAAAAGCGCTCAAGATAATCGACGACGTCAGCGGCACGCAGTTGTGTCCACAGAGCGTCGAACTGTTTTTCAACTGGCACGAAAATGCCGCCGCGCCGAGCGAAGTAGATGGCGTGTGATTTTTTTTAAAGTACTTTAAACACTGAAACCGCAGGGAGAACAACAATATGGCTCAGGCGCAAGCGGTCAGGGAAACCGCGCCGCGATATGTAAATACCGCGGTATTGTCCCAGGACCTGTTTAAACGCTTCAGCGAATACATCCAGGGCGATCTGGGCATCAAAATGCCGACCGCCAAAAAAACCATGCTCCAGGCGCGGCTGCAGAAACGGTTGCGCCGTTTGCGGATCGCCACCTTTGAAGAGTACTACGATTATGTGTTCAGCAGTAAAGGGCAGGAAGAAGAACTGCATCACATGATCGACGTGGTGACCACCAACAAGACCGATTTTTTCCGTGAACCGCGGCATTTTGACTATTTGACCCAGACCGTCCTGCCCCAACTGTACCAGAACATGGGGCGGGGTGAACGCACCCGTTTCAGGGTATGGAGCGCCGGTTGCAGCACCGGCGCCGAGCCCTACACCCTGGCCATGGTGCTGAGCGAGTTTCAGAGCCGGGTCGACAATTTTAATTTTTCGATCCTGGCCACGGATATTTCCACCCGGGTGCTTAACGAAGCCTCCCAGGGCGTTTACACGGAAGATGATGTCGAACCGGTGGGGATGCGGTACAAGAAAAAATACCTGTTGCGCAGCAAGGACAAAGAAAAAGGGCTGGTGCGCATCGTGCCCGAACTGCGCAAACGGGTGCAATTCGGACGGCTTAATTTCATGGCCTCCGACTATAAATTGCGCGAACCGATGCACATCATCTTTTGCCGCAACGTGATTATTTACTTTGACAAGCCCACCCAGGAGAAAGTCCTGAACCGGCAGTGCCGCTATTTGCTGCCGGGCGGTTACATGTTCATGGGACATTCCGAAACCCTGGGAGGGTTGCAAGTGCCTTTAAAACAGGTCGCTTCGACAATCTACCGCCGGCTTTAATCAAAGTCCGGCCCACGTTGCCGATGGGTTCAAGCGGCCGGAAAAAACTATCCGGATGCGGTCCGAAAACCATGAAAAAAAACAACAATAAAAAGATACGCGTGCTGGTCGTTGATGATTCGGCCGTGGTGCGCCAGACACTGTCTGATATTGTCAATTCCGATCCTCTCCTGGAAGTGATGGCAACCGCGTCCGATCCGTATTACGCGGCGGAGAAAATCAAGCGCGAAGTGCCCGATGTCATCACATTGGACGTCGAAATGCCGCGCATGGACGGGGTGACATTTTTGCAGAAAATCATGAGTCAGCACCCGATTCCGGTGGTCATGTGCTCCAGTTTGACCGGCAACGGGTCGATGACTGCTTTAAAGGCCATGGAGTTTGGAGCCGTGGAGATCATCGAAAAACCGCGTATGGGAACCAAACAGTTTCTGGAAGAGTCCCGGGTGCGGATCTGTGACGCGGTCAAGGCTGCAGCCATGGCCCGTATGCGCAAGGTGACCCCGTCGCGCAAGGTCGAGCCGAAACTCATGGCCGATGCCGTAATTGCCAAACCGACCTCCAAGGCCATGGTCAAAACCACGGAAAAAGTCGTGGTGGTGGGCGCGTCCACCGGCGGCACCGAGGCGTTGCGGATTTTTTTGGAAAAACTGCCGCCGGATAGCCCCGGCATTGTAATTGTGCAGCACATGCCGGAAAAATTCACCGCCACATTCGCCGAACGACTCGACAGTTTGTGCCAGGTCAGTGTCAAGGAGGCGCAGGACAACGACTCGGTCCTGCGTGGCCGGGTGCTGATCGCACCGGGCAATTACCACACCCTGCTCAAGCGCAGCGGGGCCCGCTACTACGTTGAAGTCAAACAGGGACCGCTGGTGTGCCGTCACCGGCCGTCGGTGGACGTCCTGTTCCGCTCGGCAGCGCGCTATGCCGGCCGCAACGCCGTAGGGGTTATCATGACCGGCATGGGCGACGACGGCTCGCGGGGCATGCGGGAAATGAAGGACGCCGGCGCCTTCAATATCGCCCAGGACGAAGCTTCCTGCGTGGTCTTCGGCATGCCCCAGGAAGCGATCAAGCGCGAAGCCGTGGACAAAGTCGCGCCGCTGCTGTCCATCGCGCCGCTCATGCTGCGCGCGTGCAACGATTGAAGTCGTAAAAGGAAAAGACGGCTTTTGGAAAAAGTAGGGCTGGGAACACCGTATACAGTTTGATCTGACATCACTGTGGTTGGCGAAAATGAAAAAAAGAAACATCACGATCCATATCGGCCAACTGCATGCCAGTCGCAACCCGACGATTATCTACACGTTGCTCGGCTCCTGCATCGCCGTTTGCCTGCATGACCCGGTGGCGCGCATCGGCGGGATGAACCACATCCTGATGCCCGGCCATGCCGATGTGAGGCAGGTGGATTTAAAAAAAGCCGCCCGTTACGGCGAAAACGCCACCGATTTGTTGATTCGCCGGGTAGTGAAGCTCGGCGGCAGGCCGCAACGCCTGGTGGCCAAAGTGTTCGGCGGCGCGCATATGTTCACGGATTATACGCCGGACAAGGGACCGGGCATTAAAAACGCTCAATCCGCCATTGCGTGCCTGCAACGCGCCAACATAACGATCAAGGGGCGCGATGTCGGTGGCACGGACACCCGTAAAGTCTATTTTCACACCGATACCGGCGCAGTCTTTTTGAAACGGGTTACGGGCGGCGCCGTCAAGCACCTGGCCGAAGCCGAGCGGCACTTGTATAAAACTTTTGGACCCAATAAATAGATTACTTTCCAACAGTATCGGGCATGAATGTGCAACCCCATGAACTTCCGCATATATTTTTAAAACCCGGCGAGCTGTGCGTCAGTGAAAAACCGGCCAGGGTCACGACAATTCTGGGCTCGTGCATCGCAATTACCATGTTCGATGCGGCCCAGGGCGTTGCGGCGATCTGTCATGCGGTTCACCCGTGCTGCCGGCACCAGGCCACCTGTGCCGACGCCTGCCGGAAACAGTTGGCCTACGTGCCCTGTGTCATCCCCCGGATGATTACCCTGTTGCGCGATTTTGACGTTGCCGCGGCCGGACTGGAAATCAAACTGTTCGGCGGCGCGGCAATCCTGACCGCCGAGGACGACACCGGGTCGGGCCATTCCATCGGCCGCCGCAACGTGACCGTCGCCCTGGACGCCCTGCATGGGCTCGGGTTGCGCCTGAAAATCGTTGAATCCGGCGGTCAATACGGCCGCAAACTGATTTTCGATACCGCCACCGGGGATGTCTGGGTCCGTCCGCTGCTGGGCGGGCTCGAAGCCATCCGGCAACGCGATCGCAAACTGTTGCAGGATGCGTCGCTGAACCGCGGCAAAACACCCATCATCATGGCTTACGACCTCAATCCGGCCGGGATCCAACCACCGCGAAATTCCGCTTCCGCCAAAATCTGATGCCGACATTGAACCGCAAATTAAAGACCGTCAGCAACAAACATGAACCGGCGCAACGTCCGTGGCCGGCAAATGAAGCCCCCTACCGCACCGTTTTTGAAACCATCCCCAGTGCCATCTTCACCGTTGATTTAAACCGGCGTATCACCGCCTGGAACAACGCTGCCGAGCAGATCATCGGCCTGCGGGCGGAAAAGGTCATTGGCAGTGAATGTCAAAAAACGTTCGATTGCCACGCGGCTTCCGGCCAGTGCCCGTTGTTTGATACCGGCGTTGCCAAACCGGTCATGGGGTGGGAATGCCGCCTCACGCTACCGGGCCGTCAACTGATCCTGCTCAAAAACATGGATGTCCTGCGTGATGCCGGCGGTGACATCATCGGCGGCCTGGAGACCTTCATCGATATCTCGGCTCAGAAGCAAACCGAGGCCGAATTGACGGCGGCCAGGGACCAGGCCGAGTCCGCCGACCGGGCCAAAGGCGCCCTGCTGGCCGGAATGAGCCACGAGATTCGAACCCCGATGAACGGGCTCATCGGGCTGCTCGACCTGACCCTGGACGGCTTGCGGGCTCACGGGGGCAAGCACGTGCGGCACATGCAGATGGCCCGTGATGCCGCGACACGCCTGATGGTGCTGCTCAACGAGATCCTCGACTACTCGAAACTGGACGCCGGTAAACTCAAACTCAACTACAAACGCTTCGGGGTGCGGCGCTTCTTACGACAGGTGCTGGCCGCCTATGGTGTCCTGTGTCTGCAAAAAGGCTTGAACCTGGTGTCGCAAGTTGACGCGGACGTACCGGAAGAGGTGATCGGGGATGCCGGCCGTTTGGGACAAATCCTGACCAATCTGCTGGCCAATGCCGTTAAATTCACACCCCACGGTCAAATTGCCGTGCGGATCAGTCGCGCTGCGTCCCGCAAAAGTCCGGCGGATAAACCCATAACACGGTCACAGTGGCTGCGTTTTGCCGTGACCGACACCGGCATCGGCATCCCCGCAGACCAGCACGACGCCATCTTCGACGCGTTCAACCAGGTTGAAGACCCGGCCGGCAACCGCAGTGAGGGCGTGGGACTCGGTTTGAATATCTGCAAACAACTGATCGACCGGATGGGGGGCCGCCTGGAGGTACACAGCCGCCTGGGCGTCGGCAGCCGTTTCGCGTTTTGGCTTCCGTTTGTCGCCTCCCGGTCCCTTGACTGCGGCAACCCGCCGTCCGAAGCGCACCCCCTGCGTCCGGCAACACCCTGCCGGGCCACCGCGCCGTTGCACCGGTTGCCGCAACCGGTGGCCGCGCCGGCGACAGACCGCACATCCGGTGACCGGCAGCCGTTGCCCGATCCGTCCCTGCGCTGTTTGTCGGACGAAACCGCCGAAGACATGTTCGCCGCCGGAACGGGTCTGCCCCCGGCGGTTCTGGATGCCCTGGCGCTGTTGCTGCGCCGGGGCGCATTGGACACACTGGAAAAAGAAGTCTTAAAATGGCAGCAGGCCGCGGCCCGGGCCGGAAAGCAGAAGCTGGCCGACACCCTCTTTCGCGTGGTGCTGGCCTGCCGCCGCGAGCAGGCCGAAGAAGTTGCACAACGCCTCGAAGCAGTCCGGGCCGTCGCTGGAATAGCGACTAAAGAAAAAGATGACCATACAACCTCAACTTCATCCAAGCTGAAAGGTGACCGGCATGAACCGTTTCTTACTGGTGGAAGATGATCCGGCTTCGTTAACCCTGTTGAATGAAATCCTGAACACCCATGGGCATTGCGACCTGGTGGTGGACGGCCGGGAGGCGGTGATCGCCAGCCGGCTGGCCCTGGAAGATCAGACCCCTTACGACCTGATCTGCCTGGACATCATGATGCCTCGCCTGGGTGGAGTCCAGGCCCTCAAGGAGATTCGGCGGCTGGAGCGACAACACAAGCTGCCGCCCGACGCCGCCGCCAAAGTCATGATGGTATCGGCCCTGGAGGACTCCCAAACCATGGTGGAAGCCCTCTACGAAGGACACGCCAACGCCTACCTGGTCAAACCGATAGAAAAGGACAAACTGGTGCGTGAATTGAAAAACCTGGGTCTGCTGACAGCAAATGGCGCAACCCGGCGGCAACCACCGCCGGAATAACGCAACGAAACCCGCCGTCCCCCCGGTAGAACCCGTCTGCAACTGTCGCCGGACTAACGCAGACAAACACGCCGTCCCCCCGGCGCAACCTGGCCGCAACCGTCGCCGGACTAACGCAGGCAAACACGCCGTCTCCCCGGCGCAACCCGTCTGCAACCGTCGCCGGAATAAAGCAGACAAACCCGCCGTCCCCCCGGCGCAACCCGTCCGCAACCGTCGCCGGACTAACGCAAGGAAAAACACCGTCACCCCGGCGAAGGCCGGGGTCCAGAATAAAAACGACAGGATTCCTTTTCCTTCTGCAGTGCGAAAGTCAAACCTAAGGGCCCGCGCAAAAAGGGCTCCCCGCACCGCCAGCCGTTTCAGCGTCGATCCCGGGCAGCACCCGCCATGTTAGAAGTATTCGGACATTCGTCTATATTTCCGTGGCGCAATCCGATTCACCGCCGCACACCTGCACCCCCACCCACCCCCTTCAATATCGAATACTGGTAAGGTTCTTGCTTTAAAATCCGTATTGGATTGCGAAAATTAAAGCCAAAATCCCGGAACCAGGACACCCTGCGTAGGATTTATCCGGTTTTTTAGATGCTTGAGTTTTTTGGGGGCAGGGGGAACCGACGACCCACCCGCAATAGATGTCAACCATGCCGTCGAAACCAGATGTTGCTGA
>JANQIE010000271.1 GCA_028282295.1 Desulfobacterales bacterium | reverse complement strand
CCGTCGTATTTAGACGTCATTCCCGCGCAGGCGGGAATCCAGGAAATGTCCCTAAATGCGCACATTGCTCGTTCCGGCGGCCCGCCGCAACGTAAGGGCCGCGGAAAAAATAAATATCCCAAATTCCGGTCCGTATTCAGGCCTCTTTCGCTCGATCTTCAATCGAAAAATCCTCGGAATAGAACGACTATTCCTGCGGCGTTTCGATTTCAGATCGAACGAAATAGTCCCAAATACGAACGTACTTTGGGACATTTTATTTTTTCCGCGGCCTTAAGGGCGTTTTACAAATGTCGGCTACAGGCAAAAGCTCTGACCCATTGCCTTAAATTAATGACATTGTCTTAAAAAAAGTAAAATGCGGGATCCCGACCCCCAAATGCTACCTGCGGGCGGTCATTACCATCCTGTGGTTCATGAAGCCGGTATCCTCGTCGCGCCGGGAGGGTTTGAAATTACGGTGCAGCCGAATGTCATCGAGTCCGGCCCGCAGGGCCAGATCGGTTAACGTCTCGGCGTCAAACAACCGAATGGCGTAATTGCGATCACGCACCAGGCCGCGTTGTTTGCTCAGCACCATTTCACGGGCGCATACCCGGTCGGCGTGCATTTCCCGCTGGCGGCAGACCACCACATCCGCCTCGATCTCATGCCACGCATTGGGTGTGAAATGCTCGCGCAGGTAGTCGCCGTCGGTAACATCGACGAGCAACCAGCCGCCCGGGGCCAACACACGCCGCACCTCCCGCAGGATTTGCACGTCCGCCTTGTCGTCGGCAACATACCCCAGTGAATTTCCCAGAATCAGGACATGCTGGAAGGATTCGGCGTCAAACTGCAACGAGCGGGCATCGCCCTGGACAAACGCAACGTCACAATCTGCCGTGCACGCCTCCTGGGCGCCAATGCGCAGCAACGCCTGTGAATAGTCGAATACCGTGCACCGCCCAATCCCGCGACGGCACAGCTCAACGGCATGCCGTCCCTGTCCGCCGCACAGATCCAGAATACAGTCGTGCGCGCGAAACGGAATCAACTCGCAAAACAGATCGACCTCGCGCCGGGTCAACTCTTCATCGCAAACACTGCGGGCATCCGTGGTCAGGTAAATCTCGTCGAAAAGGGTTTTCCACCAATCTGTTTCAACTGCAATCGTCATGGCTCCTCCGGGTGGGCACCGAAGCTGAACAGTCCGTCGGCCGCAAAAATAGCCGGTCCGCCCTGCCAGGGCTGCAGCCGCGCAATGGCCAGTTCCTCGTCTTCGATGTCGATGTAGTCGTCCAGTTCGCCGCCGTGCCACATTTTTTCCAGGGTCAGGCAATCGGACCACATGGCGCGGCAGTAGGTTTCCAGGGCTTTGAGTTGACCAGGGGCCAGCACACGCGGGCGCAAGGCGATCTTGATGGGCCCCAGCAGATACGTAAAACGAGCCGCCACCGCCGCCTGCTTCTGCTGGTCCTCCAATTCACAAAGCTGGTCATAGGACAGATCGAGCAGGCTTTGATTGATCCGGTCAACGGCTTCGCGGACCGTCACGTTCGACTGTAAAATCGCCGCCGGCTGCACCCCGCCGCCGCTGCCCACATTGGTAGGGACATCCCCGTAGCGTCCCAGGTACCCGAACACACCGTCAGGTCCGGTCAGGCATCTGAAATCGGTTTGCCGGCGCTGCATAACGACCGTTTTGCGATCATGATCGAGTTCGGGCATGTCCTCGGCCCACAACGGCAAGGGGACCCGCGCCTGGACAATATAGTGCCCCTTTTCCATGGCCAGCCGGATCGCGTCATCCGCATCCGGGTGTACTTCGCCCACCCGCACGCCGATGCCGGAATAACCGCGTTCGGGCTTCAACACCAGTTCCGGCCAGTGACGCCGGGTCCATTCAACCAGATCGGCAATCGGTGCACCGTCGGGGCCTTCGGTTCTGCGTTCAAAAAACCGGCGTGTCCAGGGGGTGCGTTGCACCGTTTCCGCATGAAAACGATGGGCATGGGGGCCGGTGATCACTTCAAACATGCTTTTGACGTTGTACGGTTCAGTGCCGCGCGGATTCAACACACGGTTTTCGCGCACCGCCTGCATCAGGGGGCCAAGATCATGCTTGCGGTGCAGCTTCAAAAACACATCGTTGTTAAAGTCCATGAAAACCAGCGACACCGGGCGTCCCTGATGGGTCATCCGTCCGCTGGTAAGCTCAAATTCATGGGGCGCCGCCAGGATGCCGGTGATCCCCTCAAACCGGTCCAGGCGCGCGGCCAGATTGATGTTTTCCGTAACATCTTCCAACGTCTCTTGCTCGGCCACCACGGCAATCACGCCCGGATTGCTGCCCTCACGGTGCCGGTAAGCCGCCAGCAGCATTTGGGCGAATCCGACAACCGGGTAGAGCATCGGATGCTCAAAATCAAGGTTGATGCCGGTGGGGTTGATGCGATTGAGCCGCTGCCAGGTTTCTCGGGCAATCTTTTGGGTGGTGCGCATATAATCCCAGCCGCCGGGGCTGCCTAAATTCCATTCCGAATGATAGCCTGTAAATCCAGTCACAGTATTTCTCCTTTCAGATTCCAGATGGACCCGATCTTGTCTTGCGCAGCCGTTTGCAGATCGGCAAAATCGATTTCGCCCAGCAGCAAAACTGTTCGGACAAATTCGGCCGTGGTCTTCGCCCGGTCCCGAAACACCCGGTAGCAGGCTTCAAATTGGCACCGGCCGATGGTGTAGGCCAATTGATATCCGGGCTTCAAGGCATAGCGGCGCACCATGCGGTCGGCACTGGACGGGTCGAGCCCCTGCGCGACAAGGGCGGCGGCCGCGGCCGTGAGAGTTGTGCGGCCCGTATGAATTTCAAGATCCGTCTTGCCGCGCAACGCCCGCCAGAAACGGCGCAGGGCGATGAGAAAGCGATCCCGCGGCGCCGCAAAATAGCCGGTATCAAACAGAAGTTCTTCGGCAAAACTGGCCCAGCCTTCATAAAACAGGGGAAATTCAAGGTGGCGTCGCAGCCGGTTGTCCAGGTTCCAGCGATGACTGTCCAGCAGGCAATGGCCGGGAAACGTTTCATGGGCGGCCAGCAGACGATAATCGAGCGACGCCCGGGTCTTGCCGGTAAGGGTTTGCAGGTAAAAAGTCCCCCCGGTCGGCGGGTGTTCGGGACGCATGCTAAAGGCCGCACTGCTGCGCACCGGCAGCAGATAGTCGGGAATCGCTTCGATGTGCACGTTCAGTCGGTCAAGGATATGGCCGGCGCCGAAGCCTTGCTGACGACAATGGCCCCGCAGTTCGGCAATGCTGCGTTGATACAGGTCCGCCGCACTGCCGCCGGGTGCCGGTAAATGGGCCCACACTTGCCGCCAGCCTGCCCCCGGTTGGAGTTGGCCGGCAGCCTGCTGCATCAGGTCGGTGGTTTCATCGATTTCCATCTGCAATCGGTCGGCAATCGCTTCGACGGTCATGTCACAGCCCATGTGCTCAGCGGCGATGCGTGGGTACAGGTCCGGGCGGGGGAGAAAATCTTCCTGGACCGCTATGGTTTGCAGATGGGCGCAAAACGCCGCCAACGCCTCCGGGGCCGAGCCCGCGGTCAAAGACTTCATGGCGGCAAACCAATCTATCAGCCGTTGCGCCATTTCCAGCCCCATATCGCGGAACAACCGGGGCATCGGTTGCAAAATCGCGCCAGCATGCTTCAAGAAATCAGGGACCGTGGCAATCCGCTGTTGCACCGCCTCGGTACCGGCTTCCAGGGCTTCGGCCAACCCGATTCCAAGAACCGTCAAATAGAAGGTCGGTTGGATTTGGTGAAATTGAACCTCATTAAACTGCTCATCCAGGGTGGTCAGCACGCGCGCCAGCAGCGCGGCGTCACAGCGGCACACCCCCTGCCGGGTGGCCAGTGTGTGCAACTGCCGGTGCCAGCCGGCGGCCTTTGCGGCAAATGCTTGCAGCGCCTCGGCCGAGAAGTCATCCCACCGCGACCAGTCCCGTTCAGCGGCAACATACTGCGGAAAAAAGTGAAACTCGTCACTGGCCATGCATACCGGAAATTGCCGGGCCAGATCCTCATAAATCTCTACCGCCAGCCGTTGCAAAACCATGAAATCGCGTGTGTCGGGGTCGCACATGACATCTGTTCCCGCTTTGGAGATGTATTTAGTTGGTGATGAACATTGATGAAAAGAAAGTGCATCAAAATGCAGGTATGCATACGTCGACCGTACTATAAACCCGAACCGGACGCAACCGATCATTGCTGAGCGTCAGGGCAAGCGTATTTGGGGGTTGTCCGGATCATGCTGGTGGGCACGGCCCACCCGATCCTGCCCACTTCGATTGCCGTTGGGCAGGGTGGGCCGTGCCCAACGGATTGATCTGTTTTGGTCAGACGCGCGCTCCAGATTTCCAAACGCGGTTACCCTGGCTGGCACGCTATCTCCCATTGACAAGCCAGCCATTAGTGTGCGCAATATTCTCGGCGTGTCACCCCGGCCGGAAACAGCATCGCGATTGATAGACTTCATTTTTGCGCGACCCCTACGGAGGATAGAAAATGGCAGAACAAGACATCCGCGTTGTCGATAAAGTAGCCGTTGAGCATTCACGGGGCAAGGATGCATGGGATATACTTTCCATCATCGCTTCGATTCTCATCCCGCTGGTGGTTATATTTGTCGGCCATCTGCTGTCCGAACAACAAAAAAAAGCCAACGAAATTGCCAAGCAAGCCGACCGTCTGAGTGTTTTGATCAAACACCTTGCCAGCAACAACCCGCGGGAAAGAAAAATCGCGGTAGATATTTCCAGCTTCCTGGCAGACAACGGCCAACTGCCCACCGAACTTATCCCCACCATAATCGATCTGGCCGATACCGGCGAAAACTCAGCCGAAGCGAAAAAGGCCGCCAATCTGCTAGCCAAAATAGGAGAAAAAGCCCCTCAATTAAAAAAACAGATTCAGCAAAGTGCGGTTGACATCCCTGCGCGGGTCTATTTTCATATCACGCAGGAATCACAACGGACACCGGCCAAAGCGCTGGCATCGCGTCTGATCACCCAGCTCGTCGCAATCGACCTTAAGGTGCCGGGGGTGCAGCGGGTTTCCGGCCCTGAAAATACCCAATTCAGGTTTTTCAAGGCGGAAGAAAAAGAAGAGGCGCAACGCATTGTCGCATCTCTTCGCACCTTGGACATAAGGGTAGTGCTTGTTGATTTGTCGTCAAGGTACCAGAACTCGAAAAACATCAGACCTCGCCATTATGAGCTGTGGCTGGGCAAAAATTTTAAATAGGGCCGCTTCCAAGGGCTCGTGAAAAGTACAGCCCGCCTGCCACAACATAAACCGGCCCTTTAAACTTCCATCCCGTCGACACAGATATTAAACCGGCGACTAAATATGTAAGCCTTCGTCATGCCGGACTCGATCCGGCATCCAGAATTGACGCTCGATTCCGGCGTTCGCCGGAATCACAAATTTAAAGGTATTTTATTGCCGGGTTAATATAGATTTTTCCCATAATTTACAGACAATTCATCGATATTAAGTATTTGCCGGGAAACGCATGAGGCCTTATTTCATATCAAGTCGCGTCTGCGGCGCCCCATTAAGGGCTCGCGCAAAAATAATTTCACATTTTATGCATCCCGGATTCAGGTCATTTTGGCCCGATCTTCGGTTCCAAAATCCTCGCCATAGCTCGCTATGGCTGCGGTTTCGGCCCCTCAGATCGAACCAACCTGACCTGAATCCGGGCGCCTAAAATGTGAAATTATTTGTAACTAGTGCCTGAACGAAAAAGTGATAAACCCATAAATTTCGATGGCTTAGGCTCAAAAAAGTAAAACGAAGATTTTTCAACCGATGACATTTTCTAC
>JANQIE010000270.1 GCA_028282295.1 Desulfobacterales bacterium | reverse complement strand
ATGACGAAGTAGGTTTTGCCTCGCCTTGTTTTGGTGTCATCCCCGCGAAGGCGGGGATCCAGGAAATTTCCCAAGATATGCAAACTGCTTGTTCCGTCGACCCGCCGCAACGTAAATGTGGTTTATCAAACTCCTTGTCTCATCGAGATTAACTTCCCTTCTTGCCGGGTAGACAAACGAAACATCACCGGCGCCAGGGCCCACAACAGCCAGACGTTTTTAAAACCAATCCGCATGAAATCGATGGTCAGCCCGGCGAACATAAAAATGACAATGCTGATGAACAGACAAAGGGACATCACCGCCATCTGCGGATCACCTCTTTTTTTAAAGTTGACGGCCGCTTTTTGAAAACTCATCAGCAAACGCCCCAGGAACAGGAGCAATACCGCAATGCCGGCGATGCCCAGCTCCAGGGCGACCTGCAGGTAACCGTTATGCACGGTGACGATGGCGGTTTTGTCTTCGTAATCATAGTAGTCGTAGATGCGATAGGTGGTTTCGATTCCCATGCCGTTGACGGGGTGGTCCAAAAAGGCCGCCGCACCGGCTTTGAGCAGGCTCAGCCGTTGCCGCAACGACTCGCTGCCTGTCAGGGTGTAGCTTTCGGGCGACAGCACCCGGTGCAATAACGTTTCCGGTATAAAGGGGATTGCGGCCGTAAGCGCCAGCGCAACGACCATGATCCGTAGCGGCGTGATCTTCAGGATGCGGTAGACCAGTAAGAGGCCGACCGTCATGAAAAGAAGTAAAAAACCGGTGCGCGAATGGGCGGACAGATTTCCGGCCAGACAGATCAGTATGCCGACCCAGAGCACTCGGCGGCGCCACTGGTTGCGGGCAAACACGAGTGCACCGACCAGGATGGGAAAAAAAATGTTCGTATTCACCGCCACAATGATCGCGTGGTACGTCACGCCGGTGCTGCGCGCCACGGTGCCGAATTTACCGGCGTCCAGGTCGTGCATCTCCACGCCGAACCGTTGCGCGCCGCTTTCGTCCCATCCGGCCCGCGATTGAAACGACATGCTCGGCAAGTAGCGTTGCACGACCGCGAAACCGAACGTCAACACACTGACTGTCGCCAGGATGGTCACGGTTCGCAACAAGTGCTTGCGGGTTTGGATCAGGTTGACCACCAGAAAGTAAAACAGGATCGAGGCGGCCAGCCGGATCACCGCCTGATAGCCCAGTTTGAATTCCTGGGTATCGGCCAGGCTGAAAATGCCGATCGCCAGGTACAGGCCCAGGATAGAGAGTTCCCGGGCCCAGATGATCCGTCTGCGCTGCATGGCGAAATCGAGCAGCCAGGCCAGAAAGGTCAGGGCCACGAAGACTTTGGCCAGGGAGATGTTGATGTTCGGCAGTAGATCGCCCAGCCGTCCGGCCGCGTCCAGCGGAACGGTGGCGGCGGTGAAGTACAAGCCGACGCGCGGCCGCAACATGATCAGGCTGCCGACGACCAGGCCGCCGGCCGCGGCCAGGTATAGTTTCCAGGAGCCCAAAGCCAACAGCAGGGACAGGGCCACGCCGAGTCCCAGCAGCATTGCCAGGGTCGCGCCGTTGTATCCGTAAAAACCGGCACCGGCTTTATTTCGGGTGGCAACAGTCATCATCTATACTGAATGTTTGCTTCCATTGCCGTTGCATGCGTTGTAAAGGTATTTGTAATAGGCTTCAAGCTGCCCGGTGGCATAGTCGAGGGAGTAGCTTTGCGCCATAAGGGTATGGGCCGCCCGGCCCAGTCGCGCGTTCAGGGGCCGATCGTGCAACAAACGCAAAATCGCCTGCGACAGGGCGGGGATATCCTTTGGTTCCACCAACAGGCCGGTTTCTTCATGGGTCACGACTTCCGGGATGCCGTCCACCCGCGTGCCGACAACCGCCAGCCCGGCGGCCATGCCTTCATACACCGCCAGCGGGATACCTTCGGCCAGTGACGGATGAACCATAAACTCGGAGATCTTCAGAAGCCGGGCCACGTCCCGGCGAATGCCGGTGAAGATGACATTGGCCGCGATGCCCAGGTCACGGGCTTCGTTTTCCAGCGCCTCGCGGAGGATACCGTCGCCCACGATCATCAGTTTGGCTCTGGGTTCTTCGGCAACAACCGGCACCATTGCCCTTAGCAGGTAGGTGTGGGCCTTTTCCGGCCAAAGGCGCGCCACAAACGGCAACAGGCGATCATCCGGCCGGGCGCCGATCGATTTTAGCAGGCGGTCCCGGTCGAACTCGCCGTCAAATTTTTTAATATCAATGCCGCTCAGCACGGTTTGCACCTTTTGCGCCGGCATGTGGTACTGGTCGATGGTCTGGCGACGGGTGGCTTCACATATGGCCGTAATCCCGTCGAAGCGGCGCAAAAACGCACGTTGGATCATTTCGAGATATTTTAGCTTGCTCATGGAGTTGACCGAGAACCAGACATACACGGTGGTCATGACCGGAATCCTGGCTTGCCGGGCGGCCATGTAGCCGATCACATCGGAGCGGTGGTCGTGGGTGTGCAGAAGGTGAATGTTGTTGTCCCGGATGATCCGTTTGATGGCCCGAATGGAAGCAAAGACATTTTTGCGTTTGCCATACGGGATCAGATGGGTCGGGATATCCAGATCCGCGATCGGTTGCATTAAGTCGTTTTCCGGCGATCCGGGATTATCGAAGCAGGCCAAAGATACATTGAAACGGTCACGGTCGATGCGGTCGTACCAGCCTAAAAGAGTGGTATCCGGCCCACCGAAGGCAATCACATTGCGAAGACTTAGAATATTTAATCGATTGTTCAAGATGCACCTCTTTCGTTATCTGTAATTTTGCGTAGCTCGCGGGAAATTAAAAGTAAAATAAGAAGACAATTGATAATCCGTGCCGTAAGGGTCGCGTAGGCGCCGCCCAGCATGCCGTGGCCGGGGATCAGGATGTAACAGCCGGCCGCGCAGACGATGACGAGGACAAGATCGATTCCCGAAAGGACGGCCACGCGGTTACGGGCGTAAAATATCAAGTAGAGGGGATGCACCAGGACGGTCAGCAAAGGCCCCCAGAAAAGAACGCGAAAGATCTCCACGGCCGGGCTGTAGCCGGGGTACAGCCAATGCACCAGCGGGGCGGCGAGAAAGTAAAGCGGCAGCAGCGTCACGGCGATGCCGATGCACAGGATGAAGGTGCGGCGCAAGTAGGTGATTATTTCAGCGCGGGTTTTAAGCCGGGCCGCTTGCGGCAGCATCGCCTGGATGACTGAGTAGGTGCAAAGATCCATCAGAAAGGTGAAGTTCCAGCCCACGGAGTAAAAGCCCGCGTCCTGGATGGTGGTCAGCTTGCCGACAAACAACAGGTCGATGCGTGAGTAAAAGGCGAAGAGAATATGGGACGCGATGATCCAGCGCCCGAACCGCAGCAGGTCCATCATTGAGCCTGAGTTCTGGTGGGCATCAGGCTTGACGGTGAGTCGCGGCACGAAAAACAGCCCGATCCCGAAGCTCAGGAAAAACACGCCCACCGACAGGGCCAACACGGTCTCCAACGTAAACGCCGCCAGGTACCAGAGCAGACCCAGGCCCGCGACTTTGAGGATGTTGTTGGCACTGCGAAAAGCGGCATAGGCGTTGAAGCGCTCTTCGGCCTGAAACCGGGCCAGTATCCAGCCGTACAGGGCCGCGCCTAAAATACCAAGGGCGGCCCAGCGCAAGGGCGTTTCTAGTTCCGGTTTTTCCAGAAGGAAACGGGCCGCCGGTTCGGCCACTATCCAGAGGACGATAATTGCCGTAATTCCAAAAAGCAGCTTGATGTGCAAAGCGGTTTTGAAGATTTGTTGTGACCGCGCCGGATCTGTCTGGACATAAGGGGCCGCCAGCCGCACCATGGACAGATCGATGCCGCTGCCACAGGTTTGCTGCACGATGACCATGACGGCCAGGGCCATGGACAGCAGTCCGTAGGTGGCGGGTGTCAAGCCGTTGGCCATGATCAGGTTGGCTGCAAAGCCCAACGACACGTACAAGCCGTTGCCGGTCATGACCTTGATCCAGCTAAAAACGGAGTATTCCTGCAGCAGCCTGTGTATTTTGTGCTTCAGGCCCGTGGCAGTGGCGGTTTGATCGATACTGGTTGTCATTTTGTCCTGCTTGTTCTGCCGAATGGGACCAGGCGTTGATTTTTGCTCAGAACGATGCCGAGCAGATGGGCGCCCTGTTTTTGTAGTTGGGTGGCCACATTGGATACAACCTTGCGCTGGGTGGCCCCGGACCGGGTCACCAGCAGGGTGCCGTCGCTGTGGCCGGCCAGAAGCAGGGAAAACGGGGACACCATGCCGGGGGCGGCATCCACAAAGACATAGTTGAAATGTTCGCGTAATTCCTGGAAGCCCTGGTCGATTTGAGCGCTGGTGATTTCCGGCCGGCTCGCCGCTTCGAATGTTTCAATCGCAAGGGTTTTCAAATTGTCCAGGTGGGTGGTTTGCTGCACGCGCTCAAGGCTGTCCTGAGCCTGCAGGAACGTGTAAAGCCCTGGAGTGGTTTTTTCGCGCGATGAGCCATTGCCGTCAGACGCGTGCCGGTTGGCGTCGATATATAAAACCCGGTTGCGCGGATTCTGGGCCTGATGCCGTGCGATCGACCATGCCACGGTCGAGACCCCTTCACCGGCCACCGAGCCTAAGATCGTGACAATGCGCGCTTTCAGGTTGGGCAGATCCAGGTTTATCCGCTCGATGGCGCGGTTGGTCGGTGCTTCAAACGCCTGCTCGGACAGCGCGGCATTGCTGGGGTCTTTTTGCGGAGCACCGTTGGTTACTTGCCCTGTGGGGGGCAGTGCTTTCATTTTTTTGATTTCGGGAAACGCCGCCACCAGGGATAACCCCAGAAAGCGGCCGACACGCCTTTCCGACCAGAGGGTGTGGTCGTTGTAGTGAATAAAGAAGGGGAGGGCGAAGGCTAAAAACAAGGCCCCCACCAGGCTGATCAACGCGTAGAGTTTCGGCCGGGGCCGTATCGGTTTAAGGGGCAGGGCGGCCATGTCGACGATTCGGACATCTGCTAAGCGGGCAAAAATCATGTTTTCGGAAATACGGGCCTGCTCCTGATTGCGAACGTAGACCATGTACGCTTCCTCGTTGCTTTTGATGGCCCGCTCGAGTTCCCTGATGCGCAGGCCGTCCTTGCCCAGACCGGCCAGTTCCTTGCGATACGCGTTGATCGTTTTGGCAAGCCCGGCTTCTTTGACGATCACCGAATCGAGATCCACTTTCAGGTCCAGCAATTCGGAACGCAAGGTCTGATACACCGGATTGAGTTCTTTGGTCAGGGAGCCCTCGACCTTTTCAAACAGGTTTTTGCGTAGCGCCCTGGTGTCTTCGATCTGGGCGCGCAATTTGCGCATCACGTCGCTGTCCTGGCGGTAGCTTTTGCTTTTTTTGGTCCGCTCAAGTTCGAGCTCCAGCAGTTGTTCATCGATGGCGTCCAGGGCCGGGTTGCGATCCAGGTCACTGCGGCTGGTAATGTGTTCGGGTTCGGTGGTCAACAGTTTTTCCAGCGTTTGGATGCGGGTTTCGATGGTTCGTTTTTCAGTTTGCGTTTTTTTGTGTTCGTTTTGGGTTTCAACCAGTGCGGCAATTAAGAGCTTGCGTTGGTCTTTGACCGCATATGAATTGGTGGTGTTGCGCAGGGTGTCGAGTTCCTGCTCAAGTTTGCGCAGCCTGGCGGCCATGGCCTCTTTTTCTTTGGCAAAGAAAGACCGTGCGCGGGTTTGGCGGTGTTCCACATGTTCGGATGTAAAAATGGTAACGATTTCATTGATCATGTTCATGGCCAGCAGCGGATCACTCGAACGGAAGCCGACTTCGACGATGGTGGAGTCCGGTACCGGTTGGATCTGGATACGGTCGATGACATCGTTGACCATATTGGTGCGTGTCACCAGGGCCAGTTCTTCGGGCGTCGGTCTTCTGGCAAGACGCAGGAAGTACTTGGTTTCGTTGTATGCGGTTTTCAGGCCTTTTTTTATGCCGACAAACACGGCGCGCACATAACGGCGAAAGTTGCGGATGTGGTTCAATTTCTTACCGGTGACGTCAAGCCGGTCGATGACCGTTTGCGCGATGGTGCGTTTGCGGATCAGTTCGCTCAGGGTGTTGATCTCCTCGGTTCGATCCATGGTGCGGTAAACCGAGCTGAAGCTGGGCTGGCCCGATTTGATGGAGAACTCGCCGGTGGTGTTGCGCCGGCTGACTTCGATGCGCGCCGTGGCTTTGTAAAGGGGCGGCATGACGAAGATAACCAGCAGCGCCGGGATCAGAATCAGTATAAACGCGGCCGCGGCCAGACGCCACCAGCGAAACAAGATAACGCTGATGTCTCGAATGGTATAGGTTTCTTCTTCGTGATTGAAATAAGGTAGCGCGGGTGTTTCGTTCATTTTTTAATTTTCCTGTTCGCGGCGCGTGCCCGGGCCAGTCGTTTTTGCGCCGGCCGGTTGTTGGGTTGTTTGAACAAGGGGCACGTGTCGCAACATGTTGTTTGGGGCTGCTTTAACGGCGTTTTGGCAAACAGGGAGCGGGCGGACAGGTATTTTGCATTGTTCCAGATGCCGTCGATGGTATCGGTTTTCAGATCGCCGAAATCGTGTTTGGCTTCGTGTAAAAAGCAACAGGGCGTGAGCCCGCCATCCGGATTGACGGCCGCGGTTCGATACAAATAATGGCAGATCTGTTCGTCGATGTATTCTTTGTCAAGCAATAGATTCGGATTGTATTGCCAGTAGTTTTTATTCTGCGGCATGTACCGGGCCGCAAGATCCGTATTGAACATATCGACATAGGGCAGACCGGGCGAACTGAACCGGATGGTGTCAAAGCCGATCTGTTGGTGGCGCCGGCGCGCTTCGTCCCTTTGGTGTTCGTTGTGCTTGAAGACGATAAACTGCCATTCGATTTGCGGTGTTTTTACTCCCAGCCGTTCCCGGATGGTGTGAAGGCGCTGCACATTGTCGCGCACCGTTTGAATGTTGCCGCCTTGACGGTAGATCTCATAAACGGTTTGATCAATGCCGTCCAGGGAGACAATCAGTTGCTCCAACCCGGACCGCGCCAGCTTTTCAAGTTGGGCGTCCGTCATGGGAAAGCTGAAGTTCGTGCTGAGATTGGTGCCGATGCGATGTTTGGCCACATGGGCGATCATCCGGTAGATATCCGGGTTCAGCAGCGGCTCGCCCCAGTTGTACAAACAGACTTCCAGGGCATACGGTTCGATTTTGGCAAAGAGGGATTTAAACAGCTCAAAATCCATCATTTGCCGGGGACGTCCCAGCGCCTTGCGGCCGGTATCGCAAAGGGGACAGCGCAGGTTGCAGATGTTGTTGACATCGATCCAGTAGTAGTATGGGCGCGATTTGAGTCGGGCGCACCGCAACAGGCGCTCGGCTTCCGCGTGGATGAAATTCGCCAGCTTTTTCACGGTGGCATGCGTCAACAGGGCCTTCAGGTGCCTGGGATAACGCTGCAAATAGCCGGCATGCCGTCTTAGGTTTTCGATCTGAGCGATTAGGGTCATGGGTAGCAATGAAAAAAAAACTATTTTTTTAGGTTTTTGATCAATGTCATTAGCTTAAAGGCAGTGACACCGGGCTTTTGCCTGTAACCGACATTTGTAAAACGCCCTTACGTTGCGGCGGGCCGCCGGAACGAGCAATGTGCGCATTTAGGGACATTTCCTGGATTCCCGCCTGCGCGGGAATGACGTCTAAATACGACGG
>JANQIE010000206.1 GCA_028282295.1 Desulfobacterales bacterium | reverse complement strand
ACGAGTCCGAACCGACCGGTTGTTTTTATAAAATCCGCTTTGATTTGTAAATTAGGGAATCCCTGAATTTGAGGGTCGAAAAACCTTAAAGGTATTTTGACGTTTTGATTCTGGACCCCGGCCTTCGCCGGGGTGACGGCCTGTTTTCTGTGCCATGCCGGCGAACCCCGGATTGAGTCCGGGGCGGGCGACGGAGTTCGGGCTCTAAACGACAAGATACTTTAATTTTTTTTCTCAGCTATTCATACACGAAGTCCAATCGCGTCATCATACGCGCTTGTGCAAGGTGTGCATCCAGTTCATCGGGCGTGGTCACATAATGCCGGTACATCAGATAGTGTTTGACTTCATTAAGCGGCACGTTACCAACACGGCCATGTTCTCCGAACATGTGATCGAGGACTCTGCCCATGAGCTGCTGGGCTAAATTGCCGCCTCTACCGTCTGCCTGTGCGATCAAGCGCGTCTGATCATAAATGTCATTGAACACGTCTTTGGTTCGGGCAGTTATCACGTTCGCGTCTGCCGTATCGTTTCGAATTGCACGCGCAACCGCATCCGTGTATTCACGCAAGTACTCCTGGACCGCATGACGCGTCTCATGGACCATGGTGCTAAAATATCTGACCGTATCACCCGGAAGCACATCCGAAAGCTCCATGACTTTGTTTACTCTGTCAAAGCCGCCAAGGTCATTGGCTTCAAATTTTTTAAAAAGAAAGTCGGCAATGAGCGGACGATTTATATTGACCGCGGCGGGATCGACAAGTCCTTCCGACTGAATCGCCCGTTTGATTGCGCCTTCCACAATAGAAGTATATTTCTTGCCGACTTCGGTTGCAGTTTCGATTACATTCTGATTTGCTTTTTGGGCGGTTTGCCACTCATCGAACAGCCGCCTGAATTGTTGATCATTATGAAGATTATCGACAATGTCCGTTTCCATCTGGTCACTTAACCGTTTGAACTCATCAAAATAAAGATCCTGTTCGTCAACTGTATCCACAAAGGCCTGAAAGTGGCTCTTTTGCGGAGTCTCGCCCCGTTTTGCCATATCGCGGGTAATAATATTGAGCGTATGCCAGTCCTGCGGCTGGCCGTCCACCATTTTGGGATTTACCGTAAGAATTTCGTTGAGCTTTAACTCTTGCAGGTGGTCGAGTAACAATTCGGGCCGCTGCCCCTCCGGGGCTTTTCTGAAAATCCCTTCGCCGCGTTCCATGATATCGACCAGGTAACTTCTATATTCTTTCGGTACAAGATTGACGGGAAAATGGTCCTTCATGGCATGCATCCTTTCAAGCAACATGCGAAATTCAGCGCCATGCTCGGGTGTCAGGTCCTGATAGCGGATGGGCCCCCCCGCACTGTGCAGTCTGTCGATATGCTCCATGAATTTTTGTGTTCGTTTTGTAGGCTCTGTCCGTGGTTCAATTTTTTCGGTGCCATATATAACCGCATCCCAATATTTTTTGATATATTGCTCAATCTTGGTTTTATCCGAGTATCCATCGATTGGATGTGAT
>JANQIE010000186.1 GCA_028282295.1 Desulfobacterales bacterium | reverse complement strand
TTTTTGTGTGAGACTTTTTTTTGTGTGAGACTTTTTTTTGTGTGAGACTTTTTTTTGTGTGAGACTTTTTTGTGTGAGACTTTTTTGTGTGAGACTTTTTTGTGTGAGACTTTTTTTGTGTGAGACTTTTTGTGTGAGACTTTTTGTGTGAGACTTTAATTCTGCCCCCCGCATGCGATTCATCATATCGATAGCCCAATCATCTCCCATATTTTGAGTGCATGTTTACTGTCAAATTCTTCTCAACGCCTATGTGGAGACGGTGCTTATGAATCATTCAGATGCATTTAGCGACTTTTTGGATCATTGCCAACGGCGCGGGCTTTCCAAGCATACCCACCGTGCCTATTTATGTGATCTATCAGATTTTGAAAAATGGATGTCACGCGAAAAAATCACAAAAATAGATAAGCTTGTAATACGCCAATGGATTTCGGACATGCGGGCTCGAAAGCTTGCCCCCGCATCGATCAAACGCCGAATTGCATGCTTAAAAGCAACCTTCAGGTGGCTTGAAGAAGAAGGGTGGATTGCAAGCAACCCATTCCACAAATTTCACACCGCCATCAGAGTCCCCAAGACGCTACCCAGATCTCTGAACCGGTCGGAAATGCGGGCAATCTTTAAACAAGCGGCCTTGGAGGCTCAAGAGACAAACAGTATCTCCAGATTGACCCTGTGGCTGGCATTGGAAATATTGTTTTCAACGGGGGTACGCATAGCAGAGTTATGCGACATCCGCTTATATGACGTGGATCTGGAAATCGGCATCATCCTTATCCATGGAAAGGGAAGCCGTGAACGTTTGGTTTATCTGGTTGATTCAAATGTGCGTGCTTTGCTGGAAAAATACTTGAAAAGTCGCCTGGTGGCACCCGCAAAAACCGAACATCTTCTTATTACGGGAAGATACACCCCTGCCAAGCCCGACTTCATCCGCAGAAATCTTCACGAACTCGTTCACCGCGCCAAAATCAAAAGGCGTATAACCCCTCACATGATCCGCCACAGCACCGCCACCCACCTTCTTGAATCGGGTGTGGACATTCGTTACGTTCAAAAACTTCTGGGCCACAGCAGTATCTCAACCACAGAAATATACACTCACGTATCAAATGCCAGTCTTCATGCATCTTTAAAAAAAGCGAATCCAAGGAGGTTTATAAATGCGTGATAACTAGGAATTATCATAAATGGGCAGTTTTGATTGCAGTCAAAAGAGTTTTATAGAACTTAAAAAGATTATCCAAAAAGATCCGTCACTTGTTGTTCCCTTCGTCGGTGCAGGCTTGAGTGCATATGGATTGCCAGGTGAGCGCTTGCCATTGTGGAAAGAATTATTTGAAGCGACGCTCGGTCGAGGCGTCGCGGATGGCGTTTTGGATGAGGCTTTTGTTCGAGAAATGGAAAGATTGTGGGAAAATGGCCAAGGTACGGAGGCATTTGATTTAATTATTGAAGAAATGGGTCAGCCTGGGTTTTATCAGACAATAAAAAACTGTGTAGCTACCAAAGGAAAAAAGATACCACCTGCAATATCTCAATTAGTGACCATTGCTTGGTCATTGATGGTCACCACCAACCTGGATCGATTTATAGAACGGGCTTGGCGCCTCAAGCACGATATCGAACTGGAAGTCGTAACCCATAAGGAAAGCGCCCGGCTTGCCAAAATAATATCTACAGCAAAAAATTCGGAAGCATGCGTTTTAGCGAAGGTTCACGGTACAATTGAACGATTTGAGACATGGGTGTTGGACGAACGTCATTATAGTGGTTTAATAGACCGTAACCCTGCATATACCAACACCTTGCGTTATCTTTTTCTAAAAAATATTTTCTTTATTGGATACGGACTGCGTGACCGGGATTTCGATATTCTCTTGGACCAGATTAAAACGATTTATCCCGAGGGGGTTGGAACCTATTTTGCCTTGATTGATATAAAAAATCGAGGAACGGATCATATAAAATCACTCATTCGCAATCATGGGCTTCGGCCTATTTGGTATGAATCTCAGCCAAAACGTTATAAGGAAGCCGATGGCGGCCATGGTCAGGTGTATGAATGCTTGTCGCATTTAATGCAAGTTGAGTCAAAAGGCTGTCCAAAGCATTTAACTAATTTTGCTGACTCGGATGAGATATTTATCGGCCGAAAAAAAGAATTGCGACAACTGTCTGAAATTATCAGTGCCCAATCTTCACCAGGTGCCCAGATAATTGGTTTCGGTGGCGAAGGCAAAACAAGTCTGATTCTTCATTTCCTTGAGAGGAATAAAGAGTTGTTCATAAACATGGGATTTGAATTTATCTATGGATATTGCTTTTACCAACTGGATGAATCAGCCTTTATCGATGAATTCTATTATAGGCTTTGCGCAGACGATACTCCTGCGGACAATGCGATCAAAGTGATAAAATTATGTCGAGAATTGGAAAAAAGACGTATTCTACTGGTTCTTGATGGCCTTGAGATTTTTCAAGCCCAGGATGGGGTAGTTAACAGCCCTAATTTGGATACAATTATCAGGTATGCTATTGACGGCAGTAGCTCGGTCATATGTTGCAGCCGACTGGCTCTTCCTTATCCCCTCCAACTGATAGATTTACAGCCGTTAGCGGACGACGAAGTCGGAGAGGTGCTGCGAGGATGGGGCATAGACACCAGACAGTCGAAACTTATGGCGATTGCTCGAGAGCGTGTTGGAAATCACGCACTTTCGGTAAGGCTTTTTGCCATCCTGACAAAATCATACCCTGACGATATCAGATCAACTCTAAGTGGGGAGCCATCGGAATTAAACTGGGGCCAGTTATCTTCTATTAATACGAATATTGAATCCATTTTAGCTTATTACAATAATTTTATACAAGAAACCGAAGTTGAAATCATCACTGTAATCTCACTTTTTGTCAGACCTGTTGCTGTAGCAATTGCTATGGACTGTATTGCAGAATGCCTGGGGGACGACTGCCAGGGGTATGGCCAAGTTCAATCGGCCGTAAAAAAATTAATAGATTTGCGGCTCATTGCTCAGAAGTCTGGGAGCAATTTAACTATGCACCCTTCAATACGGGAATACTATCGAGAACAATTAGATTCTGACGTTGCTCGTCGGTGGCATGGCTTGATAGCCGACTATTTTGTTGAGCTAACACAAAATTCATGTCCTGAACACATTGATCGGCTCTCAGATTTCAGTTGCATTTGTTATCATGCATCGCAAGCTGGCGAATGGACGCTTTTCCATGACACTTTTTACCGCACCATTAACAGAAATTATAGGAATTTTCTCGGCAATAACCTGGGTAGCTGGGAAGATTTTTATTTGCTGTCCAAAATGACGATTCCTCCTGGTAATGACAAACCTGTAATTCATCCCGAGTATTATTTATCCAGTATCGCACGCGCATTAAAGCATCTTGGTAGGACATCAGAGGCTTTAACGCATTATCTGAAATGTTTATCATTATGCGTCAATAACAGGCACTATGAAACGGCCCGTTTCAGCAACAATTTTATGTCGATCGCAATGACAGCCGGGCGCATTAAAATTGCCGAGCTTTTAACAAAGATCAATGTTGCCAGCCTTTCATGGGATACCCAACTGTGGCATAAATGTTGGCAAGAAGAATATGCTCTGTATTCTATTGGCTACCTTGTAGGCATCAAAGGTGATAGTGAGTCTGCCGTTCGGTATTGCGAATATGGAGGTAAGACATGGGAAAGGTACGGGCTAGAAAAAAAGTCATTTTTCGATTACTATAAAGTATACCACAGCGAGTTGCTTTTATCTAAACCTTCCTATAAAATAGACGAAGCGGAAAGTATCGCTCTTTCTGCCTTAAAGGCGGCTCAAAAAAACAGGTGGCATGAAAGCGAGGCGCTTTCCTTAAGGGCCTTATCTCTTTGCGAAAGGGCAAGGCTGGCTGAACATGGCCGATCAATCCACATGGTTCGCGGACAGCGTCACATAGACAGGGCAAAGGAATGTTTGAAAAATATTAACATTCCAAGAGCTGATATTGAGTTGGCTTTAGAAGAGATTCGATTAACGGTTTGGAAATGGAAGTTTTTTGAACATCGTAATATTGATCTTGATCATTATCTCATCCTTGTGGATAAAGTAAAGAGCATTATCCGAAATTGTAAATTTTTATTGTACGGATCTGAATGTCAGGCAGCGATGGGATGGTACTATGTGATGTCGAACAACCTCAAGGGCGTAAAACGTTTCTTTGACAAAGCTATTGCTGAGGCCCGCTTGATAGGAGACCGCTTGTCTCTCCATTCACCCATGCGTTTGATTAATCCGCTTGCCGATTACCTGGAGGTCACTTTGGACGATGAGCCCATGCCGTTTTGTCCAGATAACCCCAAAGATTTTCTAAAAATGAAGATCTCACAAAAGGATTTAAATGAGATCATTTTGGAAATCCAATTAAATCTAATATAGGCCGTCACTTTTTTCTATTCACGTTCGGTACTGATCCATGGCGAATGTTTCTCTACTATAAAGCCATCAAGGTAGAGAAAATCGAGCCGCATTTTAATGAAACCTTCCAGAGCCTGTTCAGGCGTTTCGATAATGGGTTCATCTTTCCTATTGAAGGATGTATTGATCAGAATGGCGTACCCACTTTTTTTACCAAATTCCTTTAACAATTTAAATAAGAGCGGGTTAACACTTTCTCTTAAGGTCTGCAATCTTGCCGTGCCATCAGCATGGATAGCGCCTGATATTTTTTCGCGCCACTGTCCTCTAACGGATGCAATCCGCAGCATGAAAGGTGACTCTCCGTCGAAAATAAAATAATCCAATGTGTTTTCAAGAGGAACGACGGGGGCCAGTGGCCTAAAAGATTCTCTATGTTTTATTTCGTTATTGATTTTCTTTTTTATGCCGGGCGCACCAGGATCAGCCACTATAGAGCGGTGCCCGAGTGACCGCGGTCCGATTTCTGAACCGCCAATAAAAATTGCTCCAACTTGCCCATCTAACAATCTGCCTACCAAGAGCTTGATCGGATCTGCCGGTTTGTTGAACAAGACAGGGTACCGGTTTAACGCCGTTTCAATTTCATCCTGAGTATATTGTTTTCCCGTAAAGGCCTGGAAGCCGACCTGTGATTGCTCAACCGGCCGCCATTTTTTGTTGGCTACATTGTTGTACCAGCCCCACATTACTGCTCCAAAAGCCAATCCTGCATCTCCACACGCTGGAAATATATATACACTCTCAAATCCCGTTTTTTCCATTATTCGTTGGTTTGCCAACCCATTTAGGGCACAACCACCACCATAGCAGAGCAATTTAAGACCAGATTCTTTTTTTAATACTCTGGCTGAATTTATTACTGCGTCTTCAAAAATAATTTGTGCTGCACAGGCGATGTCTGCGGCGGTTTGGGCTACATTTTGACTTCGGTCAAACCTGTTTTTGATGTATTCAACAATTCCTCCGTATGGATTAAAATGAAAGCCTCCATTTTCCAGGGGAAAGGCGAATTGTTTCAGATCCATCAGAAAACGAGCAGTCCCAAAGGCCGCTAATCCCATTGTTTTGCCCGTACCCCTCATTCCAAAACCTATTAAGTCACTGATAACTTTATAGAAGGAACCCAGGGAGTTGTGGGTTATATATGTCCAGGAAGCCGATGACATCCTTTTTCTTCCAGTCTGAACAGGTTCCAGGAAGATTTTTCCATCTCGTCCAATGCCATGGGAAATTGTTTCACGATTGTCGTGACCATTTGCCGAATCAACCGCAGAACCGTGGCCGTCTATTATGAGGATGGCAGCTTCTTTAAACGGAGACTGGTAGTATGTGCAAGCAGCATGTGCAAGGTGATGTCCTATAGGAATGGCTTTGATACTATCGAATATTTTTGGCAGAGCCACAATATCATTTGAATGAAATACAGTTTGAATATTCTCCTTTTGAATTGATTTGAATTTCATGCAATATGTAATTGCATCTTGTGCAATATCCCGATGCCATTCATTTGCCGAATGCTTGATACGGTCAATTCGCTCCTGCTCGATTGCAACTTCTATTTTTCCATTTTTCAGCAAACAAGCGGAAAAGTCATGGTTGGCACCACCTAATCCCAGATAATAATGAGGACTATTCATGTATGATAATTCCTAGTTATCACGGCTTAGAGTTTCAGAAAATTAATCTTGTACCCATCCGGAAATAGTAGATTTTGGTTTCTGGCAAGACCCGAGCACAGTTCAAAAACCGCAGGCATAGCGCGGCTACACTGCGAAGGTTTCAAAAAATGTGCGAAAACGCCGCCAGGAGCCCAAAGATGTTATTTTATGGATGGGCACAACTCTTATCGCATTAACTTAATTAGTGTCCATCCGGAAATGCATCTTTTGGTCCCCGGCGGCATTCTCACATTTTTAAAATCCTCGGCAGTAGCGCGCTATGCCTGCGTTTTAAAAATGTTCGGGCCTTGCCAGGAACCAAAATCTACTATTTCCGGATGGGCACTAAATTAACTTTTGTTTCCCCAAGTGGCAAAACAGTTTATTATTTAATCCTTTGATTTTTTAATATGAATCTGCATTTCGAGGCAAATCGTGTCGGGTCTCCCGAAATGCTTTTGTGAAAAGCCGTATACACAAAGATAAGAAGTCGCACTACGAACAAATCAAAGATATTGAATTCTTAACGGTGACATGACGCAATGTCAAGTCGGAATGTCTCATAAAACCCGGATTTCAAGGCCAGAGGACGAGGTCGACGTTGCCATGTTTTTTACCCTTCGGGAAAGCCGGAGGACGTAAAGATCTCTGGTTGCCAAGGACTTGCCGTAAGTTGACGACATCTTCACCCTTGGCGCTTTGGGGGCCTTCGGCTTTTGTAACGTTGGGGGGGTGTTCACCTTGGGGCATCGGGGCTTTGCGCACGAATGACACACGGAAGATCAGCAGGAATGTCTAGGCAACTGCCGATTGGCTCTGACAAGCCGATCTTGACGGCCGCTTGATCGGATTCTTGAGTCCCTTTTTGTCGCTTGCCGAGCGCACGGTTGCTCAAGCCGAAGGTTGGATTTTCAGGGTCATGTGGTTTCATAATCAGGGGGGGCGCAGTAAGGGCGCGATAGTGTCTATCTCCTGTAAACTGAGAATGCTATGAAGGGGGTTGCACCCAAGGAGCCCCAAAAACCTTGGGCGAAACAAATAACCACCATTTGTTTCGCCCATTTTTTGGGTTCGGCTTGAAAAACGTCTGTTCACCTCAACATCGGGGTATGGCATATTGCACGTTATGCTGTGCGTGGCGGCCTCACTTGGCCGAAATTGCCTATCGCTATTGCGTTTTCTGTAAGGGCCGTTTTGCTTGCAATCTCAACCGATTTCATCGAAGTTGCCGGCTTCGATAAGGGCCCATATATCTTCTTTTTTTCGTGGTGTCGCCCATGCATTGAACGCGTCCAGCGCTTGGCGTGTCTCGTCCAGATCGCCGTTGGCTTTACCATAGGCCCATTCGACAACCGGGCCGATCCGACCGGCGCCGACATTCCGATCATTGATAATGTGATCTAAAACCCTAAAGTTCAAAATTTGCGTAATGGAATCCAAACGTGGCACATTCGTCGCTAATAGATTGGTGGCCCAATCCCTTGGATTTCGCCCAGCAACATCGACGAAGGTTTGTAAATCATCTTTGCCGTTGTAAGCAAGATACTCGAAATCATCCTTACGCATGGTTACTCTATCAATGGCTTTTTTAACGTTTGCCAAACTCAGGTTGCTTCTAAACAAGGCTCCCAGATGGCCGCCGTTGCCGGCGTCGGCCAGGTCGGCGATAATGCGGGGACTCACCCCATCTCTCCAAAGCGTGGTAAAATCTGAATTTTTCAATCTTTTTGCATTATTAACAAATTGCTGTATTAATCCCGTGTCGAAGTTGCGGTTCTCTTCCGTCCTGAATCCCTGGACAAAATCTACGATTTCAGGATAACTGAACTTCCTGTCGCGCAAACCGTTGATCAAGCCCCCCGAACGGCCCTCATAAAGATTTGTTGTATTGAATAGCGGTACGCCGGATTCTACATATATATCACTTAGCGCAAGCGTTTCGTTCACACGGCTTTCATCGACAACATCGGCTACTTTGCCGGGCTCACCAAGGGCTTGTGCAAAGCTCCAATCAAGGATATTTTTGTTGAGCGTTGGAAAAGAACCCAACAATTCGTCTTTTGTATATCTCGATTTTCCACGTTCAAATTCCGTTGTTCGAAGGAAGCCTCCGGCCATGGTGGCATAAAAATCCCCGCTTAATATGTCATCTTTGCTTAACATCGTATCATTGCCATTTGCATCCTTTACCCTGAAAGCGTCTTCAGCAAAATCATAACCGGTAATTGCGTAGCTATGCCGCGGTTGCACCGTGATTTCAAGATCTCCTTTTTTAAGTACGCTATCCACATCTTGAAATGCTTCTATAACCACGAGCTTATTTAGGCGCAAGGCATCGATCAGATCATCGGCATAACGTTCATTGACATTAAAAACCGGGGTGTTCACGCCCGTGAATGCGCTAAGCGCCAATCCCGGATTACCACCTTCTCTCTCGAGAATTTCACCGTATTGCTTGTCAAAAGCTGCTTCCAACACCTGCCCCCAGTTTTCTCGCGGGTTTGACATCTGAACCGTCGTATTTAACAAATCTTCCTGGTTTACGGATACTTCGACCGGTTTCAAATTGCTATCGAACATGGACACGGCAAAAGTGCCGTCCCTGTTATCTGTGATATTTTCGACAATCAAATCCGGATCTTTAAGCGCCATTGCTTGCATTGTTGCTACCAAATAGCTTTGCTCACCGTCTTTCGACCCGACATCAGTCGGCCGCACGACAATTGCTTCTCCCTCGCCGACATCAAACAGCTTAGGGCCCTGCGGTGCAGCGCCTGCGGCTTGAGAAGTGGCGGCCGACGCATTTGACCCATCTTGGTTTAAAACCGTGAAGTCCCCGATCATCGGTTGCGGTGACGGTGTCCCGCCGTGGAGGGAGGGCGTAACGTTTAACGCCGACGGTTGCAACCCCACGAATTCCAAACCTGCTGCAGACATGTCGGTGGGTGTCGCGGCGGAACTACCGGTGAGTATGGCGGCGGAACCGTCGGTGGGTGTCGTAGCGGAACTACCGGTGAGTGTGGCGACGGAACCGTCGGTGGGTGTCGCGGCGGAACTGCCGGTGAGTGTGGCGGCGGAACCGTCGGTGGGTGTCGTAGCGGAACTACCGGTGGTGGTCGCGGCGGAACTACCGGTGGTGGTCGCGGCGGAACTACCGGTGGTGGTCGCGGCGGAACTACCGGTGGTGGTCGCGGTGGAACTGCCGGTGGTGGTCGCGGCGGAACTGTCGGTGGTGGTCGCGGCGGAACTACCGGTGGTGGTCACGACGGAACTACCGGTGGTGGTCGCGGCGGAACTACCGGTGGTGGTCGCGGCGGAACTACCGGTGGTGGTCGCGGCGGAACTGCCGGTGGTGGTCGCGGCGGAACTGCCGGTGGTGGTCGTGGTAGAACTACCGGTGGACACGGATGTACCTTTTTTAGTGGCACTGCCTTTAGTGCTCCCATTCGGATCTGAAGCCGAACCTGAGCTTTGACCTTTTGTTTCGTTAATATTTGTGTTTGTTTTTTTAGGCTTTATGTTTGTAGCAACACCATCAAGATCTTTCTGTCTTTGGTTTCGATTGCTTTCTTTCTGCGCCGGTTTTTTGTTGTCTTTCACATCGACGTTTTTATTAGCGTCGCCTTTTTTAGCCTCGTCGCCTTTTTTGGCATCAGGTTGTCTGTTCGTTTCTGTATCGGATTTAGCTTTTACTTTAGCCATCTACTTGCTCCTTTCGAATTAAAACATGCAGTGAAGATAAAAGCACCCCGCGAATTCCTCTTCGAGGCGGCAGGGCCCGGTTTCCAGGCGAATGACCCGCATAAAAAAAAATGCCCGTGGGAGAGACGTCCCGCCGCGATCAAAAATAGTGACCGGAAACACAAAGCACGGCAAGACGCCACGCATCCCTGAAATGTTGTTTTAAATTCCACTGTAGCGCGAATCTGAACTAATCCTGCGAGGCTGTGCCCATCCGGAAATAGCATCTTTTGGCCCCCGGCGGCGTTCTCGCATTTTTAAAATCCTCGACATAGCACGCTATGCCTGCGGTTTTAAAAATACTCGGGCCTTGCCGGGAACCAAAATCTACTATTTCCAGATGGGCACGAGGCTAAAAAATTAATCATTTATGATTTTAGCGTAAATAGGGGAATCCCTGAATATAGGCTTCGAAATACCTGAATCCGTGCTTCGAAATACCTGAACCCGCGCTTCGATATTCCTGAATCTGCTCGCCCAAATTTATTGAGCCCCTGACATTGCGCAGCATTTGCGTTGCAAATGCTGTCTTTCCGCTTAGGACTCACGCGAAAATAATTTCACATTTCAGGCGCCCGGATTTAGGTCAGGTTGGTTCGACCCGAGGGGCCAAAACCGCAGCCATAGCGGGCTATGGCGAGGATTTTGGGACCGAAGATCGGACCAAGATGACCTGAGGCCGGGATGCATAAAATGTGAAATTATTTTTGCGTGAGCCCTAAATATCAATTATTGATTGATGCCCTGGACCGTTTGGGGTAATCGATGTCCTGACAGCTATCATCAAACCACTAACGCGAATAATTACGATGTCCCCCCACATCCCCTTGTGGTGTAAAAGCAATTTTTCATTCCTGGAAGGTGCGAGCCATCCCGGGGAGTTGGTTGAAACCTGCGCCCGGCTCGGTTTGGGCGGCATGGCGCTGACGGACCGCGACGGGGTTTACGGGGTGGTCGAGGCCCACATGAAAGCCCGCGCGCTGAAGATTCAATTGATTATCGGCGCCCAGGTCACTGTCGAGGACGGCTCGTCCTTGATTCTGCTCGCCATGAACCGGCGGGGCTACGCCAATCTGTGCGGTCTGTTGACCATCGGCCGGCGGCGCTGTGCAAAAGGGGCCAGCGCGGTCACTTGGCAGGAAATCTGCGAGCATGCTGAAAATCTGATCGCCTTGTGGGGCGGTGAGCACAGTTTGATCGTCGGCCAGGCCGAACCGTTTTTTACGGCCCATCAGTTGCGGGAAGCTTTCAGCGACCGTCTCTATGCCCTGCTGACCAGGCACCGCCGGGCTGAGGAATCACATCAGGAAGCGCGGCTGCGGCGGCGCGCCGAACGCTTTCGGCTCCCCCTGGTGGCCGGCATGGAAGTCCTTTACCACACCCCCAAACGCCGCCGCCTTCAGGATATCCTGACCTGCATGCGCCGGCGGGTAAAGCTGGCCGTCGCCGGCGACCTGACCCGCCCCAATGCCGAACACGCTCTTAAAGCAACCGATCAGTTCAACATACTTTTTGAAGACGACCCGCACAGCGTGGCGCGCACCCTTGAAGTGGCCGCCCGCTGCCGCTTTTCTCTGGACCAACTGCGCTATCGCTACCCCTCGCAAAAACTGGCCGACGGCACCACCACCATCCAATTACTACGGCGTCTCACCCTGGCCGGCGCCCATGAACGTTACGGAGCGGTCATTCCGGCGGATGTGGCGGCGCAGGTCGAAAAAGAACTCGCCCTGATCGATGAACTCGACTACTGCGGCTACTTTCTGACAATCAAGGAAATCGTGCGGTTTTGCCGCAAGCAAAACATTCTTTGCCAGGGCCGGGGCTCGGCCGCCAACTCGGCGGTCTGCTACTGTCTCGGCATCACCGCGGTCGATCCGGTCAGGCTGAATCTGTTGTTCGAGCGGTTCATCTCCCGCGAGCGCGCCGAACCGCCGGACATCGATCTGGACATCGAACACGACCGCCGGGAAGAAGTTATCCAGCACATGTACGCCAGATACGGACGCACACACGCCGCCATGGTTGCCAACTTTATCCGCTTTCGACCGCGCTCGGCCGTTCGTGAAGTCGGCAAGGCCCTGGGCGTCCCGGAAACGGCCCTGGACCGCTTGTCCAAACTCTTGCCCTGGTACGGCGACATTGACCAGGAAGTACTTTCCCAGGCCGGACTCGATCCCAAGCAGACCGTCCACCGCCACCTGCGCCGGCTGGCGAATGAAATCATCGATTTTCCCCGGCACCTGTCGATCCATTCCGGCGGCTTTTTGTTGGGCCACGAACCGGTTTCGACCCTGGTGCCGGTTGAAAACGCAACCATGCCCGACCGCACCGTCATCCAGTGGGACAAGGACAGCCTGGAAAACCTCGGTCTGTTCAAGGTGGATCTGCTCGGACTCGGTGCGTTGCGGCAGCTTCATCTGGGGTTTGACCTGCTGGCCGCGCACCACGAAGAAGAATTCAGCATGACGACAATTCCGGCCGAGGACGCCGCCACCTACGACATGATCTGCCGGGCCGACACCATCGGCGTCTTTCAGATTGAAAGCCGGGCGCAGATGTCGATGCTGCCGCGCCTCAAACCCCGCAAGTACTACGACCTGGTCATCGAAGTCAGCATTGTGCGCCCCGGCCCGATATCCGGCGGCATGGTGCATCCATTTCTCCGACGGCGAGACGGCCTGGAACCGGTGGTCTACCCCCATGACAGCCTCAAACCGGTCCTCGCCAAAACCCTGGGGGTGCCCCTGTTCCAGGAGCAGGTGATCCGTCTGGCCATGATCGCGGCCGACTACACCCCCGGCGAAGCCGATCAACTGCGCCGCGACATGGCTGCCTGGCGGCGTAGCGGCCGGATGGGACGGCACCGCGAACAACTCATCGAACGCATGACGGCCAAGGGGATCACGGAGGAATTTGCCGAGCGGGTCTTCGAACAGATTCGCGGTTTTGGTGAGTATGGTTTCCCGGAGAGTCATGCCGCCAGCTTTGCATTGATTGCCTACGCCACGGCCTGGATGAAATGCCACTACCCCGAAGTATTTGCCTGTGCCCTGCTCAATGCCCAGCCCATGGGGTTTTACGCGCCTGCGACCATTGTGGACGATGCCAAGCGGCATGGCGTCGAGGTGCGGCCGGTGGATATCCAGCAAAGCAATTGGGACTGCACCCTGGAACCGGCAACGCAAGGCCCGCACCGATTTGCGCTGCGAATGGGCCTGCGCTACGTCAAACGCCTGGGGCAGGTCGAGTGGCGACGCATCGACCAGGCACGCCAAAAGCGCCCCTTCACTTCGATCGAAGATGTGGTCAACCGCACCGGTCTGAGCGACGGCCTGCTCACCCAATTGACCGAAGCCGGCGCCATGAGCCGATTCGAACCAAACCGCCGCGCGGCCCTGTGGCGCATAAAAGGCCGGGCCCGGCTGCCACGATCCTCGCCGGCCCTGGAAGCGTTTGAAGCGGAACCTGCCTTTGAAAAACTCGATCCATTTGCCGTTGCCAACTGGGACTACCGCACCATGGCCCACAGCGCCCACGGTCATCCCCTGGCGGCCCTGCGCAAACAACTTTGCGCCCACAAACTGCCCACCGCCCGGCAGGTCAACCAACTGCCCAACGGCCGGCCCGTTCATTACGCCGGCATGGTCATCTGCCGCCAGCGCCCTCTGACCGCGGGCGGCGTCGTCTTTCTGACCCTGGAAGACGAAACCGGCTTTGTTAACCTCGTTGTCTGGAAACCGGTCTATGAAGCCCACGCCCTGCTGATCAAAACCTCCAATTTTCTGGGCGTCAGCGGCAAACTGCAAACCGAAGACAATGTCGTGCACGTGGTGGCCGAATCCTTCTGGGATCCCCAAACCAAAATCGGCGCCAGACCGGCAAGCGGCGGTAGTCATGATTTTCATTAGAACCGCCCTGGGCAAATTCTAGTGTCCATCCGGAAATAGTAAATTTTGGTCCAGGTCAAGGCCGCAGCGAATTTAAAACCGCAGGCGTAGCCCTGCTACGCCGCAAGAACATGAATGGTTACGCCATTATTTCAAATTCGTGAAAACGCCAACCTGGGCCAAAAGATGCTATTAAACCGGCGACTAAATACGTAAGGGCCGTGGAAAAAATAAATTATCCCAAATGACGCAGGATATGGGCTCGTATTCAAGGCGTGCAAAGTCGTGCATATCGAGATATTCGCGGCTTTGCACAACGCAGAAGACGAGCCCATAGACAAGTCAGTTGGGATAATTTATTTT
>JANQIE010000079.1 GCA_028282295.1 Desulfobacterales bacterium | reverse complement strand
AACCGACAACACCACAGGCGCCTGGCGCTATACCTGCGATCCAATGGGCCGCATCACTGCAGCCACCGACCCCGAACATCGCTCCCACCGCTTTGCCTTGGCCGGACGGGTCCATTTAGACAACCAGGAAGACATTTCCGACCTCTTACAGTATCTGAAAAAGATGTCAAGGCCGCTATTGAGACTGGTGATAAAAAAGCATTCCAAGGTGCAATGCACAGAGGTCAAGATTATTTTTCACACTACAGCAAAGGTTATCGATGGAGGCCTTTTAGAGTATGGAAAAATCTTGGCTTTGGCCACGTGTTCGATGGGCCAAAACCCGATGAAGACATGGATGCATGGAATAAAGCTGAGGAATGGACAAAAAAATGGCTAAAGAAATGGAAAGAGAAAAATGGCTGCGGTAAGTAGGAAGATACATATCTATACGACACCTTTTGTATTCTTGTTTGCCTTACTATTTATGAAAGATGACTGTATGGCAGAATCAAAAAAATATTCGATAAAGAAAAGAAGTGATGGCGGCTACACGCTTTCCGTTAGTTACTCCAAACGAATTTGGAAGCCCATTACAGCAGAAGGAATATTTCCAAAAGAACGCGGTAGTTATGAATTACATCTTATAGGAAAAGGAGAAGATTGGTCGAGCGAGGGAGAGCCCGGTTTTTTTTATTCGCTGGGAAAAATTGAATCGAAAAAAACTCATTGGGAGGTAGGTTTTGCATGGGTCAATAAAGATAGATCGATTATTTATCTGAATCTTTTTTGGGTATCCCCTCCTAACAAGTTAATGCCCATGGCAATAAATGGTGAATATAAAATAAAATAGGGAGTGGTGTCTCACATCTTGAATATGGTGGGCTCAATCGAGTTACTGATATTCACCTTAACGAAAATAGGGGTCTCCCACTAAAGGTTAAGTCAAGAGAAAAAACACCTCCCCTTACAAAAAAATTATTTCTTTTTTCGCTTGACTTTTTTCCCACGAAGCCGGCATCTCGTCGTTAATATCGGTTCGCACCCATTTTTTTTTACTTGGTTAGATTGGAATATATTTATGACGAAGCTACCAATGAATGAAAAGTTAGAATCGATTTTTGTTATGTCCTATTATCATTTAGGCAAATTGATCAATAATTGTATTGCTGGATTTTTCAAATTTAGCAGTGGCCGTTGGTACAAGATCGTTTTGTCAGATGGAGAGTCTATCATTGAAATTGTTGAAAAACCAAATCTAAATAACAAGGAGAGCAATGAAGAATTCTTTTATCCAATAAGTGTTTATAAAGAAATTGATCTTACAAATTTTGGCAACTTGGTAAAAATAAGCGAATATTTTTGGCTTGGTAAGCAAGATGAAAGTTGTGGCCTTGCCTTCAAATTTGACAATGGTCGTTGTCTGTATGTGGTTGAAATCGATGAAGAAATAGTGTTATCTGAGAAAGGCGATATAGTCCGTATGGAATGGCAGGAAGAAGAAAGAATAATTTAACTTTTTAACCCCAATGCCGTTTCCTTAAAGCTATTTCAAACTGTGGGAGCTTCCGCCGCAACATGTTTTTTTGAATCCATAGAAATCGCGGTGAGACGCCGCTAACACAATAAAATCATGACGCCGCGATTCTTAAGGAAACGGCATTGATCCTAGGGTAAAAAGTCCGGCGATTGCCCGCCCGGAACATCAAACCCGCACCCGGTCTTTTTGACGAAAGGACCGGGTGCGGGTTTTTTATTTGCGGGCCGCAACGGCCCGGCACGGGTTGGCTATTGCGGCGCTTCGGCGTTTGTGTCCGGTTTTAACAGCACCGCCTGCGACTGCTTCCCATCGATTTTTAATGTCAGGGGGGCGTTAAGGTGCAAATGGCGCACGAATTCGGTCTCTAAGACGTGTGCCTGCGCATCGAGCCAGTTCCAATCCACATAACTGCTGCTGTTGGTGGCCACCGTTATGTAGCTGATGCCCATGGAGGTAATATTGTGAAAGAAGTGGGTCCCCTGGGACGGGTCGGCCTGCAGTTTGTCGATGGCGGCTTCGACAATCGCACCCACACTTGATATGTCACCCCATTGCACCGGAATCCCCAACCAGCGATCGGCTGATCCCCAGCGCCCCGGACCGATCAGCAGATATTTGCGCGGATCACCGCTAAAGGATGCATTCAGCTTGCCGATTTCACCGGCGATGTCAAGCGTGCGGGCCGGGTCAAAGTTTTGCGGTTTGACATAGATGATATGCTCGATGTCGGTGAACACGCCGTTGCCCAGGGCCTGCACCGAATAGCCGAAGCAATTGCACCGGTCGCTGTCGCAGATGTTGACATCCATGTTCTGCACCTTCAGCGCCATGGGGCGAATTTGCAACAGGGCAAACTCCGGTTTTTGGTCGGGCGATGCCGGCAGGTTGACGGCAAATTCGATCTCTACCGGACATCCCATTCCCTGGCGTCCGAGCTGCAACACATCGAAGAGAATCTCCGACAAAGGCAGTGACTTGTGCTTGAGTATCGATGCGAACGTCAACACCGGGTAACCCGAGGGCTGCACGGTGTCGCGGATGCGATGATCTTCGGGGATATATGTCCCGGCCAACTGACGAATGGCGGTATGCTGCATGGCCTCCTCGATATCAAGTTTCACCAGGGTCGGATCATCGGCCGATTCCAGGTTTTCGGGAAACACTTGCATGTCCAGGGCATAGAGTGCGCGTTGGGCTTTTTCCAGGTAATCGTCCACGGTGCCGAATTGCGGCAGAAACTGCGGGTGCTTGGGAGCGAAACGAAAACTGGTGCCGCCTTCCACGACGGTTTTGCCCAGACCGATCGCCAGGTGGGCAATCCCCTCTTCCGCTTTCAAAGGGGCCAGTGGGTAAAAGTTGTAGGATTGGGCCACACCGGAGATGGCGGGATAGAAATGAGCACCGTACTGCCGGCCGGTCATTTCCTGCAGGATCACCGCCATTTTTTCATCTTCGGTGCGCATGAGGGTGCTGCGCGCAAAACTGCGCGATTCTTTGAAGAAGACCGAAGCATAGACCAGTTTAACCGCACTGATCAGCCGTTCCAGCCGAATGTTGAGATCCGCATGGTTGTTCGGCACCATGTAGGTGCGGTAGATGCCCGCAAACGGCTGGTACTGGGCGTCCTCAAGCAGGCTGGACGATCGCACGGCCAGCGGGAAACGAACTCCTTCCAGAAATTGCTTCAGGTCGTGCTGCAGCCAGTGGGGAAATTCTGCGGTTAGAAACCGGGCTCCGATTTGCTGGTCGGTCATTTCATCCAGAGGCAGGTCTGCCAGTTGATTTTCGTTGACAAAGGCATCGAATCCCTCGGTACACAGCGCCAGGGTACGCGGTATGCGGATATCCATCTGCGGGTATTTTTGTTGGATCTCCGGATTACTGCGCAGGCGCGTGCTGATAAAGGCCAAACCACGGGCTTTGCCCCCCAGCGATCCGCGGCCGATGCGGATAAAATCGGCTTCGGCGTCAAAGTCGCCGGTGACGAAATCAGCCACGACGCCTTGCTGGAGATGTTTGCGCCGCAAGCGGATGCAGTTTATCAGATACTCCTTGATGTGCCGGGCGTTTTCAAAATCGCTTGCTTTTAACGGGCGCAGGCGCGAGGCCAGTTGAATTTCGGACCGCGCCATGAGCCACAGGGAAAACCCGTTTTGCGTGGCGTGAAAGTAAACCGAATCGTCGGGCACGGTGGGCAGAATTTTTTCAAGCGCCCTTAAGTTGGACGCCCGTGCGATTTTTTGTCCGTCGGGCATGCGGAAGATAAAGTCGCCGAAACCCAAATGCTTCCTGAAAAAGGCGCGGATGTCCGTGTGCAGGCCGGCGGAGTTCTTGTTCAGGAAAACCGCAGGAATATGGGCCGCCTTGGCCCGATTGGCTTCCTCACTGCTTAAATTCAAAACCGCCGTGTCCGGACTTTCCTGTTTGATGCGACTGAGCAATTTAAACCCGGCCGCGTCATCCATGCGCCCGCCCTTGGGATAACGGACATCGGACAGCACGCACAGGACATAGTCCTTGTACTGCCGGTAGAGCTGTTCCGCTTCTTCGTAGTTTTTGGCGATCAGGATTTTCGGGCGCGCCCGCATGCGCACAAGGCGGTGTTCTTCGTTGAGGGAATCTTCCATTAAATTCTGGGTTTGGGACACAATCTCCTTGTAAAGCAGCGGCAGCAAGGTCGAGCGGTAGTAGGGGGAATCTTCGACCAGGATGATCACCCGCACCTTGGCGCGGTCGGTGTCGAAGGCGACATTCCATTCATCTTCCACGTTCTTGATAATCGCCAGTAAAAGATCTGTGTTGCCGCACCAGACAAAGGTCTTGTCGATGGTTTGACGCGCGGCCGGACTCATGGCGGCGGGGATGCTGCTGGTGTTGTGCGCCAGCATGATCACCGGCAGGTCGGCATGGCCCGCCTTGATGCGTCCGCACAGCTCAAACGGATCCATATCGTCAAGGCGCGGCATGGTGATGACCATGTCGAATCGCCGCTGTTCAAGTTTTTGCAACGCCTCCTGGGCTGTGGCGACCCAGCTGAGCCGCGGCGGCCGTGAAAGATTCAGCCCGCGGTACTCCTGGATAATCCGTTCGGCCAGGCGTCCGTCTTCTTCCATGATAAAGGCGTCGTAGGGACTTGAGACCAGCAGGATTTCGCTGATCTTTTTGGCCATCAGTTCGTGAAAGACTTTAAAAGAAAGGTCGAAGTCGGCCGGTCCAAGATCCAATGGGTGTAACGGGGTTTTGGGCATATCGGCTCCTTGTTGTCGGTATGGATGCTGACAGACGGGTTTGGTTGACAAAACCGGTGACCGCATAGTAGGTTCAAACCCGGTTTGTTTTTTGAAAATGTTATTATATATCAGGTAGTTATTTTTTTAAAGCCCAAACCTGGGCTTTTAAAACGTGCGCTTGGCGAGTGAACACTATCGAACATTATTGCGAGCGCGACGGGGAGTTGTTTTTGAAAATGAAAATCGCGATTACACAAATTAACCCGGTCATTGGTGATTTCAAGGGCAACGCGGCCAAAATCGCCGTCTGGGCCGAGCGCGCCCGAAGACAAGCCTGCGACTTGGTGGTTTTTTCTGAACTGGCGCTGACCGGTTATCCCCCCCGAGATTTACTGGAGCGCGACGATTTTATCGAGGCGTGTCAAAACGGTTTTGCCAAACTGGTGGCTTCGATCGACGGCATCGGCGTCATCTGTGGCGTGATTGAACGCAATCCGGCGGCCCATGGCAATCCTTTGTTCAATGCGGCGGTGCTCTTCGAGGACGGCAAGATTCTGCATACGGCCCACAAGCGCCTGTTGCCGACTTACGACGTGTTTGATGAACGTCGCTATTTTGAACCGGGTGATGTTTGTGAAGTGTTTGCGTACAAAGGGCGACGCATCGGCCTGACGATTTGCGAGGACATGTGGAACGATACCGATTTTTTCGTCCGGCGCAAATACACCATCGACCCGGTGAAAAAACTGACCGCTAACGGCGCCGATCTGCTGATTAATATTTCGGCCTCGCCGTTTCATACCGGCAAACCGGCATTTCGGGCCAGGATGCTCGGCGCCGTGGCGCGCAAGTATGCGGTGCCACTAATTTACGCCAATCAGGTGGGCGGCAACGACAGTGTCCTGTTTGACGGCCACAGTATGGCGCTGGATTGTCAGGGCGAGGTGCGCGCCCGGGCGCTCGATTTTGAGGAGGATTTGATCGTAACCACGTTACAGGAAACCGGCGGTATTCAGGGGGATATGCACCCGGCGTCGGGCGAAGAAATCGAAGCCATTGAAAAAGCGTTGATCATGGGGACGCGGGATTACGTGCGTAAATGCGGCTTTGCCAAGACCGTGGTGGGCTTGAGCGGCGGCATCGATTCGGCGCTCACTGCGTATGTTGCCGTCAAGGCCCTGGGGGCTGAAAACGTGCTGACCGTCTTCATGCCGTCGCGCTATACCAGCCGGGACAACCACGAAGATACCCGGATGCTGGCGGACAACTTGCAAATCCGGTTGCAGACCGTGCCGATCGATTCGATGTTCGACGCCTTTTTGAAGTTTATCTCCCCGGCCTTTGAAGCACACGATCCGGGGATTACCGAGCAGAACATCCAGGCACGCATCCGCGGTACGATTCTGATGGCATTTTCCAATCAGCAGGGCCGGTTGGTGCTGACTACCGGTAATAAATCCGAGCTGGCCGTGGGTTATTGCACCCTGTACGGCGACATGAACGGCGGGTTGGCGGTCATTTCCGATTTACCGAAAACCACAGCTTATGATTTGGCCCGTTACATCAATCGCAACAGGGAATTCATTCCACAGCGAATTATTGACAAGGCGCCCTCGGCGGAATTGGCGCCTGACCAGCTAGACCAGGACGACCTGCCGCCCTATGACGTGCTTGATCCGATTTTGACTGCCTATATCGAAGAGGCCCGGGGCGTCAATGAGATAGCCCGAGCCGGCTTTGACCGCCGGATGGTTACCGATGTGATCCGCCGGGTTGACCGCAACGAGTACAAACGTCATCAGGCCGCGCCGGGTTTGAAAATAACATCCAAGGCGTTCGGCTACGGCCGTCGCTATCCCATTGCCCAGCGGTTTTCAAAGTTTGATGGCGATGTTTGAATTCCCGACCAGTCGTCCCTGCCGGGTATCGCGTGCTTCCAGGGTGCGCTGGATTCGCTTGAAGGTTTCGTTGCGGTCCAACGCCCACAGGGGCGCTATTAATTCGTCCTTGTGCGGATCACCGGTCAACCGCTGGATTACGACGTTGGCCGGGGTTCGCTCCAGAAAATCACAAACCAAATCAACGTATTCGTCCTGCCCAAGACACCGGTATTGCCCCTGTTGATAGTGTTGCGCCAGTTTTGTCCCTTTGACTACATACAATAAATGCAGCTTGATCCCGTCGATCCCGGCATCAGCCAGCACATCGGCGGTCCGTAATATATCAGCGCGGGTTTCACCGGGTAGTCCGAGAATTACGTGGGTACATATTTTAATGCCCCGGTTGCGTGTGCGCGCGACGGTTTGCAGGAAGCGGTCTACGTTGTGCCCCCGGTTGATCAACTGCAGGGTTCGGTCGTGGGCCGACTGCAGCCCGTATTCAACCCATACGGTGTAGGATTGGGCATAGGATTCAAGCAATGCCAGCACGGTGTCAGCGACACAATCCGGCCGGGTACCGATGGACAACCCGATAACCCCCGGTACGCTCAGGGCTTCGTCATATAGTGCTTTTAACTGGTTGGCCGGCGCATAGGTGTTGGAAAAGGATTGGAAATAGGCGATGAATTTTTCGGCTTTATAGCGCTTGGCGATGTAGCCCATGCTGCGTTCAAGTTGTTGCCGGATGGACAGGCTCTTTTGGTGCGCGCCGGTGCCGGATCCGCGCGCGTTGCAGTAAATACAGCCGCCCCTGGCGATGCTGCCGTCACGGTTGGGGCAGGTGAGTCCGGCATCGACCGATATTTTCTGAACCCGGCAGCCGAAGTGGGTGCGCAGATAAGTGTTTAAATCATTATAGCGTTTGGGTGGAATCTTTGTCATTGGGATCAAAATCTACTATCTCCGGATTGACACAAGCTTGTGTCAATCCGGAGATAGTAGATTTTGGCTCCCGGCAAGGCCCGAGCATTTTTAAAACCGCAGGCATAGCGGGCTATGTCGCAAGAACGTGAATGGCTCCGCCATTATTTTAAAAATGCGAGAACGCCGCCGGGGACCAAAAGATGCTATTTCCGGATGGGCACGAGCTAATGTAACACCGGTAATTACGAAAGGCAGAAAAAATGGCAGACGTTAAAAAAGCCGGCGATGGCGGCGCAACCGCCACCCCCTCCGGGAGTACCAAAGACAAGGATGAGTCAAAAAGGACGCCGTCTTCATCATCCCAATCCTCGTCCCCATCATCCCAACCAACAAAGGAAGATATCGACGGCGCGTCCAAAAATTACAAAGAAAAGAGCCCCAAGGGAATCGGCACGGATCGGCAAAAAA
>JANQIE010000078.1 GCA_028282295.1 Desulfobacterales bacterium | reverse complement strand
TTTTTTGCCGATCCGTGCCGATTCCCTTGGGGCTCTTTTCTTTGTAATTTTTGGACGCGCCGTCGATATCTTCCTTTGTTGGTTGGGATGATGGGGACGTGGACCGGGACGGTGAAGACGGAGCCCCTTGTGGTTTTTTCTTTTCTTTGGTGCTCTTAGAGGGGGTTCCGGTTGCGCCGCCACCACCGGGTTTATCGACTGGTGCCATTTTTCCCGCCTTTCGTAATTTTCGGTGTCACATTAGATCGGAAGTAAAGTTGGAAAGACAAATACTGCTTTACATGCAACCGAATCCGGACCGGGCGGCCGGATTTCGGGGCTCTTCAACTTGAGATTATATCTTGGGATAAGTGAGTTAATCGCTTCGGTCAGCAAAGAGGATGGAGCGAGTTATTCGAAAGCAGGACCAGGTTGAGCGAGCCGACTGGTCGTACTTATAAAATTTGCTTTGACTTGTAAATCAGGGATTCCCTGAATTTGGGGGGCGAAAAACCTGAATCTGAACCATGCATGAGCCACGAAAGATAAACGAACCACGGCACGGCTTGCCGCGAAGTGGTTTATTTGAATAGCTGCTGAAGCAGATCGACCGCTTTCTTCTCGACATTTTTCTTCAGCGCTTGTTGAATCAGGCTGCTGGTTGCTTTTTCTACAAAACGATTGTCGATCTTTGGTTTGTCGGCGGTGCCGCCCACCGGTACGTCGATGGTGACGCCTTCCAGATAACGATACGCGTCGCGGCCTACTAAGCTGCGCGTAACCGGGATGCGGGCCAGGTAGTCAAGGGTGCGGTCAAAGCCGATGGAGCCGCTCAGGGTGAGCGGGTAACCGCCCACGGTCAGTTGCACCGGTTCACTTTCGATGCGGCCTTGACGGGTTTGAAAGGCGATATCGAGATTACCGAAGTCGACGGTGTTGTCTTTCAGACCGGCCACCCGCATTATGGCGGAAATCAGGGGTGAAGCGTTCATGCGCACATTGTTCAGGTTTAGTCGGCCGGCGAGCGTTGCGTTGTCCAGGTTCCTGGTTCCCAAGGGTAGTTTGAACGATTGGGAGAAAAGGTTGAGGCTGCCGGAAGAAATTTGCACATCCTTGAATAGTGGATGCACCGATGATAGTAAATGGTTGGCCACGGCGTTGGTCAGACGGACATCCGCAAAGACATCGGTGTCTTCGGGAAAGCTGACCACATAGGGTTTGCGGCGCAGGTCTATGGTGGGATTGATCAAAATGCGGCCTTGGTTGGCTGGTGCGTCGAGTTTTATTTGGGCTTTGCCGCCGGCCAGGGAGACGGGCATGTCACCGGGGCCGATATCGAGACCGTATGTTTTAAGGGACTGGACATAGACGGTGCCGTTGAATGTTGCTTGGTTGAGCGGATCTTCAAACAGATTGTCCGGGGCGGTCAACCTGAGTTTATAGGGCCGCTTGGCCTTGCCTGTTATTTTTAGCCGCTCTCCTTGCGCATCTTTAAAGAACACGGACAGCCGTTTCAGGTCCGGCTCCCACTGGCCGTCAAGCTGCAATCTTCGCGGTTTGGTGTGTTGGGATATACTGCCGTGCCCGGTTAGCGAGAGCATGCGGGAAGTCAATTGCAGGTCTTTTATATTGACCGGCTTGCGGCTTGCGGTCTGGTCGGCCACGGCCTTCAGGATTACTTGCGGTTCATCGATGGGGGGGTGGTTGGGGCGGGCATACTTAAACGGCGTGATCTTGGCGTCGACTTGCATCCGGCGGGCAGTCGGACCGGTGCTCTCGACGGTGAGCTTCAGGCGGCCTTGACCGGCAATGGTTGTTTGGGGCGGCAAGGCCAAAAAGTCGCCGTAGTTTTGGGCGACTTTGGTTAAATCGAGATCAGCGGCGGTCCGTGTTGCAACGCTGTTGACGAGGTCCGACCAATCGGCCACGGCCAGTTCACGTACCTCGATGGTGCCGGCATCCGTGCGGATGGTGACCGGTTCAAACCGGATTGTGCGCCCGGGTATGTCGGCCCGGCCCTTGGCGGTCAATGCAAGTCGTTTTTCGCGCAGGGTTCGCTTGTCTTTTTTATATTTCAGGTCACGGATGTCCGCTGTGATGGTGTCAAAAACCGCTTGCCCATCCTTTAGGCTGGCGTTGATTGCAAGTTCGCTGCGACCGGTCAGGCGCGTTTGCGGGGGCATTTTCCGCATGGTAGTGAGCAGCCGGGTCAACTGCGTCAGGTCGATCGCGGCGGTCAGGCGGGCCGCGTCGATTTGGGCGGATTCACCGGGTGACGTGGGGAGTTTGAGGGTGTCGGCGGTGAAGCGGCTGTTTAACATCCGGGTCTGCAGGCTACCGTTGATTTTTTGAAACCGGCGGGCGGTCAGGGGGGCGTCGGGTTGCAAACCGGTTTTGAATGTGGCCCGGACGGTTTGTGGTTCGATCACCGCTCGACGTTTATGGGCCAGGCTGAAGGTGTCGATGGTCAGATCGAGTGTTGCTTCGGCCTGTTGGGGATTGCGACTGTCCATGCGCAGGTCGGCGTGCAGGTTGCCCTGGGTGTCCCAGTCCTTGATTTGGATAAATTTCTGGGCTTCTTGCATGGCGCGTTTCAAATCAGCGGTCAGGTTGATTTGCAGTTCGCGGGCATGGCCTTGGCCGTCGGCTTCCAGAAAGGCCGAACGAACCGCCACCTGCTCCAGGCGTGCGCCTTGATCGTCTTTCAGGGCGTCAACGGTGATCGTGACCGGTTGGTCCCATTGCAGCTTCTTGCCGGCGGCGTTACCGGTCAATTTGGCTATTTTGATATCTCCTTTGAGACGGGTTTGTTGGGGGGATGTCGCGAGCGTGCCGTTCAGGGTCAGTTTGCCGTCGGTTATTTGCGTGCCCGGTTGCAATTTCAAAGTGCCGGGGAACTGGTTGAATACGGCGGCCAGGTTCAGTTCACTGTCCAGGAGAAGTTTGCGGCTTTCGGCGGCAGCGGTGGTGGTTCCGGTGATTCGGACGGTGCCCAATGACGACTGTACGTTCAGGTTTTCGATGACCGGTGCTGCGGATAACCGGCGGGCGTTTAAATCGACGGCGACGGCGTCGATCTGCGGCCGGTCGGTTCCCAGGGGTCCACCCCACAGGGTGAGACGATCGAAGGTCAGACGGTTTTGAGTGTGCAGGCCGCCGTCTTTTTCTTTGATTTGCAAATCGGCGGACAGGCGTCCGCGGCCATGGATGTCCGATTCCCGGCGCGCCAGCAGCGTGAATACGTCTTCTACTTCCCATTCTTGAATTTGCAGTGTGCCGTGTCCGCCGAGTGCGGGCAGGCGGGCAGGCGAGATGGCGCCCTGCCCGGAAATGCGGCCGATGCCGTCACCGGCTTTGAGCAGCAGGCGATAAGAGATGGGCTCGTCGAAACTGGCGGCTTCCAGGGTCAGGCGAATGTCTTGGGCGATGGTTTTTTCCGGTTGGGATGCGGACCGGGTGCGTACGGCGCCGTTGACGATTTGAAGTTGTCCGTAAAAGTCCGGCCGGCTTTCCCGCATTTTACCTGGCGAGGGGGTTGGTGGCGATGGTGACGGCGATGGTGGCTGGTCCGTTGATGGGGCGGCCGTTGTCCGGGGCAGCCGGGGGATGTCGATATCGATTGTTAGCACCGGCTCGGTAATCACTAATCGATTCAGCCGGTTAAAAGCGGTTAACACGCCGAACAACCCACGCTGGTTTTCAAGGGCGGCGATTTTGACGTGCAGTCCGGTGGCGGGATGTTCATAGGTGATTCCCCGGGCGTGCAGGCTTTTGAACCAGTTTAGCGACCAGGTGTCGATCTGAAGCCGGCCGGGCATCTGTTCATTGATTTGGGTTACGATTTTGTTTTTGACCCAGGTGCCGGATACGACCATCGGCAGGCAGGCAATTAGCAAAAAAATGCCGCCGGTCAGCCCGCCTAGCAATACGAGCACGCGTTTATTGGTTTTCATGGAGGCAACCTCAAATTTATAAAATACGATCTGTTTTGTTTAAGATAAGCATGGATTTTAAGGGCCGCGGAGAAAGGAGAGCAAGCGGTCTGGTTGCTGTTGGCCAAATTTTTTTTGGGTGACGCAACCACAAGCTTATTGATTGGCGGGCAGATTAAAACAAGACTTAAATTATTTCAATGGCTTCCTTTTTGGGAGGCGATGTTCTTTTCGGGTTTTTAGGGTTGCGCGCCTTGGGCGTGACCAACGGGGCCGGATCATTACATCTTATTTTTTTTTGCGGGCGCGGTGGTGCTTCTTTTTTTGGAGGGATTTGGTTTTTTCCTTGAGGATTTCTTCGCACAGACGGCAATAATCCTTCGGCAAAGCAACTCATTTTGTCTCCTTTCCGGGCGGCACCAGCGGTTACGATGCGCACTACGGTCTATATTGCGCCATAGCCGGGGCAACAAAGGTGCCCGCAATCAGCTAACGCCCATCCAGAAATAGCATCTTTGGGGCCAGGCCGGTGTTCTCACGGATTTGATATAATGGCGCCGCCCGTCACGTTCTTGCGACGCAACCCGGCCACGCCTGTGGTTTCAAATTCGTTGCGGCCCTGGCCTGAACCAAAATCTACTATTTCCGGATGAGCACCAGCTAATGGTTTTATAGATTGACTTGCTTTTTGGCTGCCAACACGAAGGAGAGGTATAGAATGCGCGATGAGTCTGTGAACGAGGTAGCAGTTAGTCAGTGTAGCGAACCGGTAAAGAACGGTTCTCTAACGGGCATAGCCAAAAAAACACATTTTATTGTTCCATCAATCTTCGAAAAATTCAATACGTGCGGTAGGCCTTCGCTGAAGCGATGTCTTGAAATAATGATTATCGAACCACAGAGCAAAAGTAAATCAGGGAATCCCTGAAAAGGGGGTTCTAAAAACCTGAAAATACGCCTAAAAATGGTAACTTTTATTTCCATTTTGTAACGAAACGCTTCCAGGGTCTAAAAGAGAGAATATTTTCAAGGGTTTTTGTGATAGCCGGTGGCGGATCGTGTTGGCGCTGAACTCAGCGATAATCTTTGTAATCGACATGGTATTGTTTGGCTTTATAACCAAAAATACGAACCGTGGTTTTAAGAATTTCAGCGGCCTGGCCGACGTTGCCCCGGGTATTTTTAAGGGCGTCGATGATCATTTCACGCTCCAGGCGCGCCACGGCGTCTTTTAGCGACAAGTTGGGCAGGGTGCCCGATTCCTGGCCGGTTTGCAGGCTGGGCGGCAAGTGGTAACTGTGGATCACCCCGCCTTCACACAGCAACACGGACCGCTCGATGCAGTTTTCCAACTCGCGGACATTGCCGGGCCAGTGATAGTCCATAAGCATATCGATGGCCGGGGTGGAAAACCGGCGGATCTCTTTGTGGTTCTCCTGGGCATATTTTTCCAAAAAGTAGTCGGCCAAAAGAACGATATCGGTTTTGCGTTCCCGCAAGGGGGGCAGGTAGATGGGAAAAACGTTCAGGCGGTAGTACAGATCGCCCCGGAAGCTTTCTTCCTCCACGGCTTGTTCGAGGTTTTTATTGGTGGCCGCGATGATGCGCACATCGGTTTTGATGGTCCGGTGGCCGCCCACCCGTTCAAATTCTTTCTCCTGCAAGACTCGCAGCAGATTGGCCTGCACGTCCAGGCCGATGGAACCGATTTCATCCAGGAAAAGCGTGCCTTTGTGGGCCAGTTCGAATTTACCCATTTTTTGTTTGATGGCCCCGGTAAACGCCCCTTTTTCGTGGCCGAACAATTCGCTTTCGATCAGGTTGGTCGGCAGGGCCGCGCAATTGACTTTTATGAACGGATTTTTGGCGCGGGGGCTGTTGTAGTGGATTGAATTGGCGGCCAGTTCTTTGCCGGTGCCGCTTTCGCCACGCAGCAACACGGTGGCGTTGCTAGAGCAAACCTGGGAGATCATTTGGAAGACTTCCCGCATTTTATTACTGTTGCCGATGATGTCGGTGATACGGTATTTATTTTTGAGTTCGTTGCGCAGCCGCAGGTTTTCCTTGCGCAAATGCTCTTTTTCGAGCCGGATCGTCTCCAGGTTGATGACGTGCCGGGCCAGCATGGTCGCCACCACTGAGAGCAGTTTTTCATCCGCTTGCAGTGAGTATTGTGTGTCAAAGGGGCGATCAACGCTCAGGGCGCCAATGACCTGGTTGCCTTTTTTGATCGGGACACAGATAAAGGACAGATTCTCGTTCAGGCGCCCCTTGCGCGAGGCGGTGCGATCCAGGAAAAGTGGTTCTTCACTGATTTTGGGGATGGTGACGGCTTTGCCGGATTGGATCACGCGGCCGGTTATCCCTTCGCCCAATTTGTATTTTACCCGCGCCGCCGAACCGGGCGACAGGCCGTGGGCCACTTCAATGGTGATGTCATTGGAAACCGGGTTCAGCAAGGTGACGGTGCCGCGCCCCATGTCCATGGTGTTGGAAAGGATATCAAGCACGCGGTAGAGGGATTTGCGCAGATCGAGTGAATCGTTCAAGGCCAGGCTGATTTCGTATAACAGGGAGATTTCTTCGATGCGTTTCATGGGGGTCGCTCGTTTTGGTTCCGGGTTTAAATTAAAAAATAGATAGGACCAATAATGGCAATTTGCAAATAAAAAAAACAATTTTGTAACAGAAAATGAAAAATTCGCCAAAAATGAAAGTTGGTTTTTGACGTTGTTTTGTTTATTACAGAAGCAGTCAATGGGCGCTATCTGGTGTCCATCCGAAAAATAACGGGGCGTGCGTCAAGGATACGGCCAGCATGATTTTACATGTAGACATGGATGCGTTTTTCGCGGCGGTGGAGCAACTGGACAATCCGCAATTGCGCGGCAAGCCGGTAATTGTGGGGGGGCACTCCAATCGGGGCGTGGTTACCACCGCCAGTTATGAGGCGCGCAAGTTCGGTGTGCGTAGCGCCATGCCGATGTTCCAGGCCCGCAAGCTATGTCCTCACGGTATAATCGTGCCGGGACGGCGACGGCGCTATCAGCAGGTGTCACACCGGGTGATGACGGTGCTCAATTCGGTTTCACCACTGGTGCAACCGACCAGCATTGATGAAGCTTATGTCGATATCGGTGGCTTGGAGCGCTTGTGGGGCTCGCCGGAGCAGATCGGCCGCAAGATTAAAAAAACCGTTTTCGAGACGGTGCACCTGACCTGCTCGGTGGGGATCGCACCGGTGAAGTTTTTGGCAAAAATCGCCTCGGATCTTGAAAAGCCGGATGGCCTTACGATTATCTGTCCGCATCAGGCGCTTGATTTTGCCGCAGGATTGGCGATCACGCGGATTCCGGGCGTCGGGCGCAGAACCGCCGCGCAATTGGACCAGTTCGGCATCAAAACCCTGGGTGACGTGAGGGCGTTTTCGGTGCGGGCGTTGACTGCAAAACTGGGCAAATTTGGTCGGCGGTTGCATCAATTGGCCCATCTGCAGGACGCGTCACAGGTAACTCCCCACCGCGAGGCCAAATCGATCAGCTCGGAAAATACGCTGGCCAGGGATACCAGGGATGCGGTCGTCATCAAACGGCAACTTCTGCACCATGCCGAAGATGTCGCCCGCCAATTGCGCAAGGCCGGCCTGCGGGCCCGCACGATCCATTTGAAATTAAAACTGGCTGATTTTAAATTGGTAACCCGCAGTAAAACACCGGCGGCGGCAACCTGGTCGTCACGCGCGATTTACACCACGGCTTGTGAGCTTTTGAGTCAGTACCGGTTGACCCAACCGGTCCGCTTGGTGGGGGTTGGCACGTCGGGCTTGCAACCGGCCGGCAAACCGATGCAGGCGGATCTGTTTGAGTCCAGTGGGCAGGACAGCCGCGACTGGGAACAGGTGGACCGAACCGTAGACGCCATCGCGGCCAAGTTCGGCCGTCAGTTTATCGGACGGGCCTCTCTTAAAAAATAGGACCTAATGTGTCGCCTCCATCTGCTCCTTTATCATCCGGGTCGTGGCCTTGGTGCAATTGGCCACGTTCTCAATGATGTTTTGAAAGCTGATTGAAAGCCGATGATGAGCGGCTTGCAGGGCGGTGGTCGGCACCGATGTCACGCTGAACCCGGCCGGGCTGACAATGTGGGCGTCGGCGGGTTCCTGTCCCAAATCGACAAACGGTATTTTACCGACAAAATCGCCTTTCCCCAGTTCGGCAATGGGCCATGAACCGACCGGTGTGGGCAAGGACAGGATGCCGGCACCGTTTTTGATGAAATAGGTCTGGGGGGGATCGGATTTGGGCAGTGCGATCGGTGCCCGGTCCTTTAAAGGCTGCGGCAGGTTCTCGTCGTTCATGCGCAAGGCGATGAAATTGTCGGTGACCAGCTTGAGCCGTTTGTTCAGGCTGATCAAAAAGCGCTTGAACACCGGCGACATATGGGCATACTCATTGGCCAGACGGCGTGTGTCCAACAAGCCTAGTTGCACTTTACCCACCGCTTTGGCGGTTGCCGTGCGCGCATAATTGCGCAGCAAAAATGAGGTGATGTTGCCGATGAAGCTACCGGGCCCCAGACGCAGGATCTTGTAAGGGCCTTTCGAAGTCTGCTTGACAATGTCGACCGCCCCTTCCAAAACGACCCATACCCAGGTACCGTATTTGCCCTCTTCGACGATATTTTCGCCATTGTGGAACGTCTCTTCCATCAGGACATACAAGTAATCCACCGACGGACCGGTGATAAACGGCAGGGCCGGACGATCTTTTTGGGGTGGGATAAATTCCGGGACGGACGCCGGCCGCTTTTTGATGGTGTCGATATAGGTACGCAGCTCGGTGTAGGCTGCCTGTTCGGCCTGCAGAAAATGGATGCCGGACTGGAAGCTGATGTCGGCGCCTGACCGCGAGTAGACCACTTCGCCGTTGATGTTGACGAGTTTGTTTTTTAAGCCGATGTTTAAAAAGACAATGTGCTTGGGGTCGATAAAGCGTGGGGTTTCAACAAGAAGGCCGGATTCCGATAGGTTGAGGGTGCGTCCCATCCCCTGGCTGGTGATCCGGTTGTTTTGGTCGATGCAAAAATAGTTGATTAGATTGATGCCGTCGACTCTGTGATGATTACGTTTTTCAATTTTGACCATAATGTTTCCCTAACTGTATCATTCCGCTTGTTATTATGATCTGTTTTTATACGGACACGCGTTAAACTGCTATCAATGGCTCTGCAATAAGTGTGCAACGGTTCTCCGTGAGTCAAAAAAAGATCCCGATCAATCTGTAACTCATTTAATAAACTTGATTGTTCGTTTACTACGGCCTGAGCTGAGCAGAAAAGTGAGCGGTCCGCATGGGCGCTGGTAGGAAAAACAATACACAGTTTTTTTTCGTCCGTTTCCCACAGCGCGACAAATTATTACTTGTATTTCCCACTTTTGCCGGCCGCAGTGCACGCCCTAGGATGGGGACCTGGTTTTGATATGGGCCAGTAGAATCCGTATTTCCTCATCCTGGCTACGCAACACCTTTTGGGCGGCCTTGATGTCATAACGAGATTGCAGGGACTTGAAAAATGCGATGACGCTGGGGCGGACGCCTTCGGCCAGTATGATTTCACCGCCGGGCTTCAGGTAAAGATCGAAAATAGTGGTTAACGCCGTGAAACTCTCTTTCCTGTAGATCACGTCGGTTCCGATAAGATAGTCGAATGTCCCCAGCGCCTGCGGTTGGTGCCAGTCCAGTTTGACGATATCAAGATCGGGACACTCGTTTAGCGCGGCATTGGCCCTTGCAAAGGCCAGGGCGTCGTCCTGATACTCGGACAGCGTGACGTTGTGGCCGTAATCGGCGGCCACGATGCTGACCAGGCCGAGGCCGCCCCCGATTTCCAGGTAGCTTTCCCGCGGCTGCACCGGCCGCTGGGCCAGTTCCGTGGCCAGGATACCCGAAGCTTCCCAGACCTTGGCCCAAAGTGGAAAATTGCGCAGGGGGTCATCCGGATCGATGAAACGGTCCAGGTTTGCCGGGACAAAGAGCTTGTAAGGCTTGTCGGCAATTACGACCTCGATGGTATCCGGTGCATAGGTGTTTTTGAAATTTTCAATCGACAACATATGTCATCTCTCAAGTAGGGGGTGAACCGGTGGTAATTGGGCCCGTTCATAGCATTGATAACCGCATATTGAAAGCCGAATATCACCATCCGACCGGCACACGGGTAATTGACGTCAGGATAGCCTTACCAGGGCAATGGCAGGATCGGGTGGGCCGTGCCCACCAACGGGATGATCTCCAAATACGGTTACGCTGATAACCGTCCATGGCGGCTTGACAGGCCGCCGGTGATTCTTTAAACTTGCGCCTTTAGCGTTGCGGAAAAAATAAAATGTCCCAAAGTACGTTCGTATTTGGGACTATTTCGTTCGATCTGAAATCGAAAGGCCGCAGGAATAGTCGTTCTATTCCGAGGATTTTTCGATTGAAGATCGAACGAAAGAGGCCTGAATACGGACCGGAATTTGGGATATTTTATTTTTTCCGCGGCCCTTACTGCATCCAAACGAACGTCAAGCCACTGCAAACGCAGTGTGGTCGGCAACGCCGCCGATACTGGAAACCGCTTATGGCCCCCTTGATCCAAATCCGCAACCTGGTGAAAACCTACCGCGACGTGCTGGCCGTCGACAACATCAGTTTTGATATCCCCCAGGGCGCCTGTGTCGGGCTGTTGGGCCCCAACGGCGCCGGCAAGACCACGACCATTGAAATCATCGAAGGGATCATCAGCGCAACGTCCGGACAGGTTCTCTACAAGGGGCAGTCCCGCTCTGACGCCTTTCGTGAGGAAATCGGCATCCAGTTCCAGCAGACCTCCCTGCTGGCCTTTCTGACCGTGCGTGAAACCCTGGAGACCTTCCGGTCCTTGTACGCCCGGTCCGACGATATCGATGAACTGATTCAGCTATGCCACCTGGGTGATTTCGCCCACCGCATGAACGATAAAATCTCCGGCGGTCAGCGTCAGCGTCTGCTGATGGCGCTGGCGTTGATCAATATGCCGGAACTGCTGTTTCTGGATGAGCCGTCCACCGGCCTGGACCCCCAGGCGCGGCGCAACCTGTGGGACATTGTGCGCCGGGTCAAAACCCGGGGCAAAACCATCGTCCTGACAACGCACTACATGGAGGAAGCCGAGTATCTGTGCGATGACATCATCATCATGGACCACGGCCGTGTGATTGCCAGGGGGGCTGCCGATGAGTTGATCAAGGCCCATTGCGGCGGTGCGGCCATGACCTTTCCGCCTGACGGGATTATTCCGGTTCTGGACCGCCTGGATATGACCTACCGCACCGGCGACGGGCGGGTCGAGGTGTTCATCGAGGACGTCAATAGTGCTGTCCGGCGCTTGCTGGATGCCGGCGCCGACCTGTCCGCAATGGTCATTCGCTCGCCGGATCTGGAAGATGTTTTCCTGAAACTGACCGGACGCGAACTGCGGGCGTAGTTTGATGCATTTCTTTTTCAATTTTATTCAGGTGATCGAGTGAACTTGCCAAGTCTAAAACGGATGTGGGTTATTTTTGTCGCCCGCAATCGTGAGTTTTACCGGGATCAGGCCGGATTGGGCTGGAACCTGCTGTTTCCGTTTCTGATCATTGTCGGCTTTGGTGTCATTTTTGGCGGAAAAAACTTCGCCGAATATAAAATCGGCGTCTTTCCGATAGCGGACAAGCCGGCAACCCCGGCACAACTTCGCATTCCCGAACGTTTCAAACAGGTCCAATTGCTTGAATTCGTCCCCTTTGCCGATCAGGCGCAAGGGCTGGCCAAGCTCAAACACCATAGAATCGATCTTCTCCTTAAAGCCGGCACCAACCCGCCCCAATATTGGATCAGCGAAGCGTCCCCCAAGGGGTACATCGTTGAAAAACTGCTTCTGGGCGCCCTGCAGCCCCCCGGCGAGACCCTGGCCGTGAAAGAAGCCGTGGCGGGCCGGCCGATTCGCTACCTGGATTGGCTTTTCCCGGGGATCCTGGGCATGAACATGATGTTCAGCACGCTTTGGGGGGTGGGGTACGTGGTGGTCCGCTATCGCAAAAACGGCGTTCTCAAGCGGCTAAAAGCCACACCGCTCAGGGCCTTTGAGTACCTGACGGCCCAGGCGTTGTCGCGGTTGTGCGTGCTGTTTTTTTCATTGGTGGTCGTTTGGATCGGGTGTGATTTGATTTTTAGCTTTCAGGTTGCCGGTTCCTATCTCGATCTGGCGGTGGTCTTTTTGTGCGGGGGATTGTGCCTGATCGCCCTTGGTCTGTTGCTCGCTTCGCGAGGCACCAGCGAGGAGATGACCAGCGGCATTTTGAATTTTATTTCCTGGCCGATGATGTTTCTCTCCGAGGTATGGTTCTCACTGGAAGGGGCGCCCGATTGGGTCAAGGCCGTGGCCAAGATTTTCCCGTTGACCCATATGATCACCGCCGCCCGCAAAGTGATGAATGCCGGCGCCGGTCTGGGAGAAGTCCGTTTGGAACTGATCGTGTTGTTGCTGTTCACCGTAATCTGCCTGACCATCGGCGCGCGGCTGTTTTCCTGGAACAAATAACACCATTGGGGAATTAAGAATTGCGGATAAAAATCATTTATAAATGGCAGTATACCTAAATTCTCAATTTTTAATTCCCAGTTCTTAGTTCCCCCGATTAGACGTGTGCCCCACTAAACCTTCTCTCGATGTCTGCCGATTTCTAAACCGAGGCCCGATTCTTTAAAATTTCCAAACGGTTTGGCAGACCATGACACCCGACAACTTACCGCTCCGGTCGCAAATACCGCCCCCCGAGGTGGCTGCACGCACCTTGCTGCAACATCGCAAGGCGTTCATGACCTACAACATCGCCCGTCTGCGGGAGTTGATACGGTTTTTGTCCACCCGCAAAACTGCGCTGTTTCAGGCCATCCCTTTTTTACTGCATGTGAACGCGCCGTTTCTGCCCGGTTACCAGGAGGGCGCCATGTCCGAATCCGGTCTGTACGGTTTTTTCGGCTCCGGGTTTTGGAAGGCCGCGCTCAAACAATTCAAGCTGACCGAGTCGAAAATCAGGCCCTATGTTTCAACAACCGCGGCCATCAACGGGTTGTACCTGATGGGCAGCGCCGGAACACTGGCGCAGGTATCCTACTCGGATTTCGATTACTGGGTCGTGGTTCGCCGGAACCCGGCCCGGCCGGCCAACTTCGAACGCCTGCGCCGCAAACTCGACCATATCGAGCAATGGGCGCGCGACGTCTATCACCATGACATCCGGTTTTTCATTCTGCATGCGGATGACATCCGGGACAACCGGTTCGGGCCGATCGATGACCAAAGCAGCGGCGCCACCCAACGCACGCTCCTGAAAGATGAGTTCTACCGCACCCTGATCCTCATCGGCGGCCGGATTCCCTTGTGGGCCCTGCTGCCGCCCGGCATCGGCCGGGATGACTACCAAAGCTGGATTCAACAGGCGCAGCAGGCCACCGGCACAACGTTTTTCGCGGACGATTACGCCGACCTGGGGGGCGTGACGGCCATCGATGCAAGTGAGTGCCCTGATGCGCTGTTGTGGCAGTTGTACAAAGCCAATCACGACCCGGCCAAAGCCCTGATCAAGGCGTCGCTCATTGCCGCGTATTACTTTCACGCAAGTCATTATCCGCCCCTGTGCGAAACCGTCAAACAACGATTTGCCGAGCCCATCGCCGACAGTTATCTGCTCGATCCGTACGCCCTTTTGTTTGAACGCGTTGTCGATTTTCATCGTCGCACAGAGGATCGAGAGGGACTGGCGCTGGTCCAGAACTGCATCTACCTGCGATTGAGCGATGCCTTGGAGCCCCAGCCGGGCAATGCCGCGAATCCGCGCTCGGTGTTGCGCAGCCGGCTGCTTGCGGATTGGCGCTGGTCTTCACGGCAAACCGGACACCTGGACCGCTACGCCCGGTGGCCGGAAAAGGAAAAACGGCAATTCGAGCAACAGGTGGTCAAAAAAATACGGCACTTTTGCGAACGAATGGCGCAGGCGCACGTCGCCGTGGCTTCCACATCAAACTGCGGCAATAACGACGAGTTGCGGGTTTTGAGAAACGCAGCGGGCAGTCTGTTTGAAACCCAACCGGGCAAACTGCCGGCGTGTTCGCTGGATTTGCGCGCAAAAGCCAAATCGCGTCAATTGGCCCTGATCGGCAGCGACGATCCGCTTTTGCCGGTCTGGTCGGTGTGGGACCAGTCCCGCATCGGGCCGGGATGCGAGCCGGACCCTGTATTTGAGGGGCCCGAGCTGTTACGAACAATCGGATTTTTATTGTACAACCGCCTGTGGCCGCCGCCCGGTTCGCAGTTTCGGTTTATCACCGGTGCGAGCGGGTTGACGCAAGGGGCCCTGCGGCGTACGGTACATCAGGTCGCCGCTTTTGTCGGCCGGTATGAATGCGATTTAAGCGTTTACAACCGCACCGCGCAATGGCAAAAGATTGTAGTAGTGTTGATCGGTCCGCCGGATGGACCGGTTGCGGGTTTCCAAAGCGCCGAATATTTGCTAACCAACAGTTGGGGCGAATTCTATTTCGACCTGCTGGAGCTGTCCGGAATTACCGCCGATGCCGTGAAGTACCGCAAGATCGCCGACCTGATTCAACATTATAAAAACAGCAGCAGCGCGGATCATTGTGAACATTACCTGTGCCTGCCGGGCATCGCCCGGCCGCAGGCGGCCATCGATCAAATTGAAAAAAATATTAATAAACCTCAAGGACTTTGTGCCGATAGAAAAATAAACAAGGCCGATAACGACCTAGCAGAGGGCGCCAGTGACGGCCCCGCAGCCCGGCCCTTTCTCGATCAATAAAAGTTACCGGAAAAATTACCGGATTTTCAGGGGGACCCCCTGTCACTTCCCCCTTACCTCAATACTCGCAACAGCAGCGCCGGTTTTGGGATAGTCTATGAAAAAAGGAAGCTTTTTACTGGTCAGCGACAATGGCGTCGCCTTGCGCGAACTCACGGACATTTTGCGGTATTGTGGTTTCGGCGAGATGCGCGAGTGCAATAGCGCCAGCGATGCCTGGGCTGTTTTGAGTGTGCAGGCCTTCGATTGCGTCCTGTCTTCTTGGGAAATGCCGGATATGTCCGGTCTGGCGCTGCTGCGCATCGTGCGGCAGGATGACCGTTACTTCAATGTTCCCTTTTTCCTGATCGATGCCGCCTTTACCAAATTGAAAGTCATCCAGGCCGGCAAGGCCGGCGTGACCGGTTTGATCGTGCAGCCGTTTGATGTGAACAATCTGCGCGGCAAGCTCGAATCGCTGCAGACCCTGGTGGACGCGGCCGCGCCGCTCGAAGCGGAAAGTACCTTGAACAAGGGCCTGGAGTTGATCGAGAGCGGCAATCTGGACGACGCCCTGACCGTATTCCAGCAACTGATTGAAGAAGAAGAAAGCGCCGAGGTCTACTACAACATCGGTTACATCAAGACCGCCCAGGCCCAATACGGCGAAGCCATCGAAGCCTTTCGCAAGGCCACCCAGTTGGATCGATTGTATGCCAAGGCATTTAAAGCCATGGGGCGGGTTTATCAGACCCTGGGCAAAGCCCAGGACGCGGAAAAATACCTGCAGAAAGCCGCCGACATTTACATGAGCAAGGAAAAGGACGAAGACGCCGAACAAATTCTGACCGAAATCCAGGAAATCAATCCCGAAACCATCAATGTTTATAACAGCCTGGGCGTCATTTGCCGGCGCCGGGGCGACTTTATCGGCGCGTTGAAGCATTACTCGCGGGCCCTGAAAATTCATCCCAACGAACCGCATATCTATTACAACATCGGTAAACTCTACATCTACATGAAAGAGCCCCAAAAGGCCAAAACCTATTTTGAGGGAGCCGTGCGCATCAAACCCACCTTTCAGGACGCCAAGGACATCATCAAATCCATTGAACTCGGGACCCTGGGCAACAAATAACCCCCAGCGTTGCAAACGCCGGAGGGCTCCAGATCCGTCGTTGCCAAGGGCTCGCGGTAGGTTGACTACA